>JBHEKV010000155.1:0-12369 GCA_041859235.1 Ignavibacteria bacterium | reverse complement strand
CTTCGGCAGGTTCTTCAACTGAAACAGCCTGTATATTTACGTTTTGCTCAGCAGCCCCAAGCAGCTTTTTTAAAAGGGACTTAAACTCAAACTCCGAAAACATTTTCTCAAGCAGTGCAACATTCTTTTCTGAATAAGTTAAGGTATGAAAATCGATCTTGAGCGGCATTTCAGTATGAATAGTCGCAAGCTCTTTAGATACAAATGCATCATTTTTGCAGTTGATGAGATTCTCTTTCAGCTTGGGTTTCGTAATTTTATCAATGTTCTTGTACAGATTTTCAAGTGAACCGTATTCCTGTATCAGTGCAGATGCAGTTTTTTCACCAATCCCCTTTACGCCGGGAATGTTATCAACCTTATCTCCCATCAGGGCAAGAATATCGGTTACTTTTTCGGGTCCAACCCCGAATTTTTCCTTAACGCCATCCGGTCCTATGACCTCAATTTCAGCAACCTTTTGTCCAAGCACGCTTCGAGCGGGCTTATACATCATAATATTCTTGTTGATAAGCTGCATATAGTCTTTATCAGAGGTCACCATAAAGCTCTTTACACCCTCTTTTTCAGCCCGTTTAACCAGAGTACCTATGATATCATCAGCTTCATAGCTGTGTGATTCGATCATAGGGATATTATATGCCGAAATAACCTCTTTTATCTTGCCAATCTGCGGTCTAAGGTCATCTGGCATGGCCTCACGGGTTGCTTTGTAGTCAGGGAACTGCTTATGCCTGAATGTAGGCTCCGATGTATCAAAAGCCACGGCGATGTAGTCGGGCTTTTCGTCATCAATCAGCTTATTCAGCGTGTTCACAAAGCCGAAAATAGCTGAAGTATTCACTCCCTTGCTGTTTATCAGAGGGGTGCGTATCATAGAAAAATAAGCCCGGTAAGCAAGCGCCATACCGTCAAGTAAAAATAATCTTTTTGCCATATGTGGTGTAAAATAATCAAATTGCGGAGTTATTGCAATGAAAAGCAAAAGCCTTCACCACCAAGTCACTAAGGGCAGTAAGAAAGCAAAAATGAATCAGGGATTTGTTCCCTCCCCTTCGGGGAGGGTTAGGGTGGGGTCGCTTTGTAAACCTCACCCCCCGGCTCCCTCTCCTGTGAGGAGAGGGAGAGCCAAATCCTCGAAATATAGTTCGCCCTCTCCTAAAAGGAGAGGGGGTCAGGGGGTGAGGTAGAAGTTGTTGAAATAGTTGAACTAATTATGAAAGCAAGCTTATTTAAGCGTCATGTCGTAATTCGCCTAGGCGAACTGACATCGCATGTAATTTTTTGCAATTCTGAATTGAGGCTAAAGCCGTTTTTTTACTTTTATTGCTACCACGAGCTAAAGCTCGTGGCTACTCAAAAAGCTAAGTGACTGCGCAATAAAGCATCCTGAATACTCAAAAATATATGTTTGAGTAGCTCCGCTCTTTAGAGCGGAGTTATGTTGAAGCAGAAAAGATGCGGCTTTAGCCGCAATTGAAATCTTCCAATCAATTCTATTGAAAATTCTTAAATCTCTGTTTATATTCGAAATATTAAGAGCTCTCCTGTTCAATATTCCAATAACTAAATTCTTTATAAGCACGAAAATTTTAAAATGGTTAGTAATTATTGTGGTAATCATCATCACGGTTCCTTTGATTGCGGCTTTGTTTATCAAGAAAGATTATGAAGTAGGCAGAGAAATTGTTATTAATAAACCCAAGCAGGAAGTATTTGAGTACACCAAGTACTTAAAAAACCAGAATGATTTCAGCAAGTGGGCTTCACTGGACCCGCACATGCAGAAAACATTCACAGGAACTGATGGCACACCCGGGTTTATTTCCGCATGGGAAAGCGACTCAAGTGATGTCGGCGCAGGTGAACAGGAGATCAAAGCGATTAAAGATGGCGAACGGATCGATTATGAGATCAGGTTTAAGAAGCCATTTGAATCAACTGCGTCAGCGTATATGTCGTTTGCACCCGCGGGTACTGACCAGACCAAGGTTAAATGGGTTTTTTACGGCACTATGCCCTACCCTATGAATCTGATGACTGTCATTATGAATATGGATGAATCAATTGGAAATGATCTTGATACAGGATTAAAGAATTTGAAAGCGATTGTTGAGAAGAAGTAATTGAGCTTAATCAAATGGGAATGGCAATGGCAATGGAGTGATGCCTGGATTCTGGCTTCAATGTTAACTTCAGGGGAAAAACATTTGTTTTCAGTCAGGGATATCATTGCTTCGGGTGACTACATAAATCATTCCATTTTCAATTACGATGAACTCGCCCATGGTATTGCAAAGCTTGAATCAATTGGCTTTATAAAGCAGCAAAATGATAAATTCCTTACAACTGATAAATTTGTGAATGAATTCAAGAACGAAATTAAGAACAGTAAAAATATTCTTAAGTTATGCGACAAGATGTTTGAAAAGCTAAGTTTGATTGAACTGGATGAGAATCTGTTAAATAAAATAATACTGATGGAAAAATCAATTTACGAAAATGGATGTAAAGAGTATTTAGAGAATTGATTTATTCAAAAATATAACATAGATTTACCCATATGAAAAAGGCATTTTTAATATTAACTCTGCTTGTTGCGTTTAACTTGGCTACACCGAATGTTAACGTGCTGAGTCAGCTGGCAAGGCATACAATTGAATTCAGGCAGGAAGATAAATCACGTGAGGTGACAAATAACGAATTGCTTAAGAATAAAGTGGTAAGTTATTTGAGGATGCAGATGTTATTAAGCAGTGTTGTAAGAGTTGATAAGAATGCGAAGTTTAATACAAGTTGATTCATATTTCTTTTTTGGAGTGCATTGACTGTGTCAATGCATCCATTAGCACTGACAAAGTCAGTGCAATCCAAGAAAAATCAAATTCCGCAATTAAGAGTACAATTCCCTCTCAACACTTTCACAAATAATATGGCCTATTGTAATATGCCCTTCCTGGATGCGCTGGGTATTGTTTGAAGGAATGATAATTTCGCAATCAGCCGTACCTTTAATTTTACCGCCGGTACCTCCAAGAAAAGCGATCGTCTTCACTCCCTTAGATTTAGCCGCCTCAAAAGCTTTTATTATACTTACAGAATTTCCGCTCGTAGAAATACCAATAAGTACATCGCCTTTTGAGCCTAGTCCTTCGACCTGCCTTGCAAATACGTTATCATAGCCAATATCATTAGCTCCTGCTGTAAGCAGGCTGGAATCGGTAGTAAGCGCAATTGCGCCGATTGCGGGGCGTGTTATATCGTGTGAGAGTCTGATAATGAACTCCGTTGCTAAGTGCTGGGAGTCCGCGGCGGAGCCGCCATTGCCGCAGAACAGTATCTTTCCGCCGGATTTAATACTTTCGTTCATGATATCAATTGCCTTATAAACATCTACGCGGCAATGTTTTAGTATGGCAAGCTTGGTTTCAGCGCTCTCGTTAAGTGATTCTTCAAAAAATTTAGTACGATCGAACATATATTGTTTTTTAATGCTTAATTACTAGTTTGGATGATGGCTACTTACAATAAAAATTCCAGCCTTCGCCTTAGAGACAAGGCAGGCAGGAATGACAAAAGAGTTTATATTTGGTTATTAATAACTTCCGCTATTTTTTTTGAGGCTTCGTTCTTGCGGTCAAATACAGAAAGTGACTTCTTACCCACTTCATACCTGTATTCATTCTTGCGCAGCAGGTTTACCAGTGATTTAAACAGCTCCTTGGAATCTTCAACTGCTATTCCCCCGCCGTTTTTGATCAGATGCTCGGCATCTTCGGAGAGTTTTTCATCTCCAAACATTACGGGAATTCCGTAACCTGCGGGCTCAAGCACATTATGCATACCGGTCTGGTAACCGCCGCCAACATACGCAACATGAGCGTATTTATAAAGTCCCATTAATATACCAATGCAGTCAATAATTATCAGGTTCTCGCCTTCATATTTATTCAGCTCTGAATACCTGATACTTTTTATATGCGGGTATTTTTCGTGTATATCGTATTCGATCTGGTCAAGTGTATCCTCGGTGGGTTCATGCGGTGCGAGTATAGTTACCAGGGATAATTCCTCCGAGAGTCCGTTTGAGCTTATTTTATCTATCACCGGGAATATCACATCATCATCTTTATCCCATGAACTGCCTACTACAAATACATTTTTATCGGTAAGAACGTTTCCGTTTATAAGGGCTTTGTCGCTTGATACTTCTTTTGCTTTACTTATACGTTCATACTTAGTATCGCCAAAAACCACGATCTCTGAATCGGTGCCTTTCATAAGTTTTCTGAAATGCAGCCTGTCTTCTTCATCGGTTACACCTATAACATCAACAAACTCGTAGATAGTTTTCTTGTATGAAAGGCTTAAGGGAAATTTCCATTTAAAGCGGCGGAGATCAAAAGCTGAATTAACGACCATAGTATAGGTATTGCGCTCTTTAAGCTCTTTCAGAAGGTTCATCCAAAGGTCATATTTTATAAATATAACCGCTGCGGGATTTGTAATATCAAGAAATTTCTTTACAGCGGGCGGTGTGTCATAGGGCAGGTATGTTTTGATAATTTTTGACTTAAGAGGCGTATCAATTTTAGAATGATTGAATCCCGAAGGCGAAAAAAATGAAATGATAAAATTATATTTATTGGTTTTATCAAGCTCATCAATAATGGGTTTTGCCTGCTCAAACTCGCCCAGCGAAGCGCAATGTATCAGAATGTTTTTCTTTGAGGGGTCAAGTGTTAATACCTTTGGTTTAAGGTATTTAAACAATCCTTTTCTTCCTTTGAATCCCGCCTTCAACTTATTGTTAAAAAGGGATAAAGATCTCGCGGCCAGCCAGAATACGGGCAGGAAAAGGAAACTATAAATTATAGACCAAAAATATTTCATTTAAAATCGGAAATGACCCCGGTGAAAAATGAGATCAGACTTCCATTATTTCTTTTTCTTTTTGAACAACTAAAAGGTCTATTTCTTTTATATGCTTATCGGTTAGTTTCTGGATCTCGCCTTCGGCGTGTTTACGGTCGTCTTCAGAAAAGTGCTCGTCTTTTTCGGCCTTTTTAAGTCTTTCAATTTCGTCCCGTCTTACATTCCTTACAGCGATCTTACCCTCTTCGGCGAGTTTTTTGACAAGTTTTACAAGCTCTTTTCTTCGTTCTTCATTTAAGGTAGGGATAGGTATCCTTATAACGTTTCCGTCATTTATAGGATTTAATCCCAGGTTAGAATTAAGAATAGCTTTTTCGACTGCGGGCATAGCTGTTTTATCCCAGCATTGCACTGTAATTGTGTGGATATCAGGCGTACTTAAATTTCCTACCTGGCTGATTGGCGTAAGCGTACCGTAATAATCAACTTTAATTCCATCCAGCAGGTTAGTTGTAGCTTTGCCTGTTCTTATTCTTACCAGTTCATTGCGCAAATGCTCTGAAGCTTTGTGCATCTTAATATCTGTTTCTTTGATTATATCTTTGATCATATAATTTCTGTATAAAATTAAACTTACTGCCTGTAAAAATAATGAATATTAACAATAAAAAACACGGTGAATTAGCAACTTAATTATGTACAAATGTGCCTACTTTTTTGCCAAGAACTATATCCCTGAAATTGTCTTCTTTGTTCATATTAAAGACGATAATGGGGATGTTATTTTCACGGCATAAAGCAAAGGCGGTCATATCCATAACTTTCAGGTTCTTGTTCAGCGCGTCACCAAAAGTAATGTTTTCATACATTACAGCGTTTTTATTGGTTTCAGGGTCAGCGTCATAAACTCCATCAACCCTTGTCCCCTTTAAAATAACATCAGCGCATACTTCAAGCGCTCTTAAAGCGCCGGCTGTATCTGTGGTAAAGTACGGATTCCCGGTTCCTGCGCCAAATATAACTATCCTGCGCTTTTCAAAATGGCGCATAGCCCTTCTTCTCAGGAATGGTTCCGCTATTTTGTTCATATCTATTGCTGAAAGCAGCCTTGTGGGCATTCCGGCTTTTTCGAGAGAGTTCTGAAGCGCCAGAGAATTAATGATTGTAGCAAGCATTCCCATATAATCACCGGTAACGGCATCTATGCCCTGCGCCTGCGCAGAAAGTCCGCGGTAGATGTTGCCGCCCCCGATAACCAGGCCTACATCAACACCAAGATCATATACTTTTTTGATTTCAGCGGTAAGGTAATTAAGAATGTTTACATCAATCCCTGTATGGGCATCTCCGCTGAGCGACTCACCGCTCAGTTTTAACAGCACACGTTTATATTTAAGTTCTTTCTTAGCAGCCAATTTTTTCAGGGTATAAAAAAGCAGGCTTAATAGAAATTAAGCCTGCTAAAAAAATGTTTATGCGCTTATAGTTTCGCCAAGCTGATAGCGAACCATGGTTTTTACTTTATAGTCGCTTCCGGAAAGTCCTGAAACCGTTTTGATAACGTCATTTACAGTTTTGCCCGGCTCTTTAACAAATTCCTGCTCAACAAGGCAGTTTTCTTCATAGAATTTTTCAACCTTATTGGTTGCAATTCTATCTGCAATATTTTCAGGTTTGCCTTCGTTAATAGCCTGAACTTTGTAGATCTCTTTTTCCTTTTCTATCATTTCCGCGCTAACGCCGCTTCTATCAATAGTAATTGGTTTCATAGCCACTATCTGCATTGCAAGATCGTTCCCTAAAGATACACCTTCATCGGTTACTTTGCCTGTTATTTCTATCAATGAAGCAACTTTGTTGCCTAAATGATTGTAATCACAGAAAAATCCGTCTACTGATGTAAAATATGCAGCGCGTTTAAACTCAACCTTTTCGCCAACGCTTGCTGTAGTGCCATCTATAACCTGCTGCATAGTGCTGCCGCCGGCTGCTTTAGCACCAAGCAAAGCATTCACATCACCTGATTTGGCGGCAAAGACCGCTTCAACAGCTGATTTTGCAAGGTCATTAAATGTATCACTTTTTGCTACGAAGTCTGTTTCGCAATTCACTTCAATAATAGCAGCTTCATTTCTTGCTTCGTTAACTCTTGCGTAAATGAGCCCTTCTTTTGCGACCCTGTCACTTCTTTTTTGTGAAGTAGCAGCGCCTTTTTTTCTTAAATATTCTATAGCTTTATCAATATCACCATCTGATTCCATTAAAGCTTTTTTACAGTCAGCTATACCTGCCCCTGTTTTTTCTCTTAACTTTTTAACTAAGTCTAAGGATATATCCACAATATGCTCCTTTTATTATTCTTATCTTTTATAGTTATACTATTTTTTAAATATTATTTGTTTACAGCATTACAAATTAAAAACTTATCAAAGTATCTTAAATATTAAGATACTCCGATTCCTTCGCTTTCATCAGCCGCAGCAGTTTCCTTTTTGGTATTCTGCGCCTCTTCTTCACGCTGCATTCTCTTCGCGTCAATTGTCTGTTTGGTATCGGCAATCGTATCAGCAATTGAGCTTGTAATAAGCTCTATTGATTTAACCGCGTCATCATTTGCGGGAACCGGGTAATCGATAAGATCAGGATCGCAGTTTGTATCAACAATAGCGTAAATTGGAATTCCCAATTTCCTTGCTTCATCAACAGCGATATGTTCTTTCTTTACATCAATGAGGAAAATAGCTCCCGGAAGCTTATTCATACTTACAATACCGCCAAGAACTTTTTCGAGCTTATCTTTCTCTCTTGAAAGCATCAGTCTTTCCTTTTTCTGGTAGTTGTTGATAGTGCCGTCAGCTTCCATTTTTACGATGTTGTTATACCTTTTAATGCTTTTACGGATAGTAACAAAATTTGTTAACATACCTCCAAGCCACCTTTCGGTAACGTACGGCATTCCGCAGCGCGCTGCTTCCTGTTTAACAACTTCTTTTGCCTGTTTTTTGGTGCCCACGAACATAATTGTCTTGCCTTCACCAATTATCCTGGCAATGGAATTCTGCGCTTCCTGCAAAAGTTCGTGTGTTTTTTTGAGGTCAATGATATGGATCCCGTTTCGCTCCATGAAAATATACTTTTTCATTTTGGGGTTCCAGCGGCGGGTTAAATGCCCGAAATGGGCGCCTGAGAGCAACAGGTCTTCTATTGAAACGTTTCTCATGATTTTCTCCTTTTGTTTTCTGTCCTAATCTAGCCGGGACACTTCTGTTTCTTTCACTTCCTGCCTAAACATCCTTTGCTTTAAAGGACACAAGTCGGGCCGGATCCGGAAACATGTTTATTGGTTTATTAATAATAACCCGCAACAAATTCTGTATGAATTAACTGCGGGAAAATTTGAATACTTCTTTTAAAAAAACTTCTGAACTATGAAATGAAAATACAGTTCTGTTAACGTTTTGAGAACTGGAAGCGTTTTCTTGCTTTCGGCTGACCGGGTTTCTTTCTTTCAACCATACGTGAATCCCTGGTCAATAGCCCGTCTTTCTTAAGTGCCGGTTTTACGCTTGCGTCATATTTCAATATAGCACGAGCAACTCCAAGCCTGATAGCGCCTATCTGACCGGAAACACCGCCGCCGTTAA
Source organism: Ignavibacteria bacterium (assembly GCA_041859235.1). Lineage (GTDB taxonomy): Bacteria > Bacteroidota > Ignavibacteria > Tepidaquicellales > OLB5 > OLB5. The sequence continues at coordinate 3,850 of JBHEKV010000155.1, read as the reverse complement.
CATTTACTTTTACATCAAATCTGCCTGCAAGATCAGCTGTATAAAGTGGTTCAAGGGCTTCTTTTAACAATGAATCCTTGCCAAAGAAATCCTTTCCTGTTTTAGTGTTGATCTGAACATTGCCGGTGCCTTCTGTTAAATACACCCTGGCTGTTGATGTTTTTCTTCTTCCTGTAGCTAAGTGATATGTAACTGCCATTTATATTTTTTTATATATTTTTTACAATCGGGTTTTGTGCAGTATGCGGATGTGACTCACCTGCATACACTTTAAGCTTTGTAATCAGTTTGTTCCCAAGCTTGGTTTTTGGAAGCATACCTTTTACAGCCTTTGTAATTACCTTATCGGGATGTGTAGCGATAAGCTCTTTAAAAGTCTTTATCTTCTGTCCACCCGGATACAAAGAATGGTGTTTGTATTCCTTAAGTGATTCCCTTTTACCTGTCAAACGGACCTTTTCTGCATTAATAACAATTACAAAATCCCCGGTATCAACATTGGGAGTAAACCTGGGGTTATTTTTGCCCCAAATTATCTTTGCTACTTCTGAAGCAAATCTTCCAAGAGTTTTGCCATTGGCATCTACAACATACCATTTCTTATTAACCTCGTCATTATGCGTAAAATGCGTGGCTTTTAATGATTTTTCTATCGCTTTTTTCATTGTATTTTCCTAAAAAGAATACAAAAATAGCACTTTTTTCAATTAATGTCAATGTAAGGAGTGGTGTACTGGGAACAATTTACCAAAATAAGTATTGAATAAATATCAACGAATTTGACTAAATTTGTATAAAACAATTAAATAAATATGAAAACTAACATAATTCTGCTGCTTTTGATCCAGTTTTCGGTTTATTCGCAGAATAACGAAAATATAGTAACGGAACTGAATTCATATGCGGATAGTGTTGATAACCTTATCAAAAATTCTGCGGGAATACCGGGTGAACTATTTGTAAACACTATAAATAGTATCAGAAATGAACGGGCAATCGGGATACAAAATACCAAAATTTCGTATTATTATTTTCAGAAGGAAGATTCGGTTATTGAAATTGATGGAGCAGTCCATTTCATCCCAAAATACAACCCGCCTTTGGCAATAATGGCGGAATACAATATTGCTGCCAGTCAAACTGTGGTTGTTTACTATTACTTGCAAGGAAACAATCTCCTGTACCGCTTTATTTCAAGCGGCGGTTATGGCTACACCAATACAGCTTATTGGGTAAACAACGGAGAATTGATCAGGTTCGAGGAACGAAACTCAGATGTTGGATCAAAACATATTGTACAGACCGAAAAATTCTCAAAAGAAGTTTATAGCGATGGCATATTAGTTATGGACCGGCTAAAAGATCATTTAAAATTATATTACGAAATTTTTCAGGTCTCAGGACTTGATAAATAAGATCACTTCCAGTAGTCTTTCATAAGTTCACTTACCCAGGCCGGCTGGTTTACTTCCTCACGCGGCAGAAACTCTTTTATAACCGGTTTAATATCAACAACCGGAGTATTATCAATTGCGTCGAGACCCTGAATAAACAATACATTGCCTTCAGTTCTTAGTATCTTCACTATTGTATGTCCAAGGTGATTTGGCCTGTCTTTGGCCCTCATAGCGAAGATACCTGTAAGCGGCCAGTTCTTGTTATCCCTTGGATGGCGAAGGCCTTTATTCACTTTTGACCCATCTGCTTTATCAAAATAGAAAATTATCTCAGCATGAGAAAAATCAGTAATACCTTGTAAAGCATCCGGGCTGAATTCATCCGCAAGGTGAATTTCGGATATAACATTTCCCCAGAAATCATCTGAAACTTCATTCCGTGAATTTTTCACAAAGCCTATCGGTTTGATCTCAATATTCAATTTATATTCCCCTTTTTGCTGTTATGAATTACATAAAAATAGCCGAATAAACCGGCTAAAAAATTTTACAAAAAAAATATGCGCTTAATCTAAATTACTTGTATTGCGCGTGATCTTTCATAATAAATTTGATCTCTTTAGCTTTCACAAAGGAGTTCAGTTTAGCCAGTTCATAAACATCAATGTTCTTGAATGCCATACCTATCAATCCGCCAATTACCGCACAGGGCACGGTAAAGATTCCAATTACGCCAAGCGTAGCATCTTTAGGCAGGAATTTTATTTTTTTCTTTCCCCAGATCTGGTATACCAAAAAACCTCCAACGAAGCCAATACCGGCGCCGAAAGCTGCGCCTGTTTTCCAGTACTTACCGTTATCAAATCTTATTCTTGCTATCTTATCTGTGTTTACTATTTTATAAGCGCCAGTATCAGAAACAAGAAGCAGGTTCTGGTGAATACCGATCAGCCTGGTTTTTGGGATACCGGTTCCTGACTTATATACGATACTGCACGGGTCTGTTTGTGAAGAACAGACCGAAGTAACAATCAGCAGCGCAAAAATTACATAAAGAAAATTTTTCAATAAAAAAGAATTAATTAATTATGTAAATATAGTTAAAAACTTACAACAATTACAATAATTAAAATGCAGTAGAAAAAAGTAATATGAATACTCGCATATTCATTCTAGCGGTATAATACTGAAAACTTTTTTAAAATGTAAAACTTAACCGGCAAATAAACATTTGTTTTCTAATGTTCATTTGGGTTTACCAATTGAAACCAGTTTCCATCAGGGTCAGTAAATGTCAGACACCTGTCTGAGCCATCGGTACCTTTGAACATTAAACCCTTTTTCAGAAGCTCAGCCCCGGTTTCTTCCAGATCATCTGTATAAAGCACAAAGCCCGCACGGGCTGACTGGTAATTGCCTGCTGCTTCGGGAGGTTTGCCGGGCCTGAGCAGAAATGTGCAATTTCCTGATCTCAGCCAAACGAATTTTTCATGCTGAACTGTTTCAAGCTCAAAACCCAGAATATTGATGTAAAAATCTTTTGATATTAGAGGGTCGTTGACAAATATTTCAATGTGTCCGAATTTACAATCCATAATTTTTTAATTTAGATTAATTTTTACTTATAAGCTCATTAAGTGCATCCTCTTCAAATGCTATCCTTCGTTTTAGCAGCAGCAGGTTTACTGCTGAAAAAATAATCGCGGTAAAGAAACAGGAGAACATTAAAGGCAGTACAGCCAGTTCAGTAATTACAGCCATGTAATTAGGATGCTTAAAATATCTGTACGGTCCATATTGAACTAATTTGCTTCCGGGAACAATAATTATCCTGGTATTCCACATACTGCCCAGCGATGCAATTGCCCAATATCTTAAAACCTGTGCTGCAATAAACAGGATAAGAAAAACTATCCAGAATTTATTCAATGTGCGTTCAAAATAAAAGTATTCTGTAATGAATAAAATGAAAAACAATACATGCATAACAACAATAACTGAATAACCCTTTTTATCGTACTCAATACCGCCTGCTGCCAGACTTTTCTTTTCATTCTTTTTGGCTATAACAAGCTCAATTAAACGCTGCAGTATTACAAATCCAATAATGATATAAAAGAACATATTCAGGCGGTCTTTAATAATATTAATTCAGAACTGAATCCGGGTCCGAGCGATGAAATTAACCCGTACTCACCTGCTTTAACATTCCGTATATTTTTCAGGAATTCATCCAGAACATAGATCACGCTTGGCGATGACATGTTGCCATGCTCCTTTAATATCTTTCGTGAAATATTAAGTGTGCCGGTTGTAAGCCCTAATGATTCTTCATAAGCATTGATCACTTTCAATCCGCCGGGGTGTGTAATGTAATGCTTAACGTCATCTATCTGCAGTCCATGCATCTCGAGCAATTCAATTATATTGGGTTTAACGTTTTCCTTAACAAT
>JBHEKV010000033.1:0-6640 GCA_041859235.1 Ignavibacteria bacterium | reverse complement strand
TTTCGTAAATCGGGAACAACTGGCTTTGTTTTAAAAAGGGGCTTACTTTTGAAAATTCGGAGATTACGTAAATAAATGTATTGTATATCAATACATTACATAATCAAAGCTTGTTTTTCGTACTTTTACCGGACAACAGTGATTTACCGACATGAATCTGCTCAATTTTTTTTAGCATACAGTACTTTCCTGATCTGTATATCAACTTAAATCCGGCAAGTGTATCATTCACTTTTAAGGATTCCATACCCAATTGCTTCCGGTAACTTGGTGTAAGCAGAACGTAGTCAATATTGAAATCCTTCGTTTTATTCAGAAATCCGCTTCCATATATTGATGAATCCCTGATTTGCATAGTGGTATATAGCCTTTCGCTCTGAATGTGATTAAAATGGGTAATTTCATCAAAAATAAAGTCTAACGGTGCAACGATATTTTTAGTTTTGGTATTTTCTCCAATATAGATTTCCGATATACTTCTGTACACGCCAGGATCATACTTGCCTGAAGAAACTTTTATATTGTATATTTCAGAGATAACCATGAAAACAATCAGTAGAATGCCTGTAAAATATCTTATTGGTTTTCGATATATCCATTCAGTTAACCCTTTTTCGTTTCTGATGAGTTTGTCGATCCCCACCGATAATGCGATCAATAAATATGGTAAATAAATTAAAATATATTGACGCGATTTTTGTGAAAAAAGAAAAGCAATAAACAGGATCAGAAACAAGGTATAATCAGCCATCAGCCTATATTGCTTTACAAAGATTTTATATCCTGCAAAAATTATCAGAATCAGAACCAGCGTAAACGGGATGATTGTCATATCATGGAAAAACCGCATGTGTTCCTTGGCCAGATTATAAATTAAATACACCAAAATGTCTGACGATCCGGAATTCTGACCCAGAGTGGAGTTGAACAATTGGTATTTCCAATAGGCAAAACCATACTCACCTGTGAAGTCGTAAAAATAAAGGGATGAACCTAAGATTACTGCGGCACCATAAATGAAAAATGATTTCCATTTCTTTCTTAAAATCAGTATCAGTCCACCGGATAATGCAATCGAGATTCCGTTAAGATGAGCAACAATGCAAAGTCCGCTTATGATTCCGGCTAAAATAATGAATAGATACTGTTTTTTTTTTATTTCTATGGCTCTTTCCAATGCTATAAAATTTATAAAAGCAAGGAACATAAGCAATATTTCGGGTCGAAAAATGAAAGAAAACTTAAATGAATAATGGAAGGTAAATAATAATAAAAAGGCAATTATGATTTGTTGTTTGCTTAGTAACTTTTTAAAAACAACTGTATAATAGTAGAATAAAACAAGAAACAGCACAAAATACATCAAACTGACGGATTTAAGGGTGTAAACGGAGAATCCAAAGATTTTGATAAATACCATACCCTGAAGTGTCATTAATTTGTGATGGATCAGGATTCTCTCTTCTTGTAAAAACCAGCCTCTCATCAATTCGGACTTTGCATAACCATCTTTTGCCATCCAGTATGCATGTTCACCCAACCATGCATCATCTATATCAACATTCCTGATATAGAGGCTGTATATAAAATAGGCGATCTGAACACACAATAAAAGCAGCAGGAACTGATCGGTTCTTTTCATTTTCATAGTCGGTTTACTATTGGGACAGAGATTTTCTCTTATATCTGAAGGCAACTTTAAAGTTTTTTTTGTTGTCAATAAATGATGAGTCTATTATAAAATTGTCATCAATATAATCCGTCCACTCATTATGATTTTTCTTAAGATTAGCTACTTCCCGCTCAAGGTCAGGATAAAGGATCAGAAAACCCAATTCGTTGATTGGTTCTAATTTCTGATCTTTTTCTTCAGTAAATGGCGAATTGATTACATAAAACAGGTCAACATTACCAATTATTGCTTCAGGCCCGAATTCATTCGGATTAATTACCCTTACTCCTGACCCGAATTGTCTGAAGTAATAATTATAAAGGATGGCCATTTGGCTTACGACAAGGCTATCACCGGATAATTTTGCGGAATTATCAATTGATTTTGTTATTTGTCTGAAATTGTCCTTGGAATTTGCAACATAGTACCGGTTGATGAAAGCAATGTTTATAAAATTGCTCATTAGTAAAAGTATCAAAACTATATGACCTGTGGTGGTTTTAAGTTTCCCAATCTCAAGCGAAAGAATTGCAATCAGAAATGGAATTGCTACTATTGTACTGTGTTTGTTTAAAACAGGTTTGAAATATGAAACCAAATAAGTGACTATGAATACAGAAATAAGGCTGTAAAAGATGATTAAAAACGTCAGATTCTTATCTACCTGAGGCTGGTCTTTTCTGATCCACTGTCTTAAATTTCTGCCAAAGTAGGTAAAAATTACAATGAGGATTGCAATTGTTGTCAGAGGCTCTTTCCCTGTATATTCGTAAAGATATTCTGCAAAATACCATATATCTGGCTGCATCATAAAATGATGACGATTACCGGTTGATATCAAATGCGGAATCCAGGGAATATAAGCAAGAGAGATCAGTAAGAGCAAACTGAAAAAGAATCTTATATGATATTTGCTGATCTTCTTGAAATATGCCAGATGAATCAGGCAGAAAAAGTGCGCCAGAAGAATAAAGAATGCATAATAATGTGTATAGATTGATAATACTGCAATAAAAAAATAAGAGATATAACCCTTCAATCCGGGTTTTTTGATAATGTTAATATATATTATGGTAAGCAAGGTTGCTAAAGTACATATCAGGATATACATCCTGACCTCCTGGCTGTATTTGATATGAAAGAAAAATATGGAAGTAAGAAATGCCATAACAATTCCGGTTCGTTTATCTTTCAGGGCTTTGCCAAGAAAATAGATCAGAAAAACTCCTGCAATACCTGCCAAAGCCGAAATAAGCCTACCGGTAAAATCATTATAAGGAAGTATCTGAAATAAAGTGTTAAGTGAAATGTAATATAACGGAGGGTGAAAATCTGTCCTGATGTTTTGAAGGATGGTTTTATATGAATTCTCCGGGTTTGCAATGATCATTGAATATAATTCATCAAACCATAAACTCTGGAAAGTCAAATGAAATGTCCGGGTAAAAATAGTTATTGCTATTACTGATACAATCAGATAGTGCTCGTCTGATAACAGTCTGAGTAAATGAAATCTGCTATTTTTCATGACGGGAAAATTTTCAAGTGTGCATCTTTTGATTTTAAATTTATTGTTAAAGAGGCCTTTTTTTATAGCGGAATGCCACTTCTCTATTATTTACATTATCAGTTATAACCGTATCCAGAATAAAGTTATGTTGTATGTAATCATTCCAAAGGTTCCTGTTCTCAACAATACTTACAACTTCATCTTTAATCCGTGGATTAAGAATGAGAAAGATAAATTCGGTGATTTCCTCCAATTTTCTCTGTTTTTCATTTGTTGAAGGGGCATTCATGACATAAAAACTATTTACATCTGCAAGTATTTCAGATGGTTTATATTCATTTGGATTAAAAAGCTTCATTTTGGAATCTGTCTGCCTGAAGTAATAATTATAGAAAGCAGCAACCTGGCTAATTGCAATAGTATCTTTTCCATGTTTTTCAGAAGCATATATTGTTGCAGATATTTGCTTATAATTATCTTTAGAATTCGTAATATAATACTTATTGATAAAAACAATATTTATGGTATTGCTTATAATCAGAACAGTTAAGATGATGAAAAGATAATTTTTTTTAATTTCATAAAGGTCTAAAACAACGGCAGCTATCACAAAAGGTATTGCTACTATTGTACTGGGTCTGTTTATAATGGGTTTGAAACCTGAAATAATATAAGTGATAAAATAGACAAAAAATAAACTGTAAAAAATTATCATCATATTTACATACTGTTGATTATATGATTTAATATCTCGGTTTTTTATTAGTCTGATGCTTCCGATAAGGAATAAAACCATTCCGGAAATGAAAAGTAAGGTAGTTAAAGGTTCCTTTCCAGTATAGGAATATATGTACTCAAGAAAATACCAGGCATCAGGCTGCTTCATTAAATGATGCCGTTCACCTGTTGCAATCATACCTGGAATCCAGGGCAGGTAAAGTATGAATATCCCTAAGTTCGAAACAACAAAGCGTGAAATCAGAGATTTGTTTATTATACCCGACCCCATTAGGTGAAAAAAACAGAGCGTAAAGCCCAAAAGTATGAAAAATGAAAAATAGTGCGTATATATTGAAACGGTTGCAACAAGTGTGTAAAGAAAGAAATAGTATGATTTTGGATCACGTATAATATTGATAAAAAGAATTGTAAGAAGTACAGTCAGGAAAAAAATAAGAATATACATCCTGACTTCCTGACTATATTTAATATGGAAAAAGCATATAGATGTTAAGAAAGACATTAAAATGCCAGTCTTATTGTTTCTCATCGTTTTGCCCAGAATATACATCAGATAAACACCAAGTATCCCGGTTATTGCAGAGATGAGTCGCTCAACAAGATCGTCATAAGGAAAAACTCTAAAAACTGAATTAAGAATATAATAATAAAACTGGGGATGAAAATCTGTTTGGATATCAGAGGATATTGCTGAAAAGGACTGAGCAGGATTCGCAATGCACATCGAATAATGCTCATCAAGCCGTAAACTTTCAGTTGTTAGATGAAATATACATGAAAAAAAAGTTATTCCGATTGTTGCTATAATAAAATAGTTATCGAATGTAATTCTGCGACAAGAAATAAGCTTACTTATTTTAGTGTTCAGGAGTGAAGCCACTTTGAAATAGATATAATAGCTGTGCAAATATAAGCATTTTGGTATATCTTGATTTGGCTAACTTGAAAATATGATTCAGGTCAATTATAAAGGGTCTTTTGAAAGAAAGGCTTTTTTTGATGCTAGTATTGATATTCCCAACTTGTCCATATCTTTGCAAACATAAAACTATACTATGATCCAGCGTATTCAAACAGTTTACCTTGCATTGGCCGCTATCGCCTTGGCTATTGCCTTTTTCGTTCCGGTTATTAGTTTTATCAACGAAGGCCAGATATGGCTGGAAGTTTACATCAACCGTTTTGCCGACAACTCATCACCCGCTCTCGGGCTGAACAGCATGATTCTGCTGCCGGTTCAGATTCTCGATATACTGGTGGTGATTATGGCTGGTGCAGCCATCTTTCTGTTTAAAAACAGGCGGTTGCAGATGCGGCTGGTGAGGTTGTCGATCGTGATGCTGCTGGTAATCATTGCGCTGATTTTCTTCTATTATGGCAATGTGCTGGGTAAGGCTACCTTAACCACGCCCGATTTCAACCAGACCGGGGTTTATCTTTACCTGGTGGCCCTGGTGATGTTTATCCTGGCAAACAGAAGCATTCAGAAAGACGAGCAGCTGGTAAAAGCCGCCGACAGACTCAGGTAACGCTTACTGCCTGCGGGGAAGCTCCATAATTTCCAGGTCCCTGATTTCAGCCCCTTCGATGGTAAACCTCACGAGGGTACCCACCTGGTGCATGCCTTGTTTTCCGGCCGCACCCGGGTTGATGTGCAGCAGTTGCCGGCGCTGATCGTTCATCACCTTAAGGATGTGTGAATGTCCGCTGATGAAGAGTTTTGGTTTCAGTTCATCAAGCAGTTGCCTGGCTTCTGCAGAATACCGGCCCGGGTACCCGCCGATGTGAATGATGAGTACCCTTACCTCCCCGCACATAAAATCCTGGTAATGCGGATAAAACATCTTCAGCTCGTTGCCGTCGATGTTGCCGGTGACCGCCTTCAGCGGTTTGATGGATGCCAGCGTTTTGGCCGTATCGAGGTTCCCGATGTCGCCGGCATGCCAGATCTCATGGCAATCGCTGAAGAAATCAGCGACTTTCGGGTGCACATATCCGTGGGTATCAGAAAGCAGTCCTATTCTTTTCATCATCTTTCCGGCAATTTATTGATCGGATTTCGCATCGTTTGACGGGGAAAGGCCGTCGGACCTGTAATCGGGGTTCAGGGTGAAGAAGACACCGGTTGCGGAATAGTTCATCCTGATGATGTTTAAGACCATGAAGTCGGCCAGGATGTGTTCACACCGCTGATTGGAGTAACCTGAAAGTTTTCTGAACCCTGAGAGGGTGATTTCACCATGGATCTCGAGGTAAGCGAGTAATGTTCTTTCGGCAACCGAATATTCAATGTAAACGCCTTTCGGGTCGTGCTGCTTTTTCCAGACTTTACGCAACACCCCGTTGGCGGGATAATTTTCATCGCCAACCCGAACATAAACCCGGTAATTTCCCTCCTTGTCGGGGGCCGAATGCGGTCCGGAAAAGCTCTTCGGGATGATGATTTCCACCACAGTACGGCCGTTTTCTTCCCACTCCTTCATTTCAAAATAGACCTCTGGCCGGCAGTAAAGGCTGGCCCCGGCTTCAACCATGTAGTACTCCTCATCCGAGCGCACCCCTGCAATGGAGCCATTGTCCTTGACGCCAAGCAGCAGCCTTCCGCCATCGGTATTGGCGAAAGCAGCCAGCGAACGGGCAATCTTTTTCGAATCGGTGATCCCGAATTTGAAATCGAGCTGCTGATGTTCGCCTTCAGCAATGAGTTTCTGAATGTG
>JBHEKV010000087.1:0-7060 GCA_041859235.1 Ignavibacteria bacterium | reverse complement strand
GCAGTATCTTCCCGCTTTAGGTACATTGCGAGCATTGATGCGTCAAATGGCGGACGCGCTCCGCTATCGAGCAGATTTGGTACCTTTGGTATATTTGTTGTGGAATTACCCGCATCAATAATCGCTGTGTAAACAGGGTAGTCATCAACATTTTCGCCGTCATCCTTCATTACATCAACCTTCGAAAAAGAATTCCAGCGTGTAAGCAATCTTAATTCAGGATTATCCTTAATATAATTGCCGTAAACTTTGTTTTCTGAAACATATATTGGTAAATATGATTCCGGATTTGTTAACATTACTGCGTTAACTACAATCATAATAAATGCTGCAAACAAACCGATGGTTTGCCTGCGGCTTTTCTCTATAGCAAATATCAGCGTACCCGCGCATGCTAGCAGTGATGCGAAAATTATTCCCCCTGAACCGCCGAATTTTGGAAGTACGAGTATGAACACAAAGCAGCTCAAACCTGCGCCAATGAGATCGTAAAAATATAGCTGATTAATTCCGGATTTAAATCTTGTGAACAATTGCCCGATTATCAATCCAGCTAAAAAGAATGGAAGAGTTATGAGTATGTAGTACAATGGCAAATATATGAACTGATTCGAATCTACAAATAAACTGAAAGGATCAAACGGAACTTTATTAAGAACAAGAAACGAAAGTACTATTGAAACTGCGTAGAGCAGGGAAGTGACCGTTAGAAATGAATTTATTTCCGCTTTATTTATACGGCTGCTGATAATTATTGTTACCCCGCTTATGCCGAGCCCCAGCAATGCGATGCTGATTATCATAAATGCAAAGTGATACCACAAAGATATTGAGAGCACTCTTATTAAAGTGAATTCCAGCATAAGTACACTCAGCGAAACCAGCATTAAACCGATCTTATGCTTAATTGTCAAGATCTCTTTTCTTGCAGGCTCAAATTTTCTTGAAACAGTATGTTTTTTGCTCATTAATACTAAACTTATTTACAGTTTAACTAAATTACTGTTTAACTTATTTGTAATGCTATTTTACAGTTTTATTTGTGATTACAGTATCCTTTAAATAAGAGCGTTTTGTTTCGGGGTAATCTGTGCTGTAATGCAGCCCTCTTGATTCTTTCCGCATCAGCGCAGAACGGATAATGAGGTAAGATATAAGCACCATATTCCTCAGCTCAAGGAGTTCTCTGTTCACACGGGTTTTCTTATAGAAAGTTTCTATTTCATCCTTGATCAGTGTTATTCTTCTCAGCGCCCTGTGCAATCTTAAGTTCGATCTTACTATGCCCACATAATTTGCCATTATTTGCTTGATCTCATTCTTGTTCTGTGAAATTAAGACCCACTCTTCGGCATTTTCAGTGCCGCTGGAATCCCAATCAGGGATTTTCAGCTGTGACTTCTTAGCCTTGGCCGCATCAACACAGCAAACCTTCGCGGCTTTATCAGCGTAGACGAGTGCTTCAAGCAATGAATTGCTGGCAAGCCTGTTGGCGCCGTGAACTCCTGTCATAGAAGCTTCGCCGAGCACAAATAACCTGTTCATCGAAGTTCTTCCGTCAAGATCGCTTACTATGCCTCCGCAGCTGTAATGCGCTGCCGGTACGACCGGTATCATATCCTTTGCCATATTAATGCCGATTGATAAACATTTTTTGTAAATATACGGGAATTTGTTCTTAATTTTCTCTTCGCCTAATTTGGTAATATCAAGATATACAAAATCATCCCCGTGTTTCTTCATTTCGCTGTCAATTGCCCGTGCAACAATATCTCTTGGTGCAAGTGACCCGCGGGAATCATACTTGAACATGAACTCTTCGCCGTTTTTGGACTTGAGTATCGCTCCTGCGCCGCGCAAAGCTTCGCTGATCAGAAATGACTGAACATCTGTTGGATTGATTTTGTTTTCATACAGACTTGTAGGGTGGAACTGAACAAACTCCATATTGCCAATTTTACATCCGCTGCGGTAGCCTATGGCTATGCCATCGCCTGTGGCAATTGCGGGATTTGTTGTATGCAGGTAAACCTGCCCTATTCCGCCTGTGCAGATTACCGTTAATTCAGAAAGTATTGTATATATCTCATCGTTCATTTCATCATATGCATAAGCGCCATAACAGTTTATATTTCCGGTTGGTTTGCGTTTTTTGATGTTGTGTTCGGTGATAAGATCAATTGCGGTATGATGCTCGAGTACGGTAATATTTTTGTGATTAGTGATATTATGCAGCAGGGCACGTTCAATTTCTTTTCCGGTCAGATCCTTAGCGTGCACAATGCGCTGCCTGGAGTGGCCGCCTTCTCTGCCTAGATCAAGCTTACCCTGTTCACGGCTGAAATTAACACCTAGTTCTATCAATTCATTTATTAAATGCGGACCGTTCTTTACTATCTGATCAACTGCATCAGTATGGCATAATCCCGCGCCGCATTCGAGTGTATCTTTAATATGGAGTTCGTATGAATCATCCGGGGAGGTAACTGTGGCTATGCCGCCCTGGGCATAGTTAGTGTTTGATTCTGCCTGTTCCTTTTTGGTAACAATCAGGACTTTATGCTGCTTCGCGGCTTTCAGCGCAAAAGATAAGCCCGCAATTCCGCTGCCAATCACTAATATGTCAGTCTCAAGCCTCACCGGTTTAAGAATACTTAGCTGTTAGATCTTCTTCTGTCTTCGCGCGTATGAATCTGAAATCCTGGAAAGCAAGCGATGAGTCTTCTTCAAGCGTAATTCTAAGCAGATACCTGAAGGCTATCTTTGTCATATTGCTTATAGTTCCTTCGCGAAGCGTTGTGTAAACCATTGGATGCACTTTAAGTATCAACTTGCCGGAAGGTTTATTCTTATCAAGCTTGTAGCGTTTTATCCATCTTTCAATTCTTGTGAGTATATTAGTTGAGCTTTCAATAATTCCGCTTCCGCCGCAAAGGGGACACTGCTCTGTAATTGAGCGCACTACATTTTCCCTTACGCGCTGCCGTGTAATCTGCACCAGTCCGAATTCAGACATCGGCAGTATAGTAACTTTCGCCCTGTCTTTTTTGAATTCCTTTTTCAGTTCATCGTAGACTTTTTTCTTATTCTTATCATCGTAAACGTCAATAAAATCTATCACAATAATACCGCCAAGGTCACGAAGTCTGATTTGCCTTACAATTTCCCTTGAGGCATCGAGGTTTGTTTTAAGTGAATTCGTTTCCTGGTCTTTGCTCTTTGCGTACTTTCCGCTGTTCACATCAATTACGTACATCGCTTCGGTCTTTTCAATGATCAAATGACCGCCAATTTTAAGCGGTACGCGCTTGCTTAATGTTTGGTGAATTTCTGCTTCAATGCCGTAAATATCAAACAGGGCTTTGCTGCCTTTATAAAGTTCAACTTTATCCAGAAGGTCAGGGGAGTTCACTTTAACATACTGCTGAATTTCTTTGTACATCTTTTTTGTATCAACCAGTACTTTTTCAACATCATCTCTGAAGAGATCCCTTATTACACTTGTTGTTACTGTAAGATCTTTATAAAGCAGGGCAGGGGGCTCGCCTGTCTTAATTTGTTTTTCTATATCTTTCCAGATGTTATATAGATTTTCAAGATCTTCAACAATGGCTTTATCATCCTGTTCTTCCGCAACGGTGCGTAATATTGCCCCGAACTCCAATCCTTTTGAGGATCTGTAATTCCTGACAATATTTTTCAGCCTGCGCTTTTCGCGCATGTTCTGTATCTGCTTGGATGCGTTGACTTTATTTTCGAATGGTAAAAATACAAGGTACCTGCCCGGCAGTGATACTTTTGAAGTAACCCTTACGCCTTTGTTGCCAACAGGCTCTTTTGTTATCTGTACAATAATTTTCTGCCCGCGCTCAAGCCTGGGCAGTTGTCTTCTTTTTTGCGGCTGTCTTTGTGATTGCTTCTGCAGCGGGGTAATTTCTTCATCTTCGTCGTCATCATCGTCATCTATTTCAGAATCGCTGCCAAGCAGCGCTTTCATATCTTCGGCCTGGTCGCCCACATCACTGAAGTGGAGGAATGCATCCTGCTTGAAGCCAAGATCGATAAATGCGGCTTTGATGCCGGGGATAACTTTGGCAACTTTGCCAAGGTAAATATCACCTATAACGCGTTCGTACTCCTCATTTTCAATGAAAAGTTCGCTAAGTTTGCCGTCTTCGGTTATGGCTATACGGCTTTCATCAGCATTTGAGTTGATGATAATCTCTTTTTTCATACAATGGATCCGGTTAACTACTTTTTAATCGGACTAAAGCTCGAAAGTATCAATTCAGCTTAAGAGTTCATGCTCTTAAGGAATTCTTTGTTGTGCTTAGTCCCTTTCATTTTTCCTAAAAGGAATTCCATTGCTTCAACCTGTGAAAAATCACTCAGAATTTTTCTGAGCAGCCATACCTTGGAGAGCTCTTCTTCATCCAGAAGAAGTTCTTCTTTTCTTGTGCCTGATTTGTTAAGGTCAATTGCGGGGAAAATTCTCTTATCGGCAAGCTTTCTGTCAAGAACTATTTCCATGTTACCGGTTCCTTTGAATTCTTCGAAGATAACTTCGTCCATTCTGCTGCCGGTTTCAACAAGCGCAGTCGCTATAATAGTCAAACTGCCGCCTTCTTCAATGTTTCTTGCAGCTCCGAAAAATCTTTTTGGTCTGTGCAATGCATTTGCGTCCACACCGCCGGAAAGTATTTTTCCGCTGTGCGGTACCACTGTGTTATGCGCCCTTGCAAGACGGGTAATACTATCAAGAAGTATTACAACATCCTTTTTGGCTTCAGTGAGCCTTTTTGCTTTTTCAAGAACTATGTCAGATACCTGTACGTGCCTTTCAGGCGGTTCGTCGAATGTTGAACTTATCACTTCTGCCCTTACAGAGCGTTCCATATCCGTTACTTCTTCGGGACGCTCATCGATCAATAGGACGATAAGTTCAACTTCAGGCTGGTTCTTTGCAATAGCGTTGGCTATCTGCTGAAGTAAAATCGTTTTACCTGCTTTAGGCGGTGATACAATCATGCCCCTGTTTCCTTTGCCAATTGGTGTGAAGAGGTTCATGATCCTTGTAACATATTCTCCCGGCGCTGATTCTAAATTAAGCCTTTCATTTGCATATAATGGAGTGAGGTTATCAAACAATGTCCTCTCACGCATTTTTTCAGGCTCAACGCCGTTTACTTTATCCACTCTCAATAACGCAAAGAACCTCTCGCCGTCTTTCGGCGGGCGAACCTGCCCGCTGACTGTATCGCCGGTTCTTAACGCGAATTTTTTTATCTGAGATGGTGAAACATAAACATCATCCGGTGAAGATAAATAATTGTAATCAGATGATCTTAAAAAACCGTACCCGTCCGGAAGAACGTCCAGGACACCCTTGCTGTAAGCAACGCCGTCATTCTGTGTGCCTGATTCCAGTATCTTATATATCAGATCCTGTTTTCTGAGATCACTGTAGTCGTGAATGTTTAAGTTCTTTGCAAGCTCATATAACTCTGCTATCTTCTTTTTCTTTAATTCAGCCAGATCCATAGAAGGCTTTAAATCATCTTTTTTATCTGATGCCATAATACACTTTAATTTTATTTGTTAGTTTTAGATTAGTTATAACCGGAAAGCGATATTTGGATAAATTATAATTTGGAATAACTTAGAAAGTATGCGATTTTTTCAGATTATTTAAATCCGGGTGTCTTTTTGATGTGTTAATTACATACAAATATACAAAACAATGCTGTTTAATACAATAGTGATAGTAAAAAATTGTTGGCTATTTCTGCTAATTTTTCATTATTTTTGTTCATAATCAATATATATATTTTGCCATGAAGCTTATCAGCTTAAACATAAAATTCATTTTAGCATTACTCTTTATTGGTAATGTAATTTTTGCGCAGCAAAGCCCGCAGATATTTGTTATAACCGTTGATGGCTCCATTAATCCTTCTACCGCGGATTTTATTCATAAGAGTATTGAAGAAGCAAAAAACAAAAACGCGGAGTGCCTTGTTATCAGGCTTAATACTCCCGGCGGACTGTTGAAATCAACAAGGTATATTGTAAGTGACCTTCTTACATCACCAATCCCGATAGTAGTATATGTTTCGCCGGGCGGCTCGCAGTCTGCAAGCGCGGGAGTCTTTATAACTCTTGCGTCAAACATTGCCGTAATGGCGCCGGGTACTAATATCGGGGCATCGCATCCCGTAAGCGGTGATGGCAGCAAAATGGATTCCACTATGAGCGAGAAAGTCACAAACGATGCTGCCGCATTTATCCGTTCAATAAGCGAAAAGCGCAAGCGTAATGTTAAATGGAGCGAAGACGCCGTCCGCAACAGTGTATCTATCACAGAAACCGAAGCATTGAAAGATAGTGTAATTGATCTGATTGCGAATGATATGAATGACCTGCTAACAAAAATTGACGGCAGGGAAGTTGAAACATCGACAGGTAAAAAAATATTAAACACTAAGAATCACACAATAGTAAATTTTGAAGAAAGCTGGTTCCAGAAGATACTTGGTATTATAAGCGACCCGAACATTGCATACATACTTATGATGATAGGCATGTGGGGGATCATTCTCGAGTTTTATCACCCCGGAGCGATCCTGCCAGGAGTAACAGGCGCTATTTGTATTCTGCTTGGGTTGTACGGATTGCATACACTGCCCATTAATTACGCGGGGGCTGGATTGATCCTGCTGGCTATAATCTTGTTCATAGCAGAAATAAAAGTGACAAGTTACGGTATGCTTACCGTTGCGGGAGTCATTGCGATGTTTTTTGGCTCAATGATGCTGATAGATACAGGCTCATCGCCGCTTGAATCTGCTGTAGATATTTCCATGAATGTAATTATCACAACGGTTGTTATTATTGCGGGACTCTTTGCACTTCTCGCCTGGCTGGTTATTCGCACTTACAGACGCAAAGCAATGACCGGAGAATCAGGCATGATCGGCGAAATAGGCGAAGTGTTCGTTGATATTGTAAACGGTACAGGTACAGTAAAAATACTGGGCGAAATATGGAAAGCCAATTCAAA
>JBHEKV010000156.1:0-5588 GCA_041859235.1 Ignavibacteria bacterium | reverse complement strand
GTTTTCATAGAATATTTTAAGAGTATTTGCAGCATTATAAGATATATCGCTTGCAACAGTCGCTAAGAAGAGTTTTGATACGGCAAATATGCTCTGAATGCTATCAGGATATGTATTGATAAGATCAAGACATTTTGTTTTAGCCTGTGTGTAATTGCGGTAACGCATAAGTACGCTTATGGAATCGTAACGCTGTTTAGCCGTTGATATTACAAACACACCCCGACTGCCTTTGGCAGTCACCTCTCTCGAGAGGGGAATTTGATTCCCGACCCCCTCCCTCCCGAGGCCTCGGGAGTACTCCCCACCGAGAGACCGGTTCTTCGACTTATCAAGGGGGAGAGTTTCTTTCTGGCTTCCACCCGAACCGGAGCCACCCGTATATATTGTATCATAAATGCCATCACCTAGGTTTATAACCAGCCCGTCACCGCCGCCAATTATTTCACAGTCTGCAAGGTATGGATTGAAATTAAACGTTATCTGTGAGCCCTGGTATCCTGAGGTTACCATCTTTATTGGCGGATCAACAGGTGAACCAGCCACCTTAAAGCAATTATTGGTTTCTTCGGTTGTAACTGCTGTGAACATCGGGAAGTAGCCGAATAAGTGGTATGAACTTTGGTCATTTGAAATATTGAAGATATTTTCGCCATCATCAAGTAAAAAGTAAGAACCATCAACATTTATGTTATTTGTGCCTGTACCTTCGTTTGAGATATTGTTCAAGCCGCCGAGAGTAAATGCTCCCGAGCTGTTGAGCTTTAGCTCACTGCTTCCAGCGGCAAAGATGCCCATCGAACCGTTTACGGTTGATGATATGTTATTCTGCACTACATCAATAGATGATGTCAGTGCGTTAATAGCTATGTAATTATCGGTTATAGTGTTTCCCTTAATAGCTCCGCCGATAACACCGCTCAGGAATACTGCCGTGTTACCTTCGTTAAATATATTGTTTTCTATAATTAAGGGAGTCGTTACACCTGCATATGATGATACATTTACCGTTGGTATTGTTGAGCCTGATGAATTAAACGTATTTGAGCCAATGTAAATGTTATTTATTGCTATGAAAGGATTATCAAAGCAAATTGCATTCACGCCGCCTTTTAAAGAACTGTTTGTATTAAATGTACAGTTCCTTATATCAACAACCGGACAATCAATTATATTTACAGCGTATGTTGTATCGTTAGCCAACCCACTAAACGTAGCCCCGTAAATCTTCACTTCGCAATTTGTAAAGCTGTGCCCGCGCCACGAGCCGCCCGGCACTGCATCGCTTGTAATGTTCTGCGGAGCTGTTGTATTCTGGTCACCCACTGTAAACACACCGCCTGACATTACGAACTTAGAGCTATCGTTAAAATGTATTGTTGTATTTGCGCCTATTGTTATATTGTGACCGTTGTTATAAACAGGGGCTTCGCAGGTGAAGGATTCACCTGAAATCACTTCATCTGCAACAAGGGTTCCGCCTTTAACGGGTACCGGCTCTATTTTAAACAGCTTACCTTCACCGGGTTTGAACCAGCCTAAATCAGCGCTTGTTGAACCAAGATCAACATAACCGCCAAAACCTTGATTACTTTTTGCGAATATTTTTGAATTTCCTGTATAAATATCAGTTATTTTCCAGTTCTCAAATAAAGGAAAATCACCTTGATCAAATTTTATTCTGAGCACCCTGTCATCCCCGGTTAAAGGCGGGTTTGCGGCATTATTTGGGGGCACACATCTGCGGTTTACTGCTATGAAATATTTTGTTGTGCCAACGTTATTATAATATCCCAACTCCCAGTAGCGTTCTTCAGGACAGTCAAAATATGGGCCGTAAAGATATCCATTCGTTTGATAATCACTCACACATGGGTTTTGAACGCCCGGCTGCTGATTAGGGTCAATGCTCAAAATATCTGAAATATATTCATGGTTTGCACCCTCACTATGCACACTGTACGCTGAATTCCAGCTAATTGCATCAAGTGTTGGCTTTAAACTCAGGATCTTAGCATTCATATCTTTCATGTAATTCCACTTATCCTGCCCGTAACAGTTTGTATCTCTTTTAGTATGAGATAAATACCTGGGAGGATCATCGGTATCACCATTAAGCATACCATATACGTACAGCATATTTGGCACGGGAGATGATGGAGGCAAGGAATTAAACCTCATAAAATTCAGAAGTGGGTTTGCCGAGTTTACCCAGCCAACATAACTCGGATACCAGAACCAGCTTAACCCCTCCGCGCCGTATGCAAGGGCTATCCATGCCTGCGCGCTTATCTCTTCATTCAGCGGCTCACGGTTCCCGTCACCAAAATCACTTATGCTGAAGCTGCCTGTTTCAGAGTGTAACTGCGGCTGTATCATGAGTGATGTCCCCGGTGAAAACTCTGTTACCTGCTCCCGTATCTTATTTATCTGCCATACAAAACTGCCCTGGCTGGGCTGGGAAATGACATCCTTTCTTCCAAGGATATTATTCTGTAAATTCGTTGTGTAATCCGCATAGCTTTTCCTCCAGTGTGAGGGTACACGCGGATCAATATTAGTTAATGAGTTTACGGGAATGCAGGCTCCCTGCAATGTGTTAAAAACATGCGCATCAAGGCATACACGCGGCGGCTGAGCGACTTCAAGAACCATTTTTGATAGTAAATTATCATTACGGTGTGTACGGATACTAAGATTATTTGTAACTGCAAACTGCAGCTTATCTCCTGCTCCAAGCGATGTCATTTTATCCTTAACGTACTTTATGCAGTAGGCGTTTGATGATGTTACCTCATCGGCAAAAAATATGTCGTGACCCGGGAATTCTGTTATCTCTTCTACGATCCTGGGATCATGATCACCTCTAAATAATTCATTCGCATAAATATCATCCACAGTCATTTTATCGAACCAAACATCAACTTCACCGAACCAGTAAACCTTAAAATCAACTTTTGATGATTCAGGATCTACACCCTGTGAATAACCATAATTTAAGCCGTTTGCTGAATCAAGCCTGCCCGATACTATAAGAGAATCAGTACCACCTTGAAATGTGTATTTTTCAACATATTGTCCATGATATTGACCGCTTGCATTTCCAAAATTTCTAACTCTTATTGTTGTTCTTTTTATCGTATCCCCTTGAAAATTTACAGTATTTATCCTTACAACTGGTGTATTTTGCAGGTTTGGATTATCAAAGTCTGATTTATTTATCCTCATCATAGGCTTAACATACCAATCTGATGTATCTGCTTTTTGCGGCCTGAAATAATAAAGATCAGTATGCTGAAGGTTCTCGTAAATGTTACTGCACAGCCAGCCGGCAGATTGCGAGGATGATGGTGGACAGCTTGCGCATGCCTTTAATACTGTTCTTCCGCTATCAGTTATATATGTTCCGGGCATTATATCCTGGTAGGCAAAACCGTAATTTACTGCATTACTGCCGTTTGAGCTGACTTCATATACCAAACGTTGGGCGTAACAAAGCTGTGAGATCCTTATCCTTTCAAATTCGCTCCGCATATTGTACGGAGAGGAATGTATGGTGTTTATGATACCGTTAACATTGCCTATCTGTGTTGAATTAAGTGTATTATCGCTGAACTTACCGAGCCTTTTAGTGCCTTCATCATAAAAGTGCGCGCCATTGAAATTAAGTTCTTTATATTTTGCAATGTGATTCTCTATATCCCAATACCCAACAGAGTTATCGCCATACGTAGTGCTTAGAATGTAGTTCCTAAAATCTTTCTGAACAGGCGCAGGAGTTAATACACTGCCACCGGTTATGGATTGTGGCGTAAGATTTGAACTTTCTTTAAACCCCGATACAACCGCAAAATACAGGATCGGGATTATAAGAGCTGCCGAAATTTTAAAGAGTGTTTTCATGGTCTTTTAAAGTTTGGTTTGATGCATAATGGTTATTTATATAATGGTTATTTTATCAGTATCATCTTTCGTGTTTCAACTGTTAAGCCTTCTATTACAAGGCTGTAAAAATATACCCCGCTCGGGTAAGCCGAGGCGTTCCAGTCTGCTTCATACATACCGGGTTTCTGTTCTTCATTTACCAGAGTTGTAATTGCCTTCCCCTGAACGTCATAGATAATTAATTTGATGTTTGACATTTGAGCTTTGACATTTGGCATTACGCTGTACCTGATATTTGTAACCGGATTAAATGGGTTGGGATAATTCTGATATAATTTATAATCTGATGGAATTTCGCTGTTTATTTGTTGAATTCCTACAGGAGGACCTCCGCCATCTGTGGTTTTAACAATGCCGCTCCCTCCTGCCCATGCTAAATTTGTATCTTTGGCATCTGTGCTAAAAGCATTAAATATGGGTGAGCTTTGTCTGAACCAAGTTTGTCCTCCTGTTGTTGTTTTCATTATAATACTAAAATTATTGCCTGCCCAGCCTATCGAATCGTTTGCAAATGACAACTTTACTCCCCCATCATTTGATACTAGCCAGTTTAAACCCCCATCAGTTGTTCTATAATTAATACCTCCTGAAACACAGCCTAAATTTCCGTTCCTGAAAAATACGTCATTTATTTGCCCTCCAAAATCATTTTGCTGATCCCAATTCAGGCCTGCATTAGTTGTTCTGAGCAGTTTTGTATTTTGGCAAATTACCCATCCCGTATCCTGGTTCAGGAAAAATAGCTTCTTGGGAAATGAAGTTGCCCCTAACTGTTGCTGCCAGTTCAAACCGCCGTTTGTTGTTATCCATAAACCTCCATCAATTGAATTTGCATCACATATCCAGCCTGTATTATTATTTATGAAATACAAATCTTCGTAACGTCCAAAGGATTTAAAATTTATATTATTCCAGTTATTTCCACCATCAGTTGATTTAAATAATCTTGAATTTCCTGTACCGCCTGCAATATAGCCCGTATTGTTATCTGTAAAACAAACTGCCTGTATTTTATCAATAATATTAAACTGGATTTCCCAGTTAATCCCCCCGTTTATAGTTTTCATTACATAACCAGTATCAGGAGGATTATCTTCTCCATCCGTTACTACCCATCCGGTTGAACTATCCAGAAAAAATATGTCATTAATAAAATCATTGACAGGTAAAGTTTGCTGAAACCAGCCGGGCGGTGAGTCACTTTCAAACGTTGTGGCTAAAAAAAGTACGATAAGTTCAAAAAGGATAAGTCTTTTCATGGTGGAAGTTATTGTTATATTGCTCTAAAGTAATATAATTTTAAGCGTTTTTCAAGCTAGTTTGTACTTCAAAAGTATCATTTTTTTGGTTTCTGCGATGATTCTATCACTTATCTCACTTTTGCTGCGAGTCTGTAAAAATATACACCGCTTGCAAGTGAAGACTCTGAAGCATCGAAACCAAACTGGTATATTCCAGGCATATAGTTCTCATCATCTATAAATCCTGCTATTTATATCAATTGTTCAAGCTGGGCTTCGGTTTCTACAAGGACTTCTCTGGCTTTGGAGCCGTCAAAGGGTCCGACAACATTTGCGGATTCAAGCTCATCAACTATGCGCGCAGCGCGTGCATAACCAATTTTAAGTTTACGCTGCAATAAT
>JBHEKV010000082.1:0-8034 GCA_041859235.1 Ignavibacteria bacterium | reverse complement strand
CTGCTTGGACACAGCGAAGGCGGTATTGTCGCTCCCATAGTTGCCGGTAAAACCAATGTTGCGTATATGATACTTATGGCAGGTACCGGTGTAAAGGGTATTGATATAATAAAAGAGCAGTCAAAGCTTATCATGAAGTCAGAAAATGCCACAGAAGATGAAATCTCCGGGTACATCGTTATGATGAACCTGATATATGAAACTCTTGTAAAAGACGGTAACATAAAAGAGCTTGAAGAACAGCTTGAAAAAAATGTGAGCGATAGCTACGACAAAATGTCTGCTGAAGAGAAAGCTGCTATAAAAGATAAGGATGAATATATCAAAAAGACGGCAAAGGATGCCGTAAAGCAGTTCAGCAGTAAATGGATAAAATATTTCCTGAGCTACGATCCATCATACGCGCTTGAAAAAACCACTATACCTGTATTAATGCTCTTTGGCGGCAAGGACCTGCAGGTACCCGTGGGTCAGAACCAAAAGCCCATGGAAGATGCGCTCAAAAAAGCGGGTAACAGTAATTACACAACCCGTATTTATCCTGATGCGAATCATTTATTCCAGGAAGCAGGCACGGGGAGTCCGAGTGAATACCCGCAATTACCAAAAGCATTTGTACCAGGATTTTTAGATGATATAACGGATTGGATAAAGCTGCAGAATCAGTGAAAAGTAAAAAGGCAAAATGCAAAAAAATCTATTTACATGAATATTAAGATTTCTTTGATTATAGCACTTAGTGCTTTTTCTGTGTATGCTCAGCAGATTGATAGTACTTTACATAAAGCATACCGGTATAATTCCCAAATAATACTTGAAGAGTTTTTTATGAACTGGGAGCATGACAGCAGGTTGGATGATGAAGAAGAACAGAGAATCAATACGAGGATAAATTCCGATGATACGCTAAAAGAAGTTTATAAACTGGCAAATTTGTTTTATAAATATTCAGGCAGAGAAGAAAAGTATTATGTGATTGAAGATACTTTAAATTACGAGATATGCTATTCAGACTCAATTCCGTCATGTGACTCGTATTCCGGTAAAAACCGCAGGACAATTGTATTTTTCCCGTTTCATTTGGATAGAGAAGACAGCGGTATATTATATCTGAATTCTAAATATAACAGTATATTGCAGAATTTTTTCAGCAGCAATGAAACTGATATTTATAAATTGGGTGATGAGTATGAAGCAAAGCGTAAGATTTTTGAAGGCAAAATACATTTTTATTGCAGAGAAATATCCGGTTTTAAAGCTTATCGATATGGCAAAGAAGATATAGTAGTACCGGATTTATGGTCAGTTATCATAAATAAAGAACTCAATAGGGCACTATTGAGTGGTTCAACAGGACATTGGTCATCTAAAACATCTGAATGGGAGAAAATTGACGGACAATGGAGATTTAAGATTGTAAGGAGTCAAAGTACTTATTAAAAACAAAACAGTGTTTACCGGAATTTTATAGAAAATTTCCATATTCATAGAAATAACGTAAAGATTTGAGTATTTTCGAATAATGAAAGAAAAGATCAGAAATATTATAGAGAATAATCTGAGCGGCTACACACTTGAGAAGATAATCTTGTTTGGCTCAAGGGCACGTGGTGATTTTGATATAAACAGTGACTATGATCTTTATTTGGTTTTAAAAGAGAAGCTTAGCAGGCGTCAAAAAATAGAACTTATGGATTTGCTTTCGGGCAAACTGGCTGAGGAAGAAATTTGTTCTGATATAGTTATCGGAAATGAAGAAAACCTAAAACAGAATGCGGAAAACAGTGACAGTATTTTGAAATTTGTTGCTGAAGAAGGTCAATTAATATGACCGATGATCTGATAAATTAATCCTTATTAAAATTTTTTTAATAGTAAATGATAAAGCCACGCTTAGCGGCAATTGATATTATATTCACCTCACCCCCAACCCACCTGACTGCAGGTGCAGTTCTCCTAAAAGGAGAGGGGGCAGTTAAACAGAGATCATTCATAAATCAGAATAGAATATTTTTAGATGATAAAGCCACGTTTAGCGGCAATTAATATTATGTTCACCTCACCCCCTACCCCACCTGACTGCAGGTGCAGTTCTCCTAAAAGGAGAGGGGAGCAGTCAAACAAAGATTGTCCATGATTCAGAAAATTAATTGTTAAAATGATAAAGCCCCGCTTAGCGGCAATTGATATAGGAACGAATTCATTTCATCTTGTGATAGTTGAAGTGGATACCAATACGGGCAAGTTTAATATTCTTGGCCGCGAGAAGGAAAGTGTGCGGCTTGGTTCAGGCTCGGCTGATATGAAGCACCTTGGCAAAGATGCGATGGACCGGGGAATTGCAGCGCTTAAAAAATTCGCCGCACTGGCTGATTCAGCCGGCGCGCAGGTGCGCGCCATTGCAACAAGCGCCGTAAGGGAAGCGATGAATCAGCACGAGTTCATAATACGCGCAAGGCTTGAAGCGGGCATAAGGATAGAGGTTGCATCGGGAATTGAAGAGGCGCGTTATATTTATCTTGGTATACTGCAATCAGTGCCCGTGTTTGAAAAAACCATTTTAATGATAGATATTGGCGGCGGCAGCACTGAGTTTTTAATTGGCAGGGGCAGGGATATTTACTATGATAACAGCTTAAAGCTGGGCGCTATAAGGCTGACGGAAAGATTTTTCGGGGGTAAGAAGGATACTGATACAAAATCAGTGAAGGCTTGCAGGGAGTATATTAAAGGATTTATGACTTCGGTAACACGCGAGAGCAAGCAGCATAAATATGATATTGCCGTGGGTTCATCGGGCACTATAATGAATCTGGCTAATATTATTAATATTAAACGCGGCGGCGAAGTTGACGCGAGGCTGAACAATTTTATTTTTACCAGGGATGAACTTGGCAGCGCGGTCAGTGATATCATTGAAGCAGGTACGATAAAACAGAAGCTGAAAATTCCCGGACTTGATCCCGCAAGGGCGGATATTATCACAGCGGGAGCTATTTTATTAGAGCAGATCTTCAAAGAGCTGAAGATAAAGGAAATGATGATATCAGAGTACGCCCTGCGTGAAGGTATTGTGCTTGATACCATTGAAAAGGAATTTATGCTTAAGGATAAAAATCACTTAAGCAACATAAGGTATAATAGCGTAATGCATCTTGCCGAAAATTTTAGGATAGAGAAGGAACACTCCGCCCATGTTACAGGACTTGCGCTGAAGATATTTGACCTCACAAAAAAACTGCATAAGTTGGGGCCGGCGGAGCGTGAATACCTTGAAGCGGCAACCATACTGCATGAAGTCGGCGGATTTGTATCGCACTCGCAGCATCACAGGCATTCATATTACATAATCCGCAACGCTGAAATGCTTGGCTTCACTGAAAATGAAAAGGAAATTGTGGCAAATGTAGCGAGGTACCACAGGAAATCTCACCCCAAGCTTAAACACCCCGACTACGCCAAGCTTACTACAGATGAGCAGCTTGTAATAAGAAAGCTTGCCGCAATACTGCGTATTGCAGACGGGCTGGATAGAAGTCATACGTCATCTATCAGTGATATTGATCTGGTAAACGATGATGGTAAAGTAACATTTGTTATAAAAGGTAACGCCGAAAATATTGAGCTTGAGATCTGGGGGGCATCAAGTAAGAAAAAATTATTTGAAGAGGTTTTTGGGGTTGAGGTGGAGTTTAAAACGGCATAATGCCAAATTTCAAAGCTCAATTGTCAAAATGATATTTATATTCATTAAATTCATGGTCTTCATATTTAATTGGCACATAGCCGGAGTCAACAATTCAGACAGCTGCATTACCATTTTTAAGTTATATTTATCAATAAACAAATCCTTATATTTGAGAATTCCAAAAAACATTAATTACTACACTATGACCGGTAAAATATTGGTTTTGCTTTTATTGTTTTTCACATCATTAAATATTTATTCATTTGGTGGCGGACATGATTCACTGCTCTTTGATGATTCGGGAGTTAAAATTACGGAGCCGTACAGCAATGAATGCAAAGTTAAAGTGGTGCAGGTATCCGGACTTGTGATCGGCTCAGTTAAAATAATGGAATTGCTGCAGGCCTGCGGTGATGAAGTTGATACAGTTTACCGCACTTTAAACGGCGAGCAGCTGAAGGTTGGTTTTGATATAGTTGAAAATGAAGAAATAAGAACAGGTGAGGATGGTTTTGTGAAGCTTGAGCTTGCTGACGGATCTGTAATGGTTGTTGGACCGAACAGCTCGCTTATGTTCACAGAAAATCTGTGTAAAGAAACTAAAACGCTTGTGAAGCTGATAAACGGCAGTATTTGGACGAAAGTAAAAAAACTTCTTGGAGGCGGGAAGTTTGAAGTATCAACTGAACGAAACGGCGGAGGCGTGCGCGGTACAGAGTTTTCCGTTGAGGTGTTTCCCGATAAAGAAGTTATCAAAGTATTTGAAGGTTCATTTGAAGTATACCCTTTAAAAAAACATACAGAGCTCGAAAATTCAGGGAAAGAAATGGAACAGCTGCAAAAGGATTATGAGTCAGGTAAATTAACCATGGAGGAATTTGCAGCTAAAGTAACTGAATTCAGCACTAGAATGTCTAAACTAACGGATGAGATGACAAAATCAACTATGTGTGAAGCGGGTTATATGGTCA
Organism: Ignavibacteria bacterium; assembly: GCA_041859235.1. Classification (GTDB taxonomy): domain Bacteria; phylum Bacteroidota; class Ignavibacteria; order Tepidaquicellales; family OLB5; genus OLB5. Next base: position 3,375 of record JBHEKV010000082.1, on the reverse strand, counting down.
CTGTTACAGATAAGATAGGCGCACCCGAGCCAATACCGGCCGGTGAAACAAAGTGGTTTGAAGACCCGAGAATCAAGTAATTAAATTTAGAATCACATCTAAAATTCAACAAGGGGCATAAAGCCCCTTGTTTTGGTTAATACACAATTTTTTCGAGGAAAAGCCCCGATGGCGGGGCAGTGAATTCAGCGATGTTTTTCACCTCACCCCCCGTCCCCCTCTCCTGCGAGGAGAGGGGGAGTGAGTAAACCTGCGATTTTCTGCTTACCTGATAGTTTAGTAAATTATTTTTTCGAGGAAAAGCCCCGAAGGCGGGGCAGTGAATTCAGCGACCCCTTTTTTGCTGCGGTGATTGACCCCGATATTCAGCAGGTCTGAAATTTCTTCCGATTTCATTTTGCCCCTGCCAACTTCAACAAGCGTGCCAACGATACGCCGAACCATCTTCCACAAAAAATGCGAAGCTTTGATGCGAATGTAAATTTTATTTGCGTCTTCGGTAATTTCAAGTGATTCAACAAGGCATTTGGTTGATTTGTCATCGGGTGACTTATCCGAAAACGCCTTGAAATCATGCATACCAATAAAAAGCTTAGAAGCATCCTTCATTTTTTTTACATCAAGCTTATCTTTAACCCACCATACAAAGCGTTTTTCAAACGCCGTACGGCGTTTGGATATCACATAGAGGTATTGCCGTGATTTAGCGTTATGTCTTGCGTGGAAATCCGGGCGCGCTTTTTCAATTTCTAGTATATTTATATCACCGGGCAGCTCATCATTTATTTTCATCTTCAATATTTCGGGTCCGAGCATTGTTTCGCAATCCAGATGCGCTACCTGTTCAATTGCGTGAACGCCGGCATCAGTGCGGCCGGAGCCCTGCAGATCGATGAACTTATTAACGCCCTTATTTTTCCTGAAAACGGTATCAATGGCTTTCATTAATGTGCCCTGCACGGTTTTTACCGCTGATTCTTTGGGCTGTTTCTGCCAGCCGGAGTAATTCGCCCCGGCGTATTCGAGGTATATTTTGAATTTCATATAATATTAGTTGTTGGTGATCCCGAAGGGACAAGCAACACCAACAACGGGAGATTATTATAATATTGTATTACAAAGATACGAAAATGTGAGGGAAGATATTGTTTATTCATATTTGCATAATACAGGAATACTGTAACCTGCCGCGTGGTACCTGTTTCCATATCGGTCAGACCCTGCGGATTGGAAACTGAAAAAAAACTGATTTATAAAGAAAAGGCACAGATAGGAATATCTGTGCCTTCAAAAAATGTGACCAATCAAAAAAAATTACTCACCCCATTTTCTGAGTGATGGCGCTATACGCTGACCCTTAGTATTACCCGGTGCAGCGGTTTTTTTGTTGGGATTTGGTTTCCTTGGAGTATCATCGTTATCGCATGAGCCGCCCGCAAGCGAGTTGGAAGCGCAGTTCCACCAGTCTTTTACATAATCAAGATGTTTGTCAATCCAGTCGCGTTTATCTTTAATTTCCGTTGGATCTTTTACCGCATCCAGGCCGTCTTTCATATGTTTATCGGCATTGAACTCATCCATATTCCCCGGTTCACTGCCTTTGCCGGGGTTGTTGGAATCTTTGCGGTACTTCGCAATTTTCTTGAAGAAATCATTGGCAGTTACCAGCCTTGCTTTGTATAAAGCTGAAGTGGGGTCCTGCGGATATGATTTGAATTCAGTTACATTCTTTAATTCTTTGCCGTCGCCGCGTATCATCCACCCGAAATTCTCTATCAATTCTTCTTCCCCGGGATTAGAGCCGGTGAACTTTACTGATTTGAATCTGTATATCGGGTAGAATTTTCCGTCGTCACCTTTCATTACATCACTGCCTGGTTCATCAACATAGCTTATTTCTATCTTATCACCGTTCTTTTCAAAAAGTATGATTCTGCCTTTATTATCACGCGTAACATTTACTGCCTGCGGGCGGTAAAGCTCAAGTACTGATTTCTGGTAACCCTCGGGCATCATTCTCATATAAAAGCCATCACCTATATATGCCCAATTACCGGGATCAACCTGCTTCTTTAGCATATTCGAGGGTGCTTCACCTGTCAGGACAGCCATACTTTCGATTTCTTCAAAGCTTGAAGATGGGTCAGTAATTTTGCCGCGCAGATCTTTGTAGAATTTTGCTGTTGATCTCACTTCATCAGGCAGAAGGTCAAGAGGAACATCGCTTATGCCGATGCTGAGTTCCGCAATCTCGGCGGGTGTGAGAAGCGGTTTCACGCGAAGCTGCAGCTCAGGCTGCAGGTCAGTGAATTTAGCTCCGTAAATAATTGACCATAAAAGAAGCTGAATATCTCTTTGCGCAATTTCCGGATGCTCTGCTGAGCGGTTGAGTATATTTACTACAAGATTATCAAGTTTGCCTTTTATCGGTGCGATCAAATGTCCGCTGCCTTTAGTCGGACCGTGTGTGCCTGCCTTCAGGCAGTAGCTTTGTACGGTCATACGGTAATACCCCGGACCCAGCGGCGCGTTGTAATCCTGCGGTTCAACCGGCTCATAGTATTTATCAATATCGTTTATCCAGAAGGCAACCGGCAATGCGTCATCAATTGATGTTGTGATATTTTTTTCCTCGAGAATATCAGGCACTACGGTTTTTTTGATGATATCTTCGAATTGTGCGTTTGCAATTAATGGTGTAAGTAAAACCAATAATATAATTAGTTTTTTCAGCATGATGTGATTGGAATATTTAATTGATTATTATACAAAAATACACAGAAAATATTAATTATCTGTTAATAAAAAGGTGACTTGAAAGTGAAGGAAAGTAAATAGTGCAGTAAACAGATTGCCCGGAATACTTGAAGTAATTATACGTATTACATAAAATTAAATCATACGTTCCCAAGCGGAAGCTTGGGAACGAGAGTTAAATGATAAAGACCTGCCAGAAGATTATTTTGAATTATTTCTTTTTAGATATCAGCGCATCGATGCTGTATTTGCCGGCGCCAATGAATAAAAGAGCCATAAATACCGCGAACATTTCCATGGGATAAATTGCGCGGTTCCACGGATCGAGCTTTGAAGTATGCTGCATAAATGCCACAAGCATGGTAAAAGCCATAAATGCAGAAGTTGGTCTGGTGAAAAGTCCGAGTACCAGCATGATACCTCCGCCGAATTCAGCGAGAGCTGCCATAAATCCCCAGAAAACCGGAGCAAATGTTATTCCAAGGTTAGCCATAGAGCCTCCAAGTTTACCCCAGAGTTCAGGTCCGCCCATAATTTTGCCCCATCCGTGAACGAAAATAAACGCAAAACCGATGCCAATTCGCAAAAAAAGGATACCAGCATCGCTATACTTGTTTA
>JBHEKV010000251.1:0-5778 GCA_041859235.1 Ignavibacteria bacterium | reverse complement strand
GCATTCAACGCGCACGATGGCTTTGGCATAAACCGCGGCAGGCTGCACGGCCTCAAATATGCGATAATTTCAGGAATGTCAGCCGTCGCAAACGAAATGCGCGCAAAACGCCTTGCAATTGAAGAACTTTACCAAAACTGCAGTGATAAGTGCGAAGCGGCCAATGAAATAAAACACAAGTACGGCCTTGAAGATGAAAACCTTTGCTTTATGGGCGATGATGTGTTTGATATTCCGCTTCTTAACCAGGTTGGCTTTTCAGCCTGCCCTCCCGAGGCTGTCGAAGACGTAAGGAATGAAGTGCACTATATCACAAAAGTCTCTGCCGGCAGAGGCTGCGTAAGGGAAATGATAGATTTGATTTTAAAGAAACAGGGAAAGATATGAACGTGAAACGTCAAATGTGAAACGTCAAATGTGAAATCCCTCATTGCGGCGCTGGTAAAATAATTTAATATCTTTCAGAACCTTCTTTCAAGCAGCCACAACTTAATGCCAAACAGGTTTGAACTTAGTTTTTCCGCCTGCCCAAGAAACTCACCCGCTTTTTGTTTCCTTTCCATTTTGTTATCAGTTTCATAAACACCAATTAACATAATACAAAGCTTCAGAAATTTGTTTATTATCATCCGGTATGAACGGCTTATAACCGCATTTCTTGCAAGAAACTGCGTAAATGAGTGAACCGCTGCCCGTGCTTCTTCGTAATTCCTTGTTTCTATCAAAAGCTGCAAATGTATAAGCTTAACCTGCAGCTTTAATATGAACGAAGGAAAATTTACTTTTGATATACTGTAAAGCGCTTTTTCGTAATTCCCAAGGCTGTATTCCTTTAAGGCATTTATATGATTAAACACATTTTCCTTCTGCTCTGGTGCGACCCTGTTGGAATATTTCTTAATGAATTCATCGGCGGTAACATAGTCGCCGGCCCTTAAAAATATTTTAGTATAGTGAATAAAATCCGGGTAATGGAATGTGCCAAGCGCTACTGCATCTTTGCTGAAGGCATGTTTAAACAGTTCTCCAAGCTCATAGATATATTTTTTATCCGCAAGGTTATTATATCTTTCGGCGCAGAAGCTGTTCAGGTAAAACAGCGCCATGTATGAATCTTCCTCATCCAGGCTGTCGTAATCTTCAGTATATATCTTTTTTAACTCTCTGTAATATGTTTCTGTTTTTTCTTCAAGCAGAAGCGCTATGAGCCTGTATTGCCTTAATGTGATGTTTTCAAAGTCGCTGTTCTTGTTTATATACCCCAGTACCTCATCATACATTTTCATTGAAAACTTTTTATCGTTTTCTATGCTCACATGCTTCATTAGGGTATATTGTTTAAGCAGGCTTAGCATTGAAAGCTCAAACTGCGCATTGAACGCCTCATCAAATCCTTCGTTGGCATTTGGTTTCCTGATGGTATTCAGGATTTGCCTTTGATCCGCCAGCAAAAACCTATTGTAAAGATAAATTCCGTCCCTGGTTTTTTGCGACTCCAGTTTTTTTTCTGCAGCGCTTAATGCTTTTTCGTGAAGGTCAAGCGCTCTTATTGAACGCAGATTTACCGTCAGGTTTATTTCCGGTATGAATTCCGTAAAGTATACAGGCTTTGTTCTTAAATAATTAAAGGCAAGATTCAGAAGGTCTGATATCAGATTTTTTATCTTCTGGTATTCATATTTTTCACCCGGGAAAAGTTTTTTGAATACTGCTTCTTCTTCGAAATCTTTTTGGCTGAAATCCGGATAAAACTTCAGAATATATTCTGCCAGGCGGATTACTTTTTTGTTTTTATTGAAGAAAGGAGAGTTTACAAAATCCCTGAATTTTTTTATATCATCCTGCGGAAATTTCTTTAATAATTTAACTAACCTGGTATTTTGCATATAATAAAATTTTCACAAAAATACAGGTTTTTAGTTAAAAAACAGTGAATATTATAATCTGAAAATTTCTAAAACGGCAAATAAGTGTGTTTGAACTCTGTGTTCATTTTAGATTATGTTTGCTTCACTAATGGCGTTAAAGGTGAAACGATCTTTCACCCCGCACTACTTCAAAAGCACATAAGCATCTTAACGCCATTAGGATACTTTAGGCAAGTATTGGAAGTATGCGGGGTTATTTAATAAAGGAGTTAATTTAAGATGAAAAAAGTATTTTCAATATTAATGCTGTTAATATTTTTGTCAGCATCACATTTAACAGCACAATGGAGCCAGCAAAATTCCGGTACAGTTAACAACCTGCAAACTGTGTTTTTTGTTAACAATAATACAGGCTGGTGCGCAGGCGGCGGAGGTACTATACTTAAAACAACAAACGGCGGTATTAACTGGTCTACAACTTCTGTTTTTGGAGTTGATCAGTTCGTTTCTGTTCATTTCATAAATGATAATACCGGCTGGGGAGTTACTTTTCTTGCTAAAATTGTTAGAACAACCAATGCCGGGCTTAACTGGAGCATTTTAGGAGAAGTGCACAACAGCAATTTGCTTAATTCAATGAAATTTGTTGATGCAAATACCGGCATTGCTGTTGGCTACAGCTCAAGCATTTACAGAACTACTAACGGCGGTTTTAACTGGACTCAGGTTCCATCATTAAGTTTCCGCCCTCTGCGCTCGGTATATTTTGCTGATCTTAACACGGGTTATGCTGTTGGTGATTCAGGAACAGTCCGTAAAACTACAAATGCAGGCAATGACTGGAGTGTTATGCCCGTTGTTAACGCGCTGTACAACCTTAACAGTGTTTGTTTTGTTTCACCAAATACGGGATGGGTATCAGGACAGTTCGGAAAAATATACAAAACAACAAATGGCGCAAATTCATGGGAAGAGCAGGCAAGCGGTATTACCGGTATTTCCAATCCACTTCATGCAATCCATTTTTCTGATCTTAACACAGGCTGCGCAGTCGGCGCGTTCGGCAATATTACCCGAACAACGAACGGCGGGGCAAGCTGGGTTGTGCAGTCAAGCGGTGTAAACAATACTCTGCTTGCAGTTCATTTTCCATCAGGCGCAACCGGGTTTGCAGTTGGTTCTGCGGGAATGATCTTAAAGTATTCAGGCACTCCTCCTGTAATTGACTGGGCTTCGTTAAGCACGGGACACGCCGGCTCATTCAGTACAATTCAGTTTATAAACGAAAATACCGGCTGGACTTTAGGAAGCAATGATACAATTTTAAGAACAACAAACGGGGGCAATAGCTGGAGCGTACAAAGAACCGGAACAAACAATTATTTTTACTCAGCTGTTTTTGCCGATATGAACACGGGTTATATTTCCGGTTACAGCGGATCTGTAATGAAAACCACAAACGCCGGTGTAAACTGGTTCGCTTTAACAAGCGGTACCGGGCAGACTTTATTGTGTATGGATCTTGTTAACAGCAGCACAATTTTTGCTGCCGGAACATTCGGGACGATAATAAAAACTACCAATGGCGGCGTAAACTGGGTTGTTTTAAACAGCGGTGTTTCTAATACAATAAACGCCATAAAATTCGCGGATCAGAATACCGGTTATGCTGCGGGCACTTTGGGGAATATTCTTAAAACCACCAATGGCGGTGTAAACTGGACCGTACTTACAACAAATGTTACAAATACGTTTCAATCTTTGGATGTTATAAGCAGCTCAATCATATTAGCCGCAGGCAGCAACGGTACAATACTAAAAACAACAAATGCGGGAGCAAACTGGGTGCCTTTAAGCACGGGAAGCAGCTCAGATTTAAGAACTTTAAAATTTTTAAACGGTATTACGGGTTATGCCGGGGGATTTAACGGCACACTGCTGAAAACAACCAATAGCGGTGATAGCTGGGCTCCGGTAAACGGGCTGCCCAATAGAAATTATACCGCAATAAGCTTTTACGGAAATTTTGGATGGTTAGCAGGCGATGCGGGTACAATATTGAGGTCAACCAACACGGGCGGGACCCTTGCGATTTCTCAAACAGGCAATGAATTGCCAAAAGGATATTCATTAGCTCAAAATTACCCCAACCCGTTTAACCCGGTTACAAATATTAATTTCAGTGTTCCCAAAACAGGCTTGGTAAAACTTACCGTTTACGATGCTGCCGGAAGAGAAACAGAAACGCTGTTTAACGGAGAGCTTTCAGCCGGTACATATAATTATGATTTCGATGCCGGACGCCTTGCTAGCGGTATTTATTTCTACAAACTTGAATCAGGTGAATTTTCCCAAACGAGAAAAATGGTGCTGATCAAATAACGATGTCATTTCAGGATACTGCTTTAAAAAACTCAGCTTTCAAACCAATCGGTGCCGCAGGATATCTGGTTCTTCGAAGATACTTTCCGGCACCGTTTAAACCATTTCTGTACCCGGCAGATGACCGCATATTCCTTATTTGATGAATCAACAAAAATTAAGAAATAAGATTTTGTTTTTACAACACTTTTGGTTAAATTGCGCCTTATAATTTATTAATTACTAATTAATACGGAGCAGCGATGAAAAACAAAAACTACGGTTTATTCCTGAAGCTTCCGCTATTTGCGGCGGCTTTTTGTTTGGTTTTATTTTTGTACGGATTCAATAGTTCACCCGAAGCACATAAAAATGATGCTTCCCCTGTCAGTACGGCTTCGCAGATAAAACCCCTTGCTGCAAAAATTGAACAACTGAAAAATTCAGGTAAAATGTTCAGCCAAAAAGATCTGTTTACCCTGAACAGCTCTTCACAGGTAAATAATTTACTTAACGGCTATCTGAATAACTATACTTCGCTTAAGCTTGATGCTGCTATGCGCAGCAGGCTGTTAAACAGCAGAGATGAAAATATTTCGTTCAACATTCCCACCGGAAACGGCAATGTAATGACGCTTGAGCTTTTCCGTGCGGAAGTGACCACCGATGATTTTAAAGCAGGTACGCTCAGCGGCCAGGGTACAGTAAATTATGTTAACTACTCCCCCGGACTTCATTACCGCGGTATTGTTAAAGGAGATAACAGCTCCTTTGCCTCAGTAAGCATTTTTGATAATTTTGTAATGGCTGTAATTTCGAACAATGAAGGCAACTGGAACCTTTCATCAGTTAAAGGTACTAACTCAATGTATTCTGAAAATTACGTCTTCTACAACGATAAGTCCGTCATAAACAAGAAAGATTTCAACTGCGGGGTTAATGACGAATCTCCGATATTTGATAAACGCAGCTATGGCTGGGCTCATAATAACCCGAACAATAATCAGGGAGATAACAATCCGCCCCAGCTTGTAAGGAAGTATTTTGAATGCGATTTTAAAATGTACCAGGATTTTAACAGCAACGTTACCGATGTTAACAATTACGTTACCGGGTTCTTCAATTCATGTATAGCAATGTACGCTCAGGATAGCGTTGTTACAGCTATTCAGCAGATATTTGTATGGACAACCAGCGATCCATATATCGGACTTGATGACAACGAAAAAGTCTTAAAATTATTCGGCGGCAGGCTGCAGAATTCAGTAAATGGAGACCTTGCTCACTGGGTATCAACAAGGACAGATATTTCGGGGGGTGTTGCCTGGGTTGGAGTACTTTGCAGCCCATTTAACGCACCCGATTCTTCAGGTCCATACGGCGTAAGTGTTATTGATAACGCCGCATTGCCATTCCCAACATATTCATGGACTGTTAATGTTGTTGTTCACGAAATGGGACATAATCTGGGCTCTAACCATACATTCAATTGCTCCTGGCCGGGCGGACCCATTGATTCCTGCTATGCCGTTGAAGGCGGATGTTACTC
>JBHEKV010000231.1:0-6090 GCA_041859235.1 Ignavibacteria bacterium | reverse complement strand
ACTGATGCAATTACACATTACAAAGAAGTTGTGAGCAGTTATAAGACCTCATCTTATGCTCCGGTATCACTTTCAAGAATATTTAATTGTCTTGAAAAATCACATGCGAATGTATCAGATTATCAAACTATTCAGAGTTATTATACCACAATTAAATCTAATTCAGCGTATCCAGTTGAATCCAGAGAACTCTCGGAAGACTTTGTAATAAAATCTAAGGTTAAACAGGGTAACGTAGAAGATGCAGTGAATGATTACAACGCAATATACCAGTCAAATCAGAATAACTCAAAAGGCCTGCACGCACTGTTAAACAAATATTGCCTTGAAAACATGGTACAGGGTGATAACACATCAGGCAGCACAAACTATCAGAATCACAAGATGAATATACTTTCACTGATTACAGGTGAAAATATAAAGACAAACAACTTTGCTAATAACAATGCACCTAATCAGTTCAGGTTATTGCAGAATTATCCTAACCCGTTCAACCCCGTAACCAACATAAAATACGAAAAACCGAAAGATGTAAATGTAAGTATTAGGATTTATGATATTCTCGGGCGGGAAGTATTCAACATAACCGAGTACAAAAAAGCGGGGAGTTATCTAATTCAATTTGATGGTTCTAACTTTGCAAGCGGAATGTACTTCTATAAGTTGGAAACAGATGGATTTGTTGATACTAAGAAGATGGTGTTATTGAAATAGTGAACAGGTGAAATAGAGATTGTATTTTTTAGAAATTTAATTGAATGTCCGGTAGAGTTTTGCCGGACATTTTTTATTGCTTGAACATAGCCAGTCCTGTGCCCATTTAGCGCTATCCACGGTCTAAAGACCGTGGCTAATCACAAATAAGACCTGATTCGCGGAAGTGCATTCAATCATAAAAAATCATTGCTAAATCCTTATTTTTTAATTATATTACTTTTTTGACATGATGAATAGGGATATTGTTAGTTTAATTAATAATAATCAAGAGTTTATATTAACAAGCCACGTAAACCCCGATGGGGATTCAATAGGCAGTGAAATTGCTCTTCAGTTATATTTAAAGTCGCTTGGCAAAAACGCCGGAATTTTAAATTACTCCCCTACGCCTGAAAACTACATATTCCTTGATAAGGATAGAGTGATCGAGCAATTTGATGAGGTGAAGCATAAAGGGCTGATCGAGAGTGCCGATGTAATTTTTATACTTGATACCAATGAATTTGAGCGTTTAAGAACGCTGGCTCCTTACATTCAGGCGAGTAAAGCAAAAAAAATACTAATAGATCATCACCTGGGTTTTAATCCCGAGCTTTTTGATGAATATATTGTAGATACAGAATCCCCGGCAACGGGAGAAATGCTGTACAGGTTCTTTAAAGAAATTGAAGCTTCTGAAGGCGGTAAGAAAATTATTACCCGTGATATGGCGCTTGCGCTGTATACTGCCATAATGACAGATACGGGTTCGTTTAAATTCAACCGTACTGATGAAGAGACTCATACTATAATAGCCGACCTGCTGACGCACGGATTGCAGCCATATGAAATTTATTCAGAAGTATACAATAAGGCAACAATCGGCAGGCTTCACCTGCTTGGCAGGTTTCTGAATAATGTGAATATTATGTACAATGGCAGGCTTGCGTATTCAATAGTACTTCAAAAGGATTTTGAGGAAACCTCAACAGATGAATACGCCATAGAAGGATTCAGCTCTCATTTAATGAGCCTTGAAACTGTTGAATTAGGTATTGTGATGACCCAAACCAAGCGCGGAGTGAAGCTAAGCTTCCGATCAAAGGATAGAGTTTTTTCCAATGAGCTTGCCAAAGAATTTGGCGGCGGCGGGCATAAAAATGCATCAGGTGCTTTTGTAGTGGGCGGAGATATTGTAAAGCTTGAAAAGGAAGTGACACTGAAGGCGGAAAAATATCTGTGAAGCATAATGTCAAATATCAAAATCCAAATGTCAAAAGCTATGCGCGGTTTTGAATAAGCATTACAGAGTTAAGAAGTGTAAAAACATAAATCTAAAATTAATAAAATTAAAAAAAATATAAAACTTATTTTACGCGGAGATATAAATGAAAATCAAATATGATGTAAAGAAGATCAAGGATATAAAAGCCGATGTAGTTTCATCGGTAACCTTTGAAGACCAGGTTTCAACAAAAATGCACTGGTTAAATACGCTCTTCAAAGGTACACTTGATACGTTAATAGAGACGAATGACTTTAAGGCAAAATCAAGCACATCAATACTTACTTACCTTGGGCCCGATAACAGGAGCAAAAGATTAATGGTCATAGGCCTGGGTAATTCAAAAGAAGTAACACTTGAATCAATCAGGAAATCATACGCAGCCGCAGCAAAAAAGCTGAATGCAATGAAGCTGACCGCCGTAGGATTTGAAGTACCTGATCTTGCATACATAAAAAGTGTAACCAATGCTTCGCATTATGAAATTATGCAGGCGATCTGCGAAGGCGTATTTTTGACTCAGTACTCACCCAAAAAATACCACGCAAAAAATGACTTTGTTCCGTTCAATGAAGTAATTTTCTTTACTGACTCCCCAAAATATACCCGCGAAGCATCAGAGGCATTGAAAGACGCAAAAGTAATTTGCGATGCGGCAATTGTTGCAAGAGAGCTTGAAAATGAACCATCAAACTTTTTGACCCCTGATAAGTTTGCCGAGTATGTTAAGAAATCATCAGCAAAAGCCGGTTACCAGGTAACAGTATTTGATGAAAAGAAAATTGCACAGCTTAACATGGGCGGCGTACTGAATGTTGGCAAAGGCAGTGTGAATCCGCCGAGATTTTTGATACTGCAGTATTTCGGGGCTAACAAATCAGAAAAGCCGGTAGTACTTGTTGGTAAAGGCGTTACATTTGATTCAGGCGGAATTTCTATTAAACCCGCCGCAGGAATGGACGCGATGAAGATGGATATGGGCGGCGCAGCCGCTGTTGTTGGAGCATTTGAAGCTGTTGCCAGACTGAAATATAAAATGAACCTGATAGGACTTATTCCTTCCGTTGAAAATATGCCTGATGCAGGCGCTTATAAACCGGGCGATGTAATTAAGAGCTACGGCGGAATTACAATTGAAATTGATAACACTGACGCTGAAGGCCGCCTGATACTTGCAGACGCGCTTGAATACGCAGCTAACTATAAGCCTAAGGCTGTAATAGATCTCTGCACATTAACCGGGGCAGCAATAATCTGTTTCGGACATTTACTTGCAGGATTAATGGGCAACGATAAAGAGCTTAACAAAAAGATATTTGCTGCCGGTGAAAAGACATACGAACGTGTTTGGGAAATGCCGCTCTATAACGAATATGATAAACTGATGAAGAGCGAAATAGCCGATATTAAGAATGCAGGTCCCGCAAGGCAGGCCGGCACAATTATGGGCGGAATTTTCCTTAAGAAATTTGTTCAGGATAAATATCCATGGGCTCATCTTGATATCGCAAGCGTAGCCATGGGATTGGGTGAATCAGCGGAAGATTACCATACACCCGGCGCAACCGGTTACGGCGTAAGATTGCTTACAGAGCTTCTTAAACAATATTCTCATTAATAAGATATTAAAAAGGTAAAGAGGATAATTTAGCGGCTTGAAAAAAATCGAGTCACCCTCGAAGATATTACTTGTACTTACATTAATTGAGTTCATCAATTATTTCGACAGGCAGGTAGTATTTCCTTTGTTCAGTTTCCTGAAAGCGGATTTCGGATTAAGTGATTTTGAGCTTGGCCTGATAGGAACTGTATTCATGATAATCCATGCCTCATTTTCGGTTCCCCTTGGGATACTTGCGGACAAATGGATAAGAAAGAATATTATCGCAATGGGTGTTGCAATATGGTCTATAGCAACCTTTATAACAGGATTAGTACAGAATTTTACTCAGCTTCTATTTACACGCGCGGCTGTTGGTATAGGTGAAGCGTCATACGCTCCCGCTGCAACATCGCTTATTGCGGATAATTTTCCCGCTGAAAAACGCGCGCGCGCAAGCTCGATCTTTCATTTGGGAATGTTCTTTGGCGGCACGCTTGGCATGATACTTGCCGGAGTATTGGGTTCAAAGCTTGGATGGAGAGCGTGTTTTTTTATTGTCGCTATACCGGGGATAATTCTTGCGCTTACTTCTTTGAGGATAAAAGAAGTAAAGCATGAACATAAGAATACTTCGGAGGTAAACAGAACTAACATTCTGCAGCTTTTCAAAACTCCCGCTTACATATTAACATTGCTTTCAGGAATTATGCTTACCTTCACGTCATCTGCTATTATAAGCTGGATGACACAGTTTTTTATCAGGTTCCATAACTACTCTGTAGACCAGGCTTCCATAACTATCGGACTTGCAGTGGTTATAGGCGGTCCTGCGGGAATTTATTCAGGCGGTTATTTCAGTGACCTGCTGTATAATAAATATAAAAAGCCAAGATCCCTTGCAATGGCAATAGCTTTTATTCTTGCTACTCCATTAATGTACATAACATTAACCACGCACAATGAGATTCTGCTTTTGATCACTCTTGTGCTTGCAACATATTTAATGACCTTTTACTATGGCCCGATGGTTGCCCTGATACAGGATATTGTTCCCGGTTCTTTAAAAGCAACGGCATTCGCATTCTATTTATTTACGGTTCATTTGATAGGTTCAACTCCCGCGCCGACATTGATCGGGATCGTTTCTGATGCAAGCGACCTGCAAAAAGCGATGTTTCTTGTTGTAGCTTCAAACCTTATAGGAGGAATTATGCTACTTATCACCAGCCGGTTTTTGATGAAGGAACGCGCTAAAGCTCAAAATCAGTAAATTCATTACTTTAGGCTATTTGAATTTACTCAAAATTTTGACTAAATTATTAATAATGAATAAGATAAATTTGTAAGCGGTATAGTGAATCTGAAACATAAATGAACTTATTGTGATTTAAATAGTAAACAGGTTTTATTGGAAGATAACGAAATAATAAATAATACAGAAAAAGGCGATAAACAGCACCAAAACGGCAAGTTTTTAAGATGTATTAATATTGACTGTATTTTTAACAGCTCAAATGAACAAGGTGCTATCCGAAATACGTGCTCTCATCCCAATGTTGTGGTTGAAAGCCGTTTTGCGGATATTACCATCGCGATATGCTCAGAGTTCAGAAGTAAAAAAGATTACTCGTTTGAAAAGCCTGCGACAATAGTCGAAGTTAAGACAGGTGAAAAGACCGAGATAAAAGGCAGACCTGACCTTGGAATTGAAACGATTGAGAAAGTCACCACCCAGGAACTTGAAGATGATGTTAACAAACCTTATCATAAGCCGGCAGCAGTTGAAGAGCAGAAGAGCATAAATGTACAGGATCATATTAAGCCGCTGGTGATTGAATCTGCGGCCGCAGAACCGCAGGAGCTGACTCCGGATGAAATTTATAACCTGAGTACCAAACCCGGAACTGATTTCCTGATCCTGAAAAAACTATACCAGCCAAATACCCGCAAAGGACTTATAGGCTCGATAATTTTCCATTTCTTCCTTCTGTTTGTAATGTACCAGACACTTGTTCCAAAGGAAGAAAAACATAATGGTGATAATAATCAGCGAATTGTAGTAGTTGAAGACCTTGAAATGCCAAAATTCGATCCGCCGGATATTGACAAAATAAAAGAAGAGGAACAAAAGCTTCTTGAAGAGCAGGAAATTAAGGATAATACAAAGGATGTAAGGCCGAAGATCCAGAAGAAAACAATTACCCCGAACATTAAACGGCCTATTGATAATACTAAAGATACGAATCTCAGCAAGCTGAATGACACAAACAAGGTAAAGAATGATTCTAGCTTAACCAAGAATCCAAGAGATACAAACAGGATACAGATACCTGATTCGCTGAAGGCTACATATGACAAGAACGAAATCGGGCTGATCGTAAATTTCCCCAAAGGCTGGAAACTTCTTGATAACAGGGATGTTAATCTGAACCAGAAGGAATTTAACGGCGTGATACTTGCAACTGATTCATTAAGCGAAGACCCGGGCGCTGTGAACATGTTCCTG
>JBHEKV010000127.1:0-33324 GCA_041859235.1 Ignavibacteria bacterium | reverse complement strand
GGCAAAAACGGAAAGCCAGGTAAGCTTTGATGATTACGTTGAAACTTACAGAACGGAAATTGATGATTCCATCGGTTTCATAGGGCAGGATGTTGATTTCTTTATAGAAATTAAAGCTGAGTTATTACTTAAGCTTGCCCGCAAAAACTTTGGTTCGCTGGATAAGATTAAGGTTCTTGATATTGGCAGCGGTGTTGGACTGGTTGACCGCTTCCTGAAACAGGAGATTAAAAATCTTTACGGAGTAGATGTTGAAGAGGGGGTTGTTGAAAAAGCGAAGGTTAATAATCCCGAGGTGAATTATCAGCTCTATGACGGCTTCCGGCTGCCATTTGAAGATAATACTTTTGACCTGTGCTTTGCCATAAACGTAATGCATCATGTGCCGCCGGGGATGTGGGAGAATTTTTCTCGGGAAATGTACCGGGTATTAAAACCCGGCGGTATTGCCGCCGTTTTTGAGCATAACCCGTGGAACCCGCTGACAAAACTTGCCGTGGCCAGGTGTGAATTTGACCGCGACGCGGTTTTGCTTAACCATCCCAAGATCAAAAGCCTGTTTAAAGGCGCCGGCTTAAAAGTGTTTGATGATTCATTTATAGTATTTTTCCCTTTCCAGGCGAAGTTATTCAGAAGCATAGAAACAGCATTGGGCTGGCTGCCAATTGGCGCGCAGCATTATGTAACAGGCAGAAAATAATTTACAGGCGGAATATATATTGATAAAATACTTAAACAAAAAATTTCCGAACGATAATTACCCTTCAGTTCTGATTCATCTTTATTATGTGATGATATCCTTTACGTTATGTTATGTTTATTACCATAAGTTCATTACCCGCGCTGACTTTTTTTCACCGGCATCAAGCGGCGGAATATACGCCGTGCTGAACGGCGAAGCGCTGAAACCTGTGCAGTTCAGGATACTGATACCATTGATATTCAAAGCCGCGCAGGCGGTAATTTTCCTTGTGAAGACAATTCCCGATAAAGCATTATTCTTCCTGATAACAATAATGCTGTGTTATATGATACTGTTCTCGTTTTACATGCTGCTGGGGCAGTATTTTAAGGGCAGGGCTATGAACTGCTGGCTGGCTTCAATTATAATATACCCCATGATATGGAACCTTGTAATTATGAACGGGCAGTTCTTTTACATGGATTTCAGCATCCTGCTTATAATAATTCTAGGGTTCTATTGCATTGTTTCCGAAAAATATAACTGGCTGCTTGTTGTATTCTTTCTGGGCGTACTTAATCATCCTTCGGTTGGTTACCTGATAATCGCATTCCTGATATACAACTACCGGAACCTGCTGAAACTAAAAACGATAAGCTATGCCGCCGCAATGAGCGTATTGTATATTGGCATTTACAGACTGATGGATGCATATTTCCCCAGCACGGCCGGATATTTTGTTATTTACAATTTGCCAAGGAACCTGAATCTTCTGCATATACTCCCCATGCACATTATACTTCGCGATATCTTTTTTAACTTCGGGGGACTGCACATTTTCGTCATAATATTTTTCCTTTCCGGCGCGTGGAAAAGATACCGCGGCCCGCTGCTTTACATTAATCTGGTAATTATACCGTATGTAATATCTGTTCTGATAAACTTCAGTATCGAAGAGATAAGGAATTATGTAACCATAATACCGTTTGTTCTTATTCTAACGCTTCTTTTTTTAAGCTCATTCGATAACTCCTTCCTGAAGCCGGTTGACAGGCTTTTTGAAAAGAATAAACAATGAAGGTATTATACGTTAGCTCAAACGGCGGAATACACGATTACAGGTTCCTGAAAAAACTTGTTCAGGATCACGAAGTATTGTTCCTTCATTATGCCGCAGGAGAGATAATTGACGAGATAGATAAGCTGGAACACTTGCAGATCATTTCCAAAAAACCGGCATTCCGCTCAATGCCGCTTATCAGCGAACGCGCGCATTTCAAAAAAGTTGTGGAAGAATTCAAACCTGATATAATACACTCAGGGTATGTTTGGCAGACAGGCATACTTGCAGCAAATTCAGGGTTTCACCCGCACCTATCAATGCCGTGGGGATCAGATATACTTACCGAGCCCGATAAAAGCTACTTCCGCAGGATGATGGTAAAGAAAGTAATGAATACATGTGACCACGTTCAGTGTGATGCTGAGTTTGTAAAGCAAAAAATAATCAGCGACTACGGGCTGCCGGAAAATAAAGTATCGGTCTTTCCGTGGGGAATTGATCTGCAGATATTCAGCAAAACCGATAAGACTTCCGCCAGGGATAGCCTGAAGCTTGAAAAAGAAAAGTTCATTGTATTGTTTAACAGATATTTTGAGCCTGTTTACGGCGTGAACTTTCTGATGGAAGCATTCAGAAACTTCTGCTCCGGAAAAGAGGATGTGCTGATGCTCATGCTTTCAGAAGGCTCCGGGAAAATTAATGTATTGAAATACATCACCGATAAAGGGCTGGATGATAAAATACAGGTTTTGGGCAGGGTGCCAAATCATGAGCTTCCCTTGTTCCTTAACGCCGCAGATGTATATGTTTCGCCGTCACTCAGTGACGGTACTTCGCTCTCGCTATTGGAGGCGATGGCTTGCGGAACCGGGCTGATCGTAAGTGATGTGCCGGCAATTAAAGAATGGGTCAACGCAGAAAACGGAATTATGGTTAAGAGGGCTGATGCAGCAGAGCTTGAGTGTGCACTTGAAGAGTATTACACAAACCGCACACTGGCTGAAACCCATGGCGCGAAGAATCTGGAAATTGCCAAAGAGCGGGCAGACTGGGATAAAAATTACCTTAAGCTGAAGGAAATATACAAAATGCTGGTTAAATAAAACTTCTGTGAAAAAACCGCTTACAAATAATAAAGCTAAAAATTTTATATGAACAGGATACTTCTGCTGCACGGCGCCATTGGCGCAAAGGATCAATTTGGAGTTTTACAGGAATTGTTATCTGCGGACATGGAAGTTCACACAATGAACTTCACAGGTCACGGCGGAGGAGAAATATCTGATGAGCCTTTTACGATAGATATGTTCGCGGGAGATATTATTTCATATCTTGATAACAGCGGCATCGGGGAAACTGATATATTTGGTTACAGCATGGGCGGCTATGCCGCATTATATGCTGCATTGAATAATCCCGGAAGGATAGGAAAGATCTTTACGTTTGCCACAAAATTTGAGTGGACCCCCGAAATAGCGGAACGTGAAGTAAAGATGCTTGATGCAGAAAAAATGAAAGTGAAGGTCCCGAAGTTTGCGCAAGAGCTCGCAAAAAGACATGGTGAGGATAAATGGGAAACTCTCCTTCTAAAAACAGCGGGAATGATGACAGGGCTTGGAAACAGGAACGTACTTACCGCGGAATTGATGAAGCAGGTAAATAACAAAGTGCTGGTTGGAATTGGTGACAGCGATAAAATGGTATCGCTTGAAGAGACCATTGCTGCTTTCAGGGTTTTACCAAATGCAAACCTGATCGTTCTGCCTGGTACACCGCATCCCATTGAAATGGCGGATAGCAAAAGACTGGCTGCGGAGATAATTAAGTTTTTTGAATAATCGTAATTTCACTTCTAATAATTACTTACCTATCACTGCGGGAAGTATATAATCTTCAATTATTTTATCAGCCTGGCGGTGCGCATACGGTTTATTGTATGCGGTTGATGTGACCACAACCACAAGCGGTTCATTGGTAAATACAAATATTTTATTACCGCCGTTTCCGCTGCAGGCAAAAACCTCGTAAGAATTATTATTGTACGTATAACTTTTGTTCCACCACAAATACCCGTACGCCATATTATCAAACGGCAGTATAAAATGTTTTGTTAGTGTTTCATTTACCCAGCCCTCAGGTAAGACCTGCTTGCCCATCCACACACCTTTATTTTTGTATAATTGCCCGAATTTTGCTAGATCAAGCGAGCTTAAACGCAGCCCGCCTGCGGTATTAGGGACGCCCTGCGGAGTGTACTCCCAACTGTAATTTTTTATTCCCAACGGGGTGAATAGCTTTTCATCAGCGAATTTTTCAAGTCCGCCCGGGACATTCTTATTCAGAATATCACCCAGCACAACTATGCCTGCAGTAAAGTATTCCCACTTAGAGCCGGGAGTTTTGTTGGAATCCATAGGGAGGTTCAGTGTCCATTTGACCCAGTCTGCCTGCGGGTACATATTCTCTTCGTTGCCCGGCGAGTTTTCATCGAAATCAAATCCCAGGAAACCCGAGCTCATTGTAAGCAGGTTTTTGAGTGTAACTGTTTCTTTTAAAGGTGAATAATTCTGGTAATCTTTTAATTTGTAAAAACTCCCCAATGTTTGCTCAGTGTTTTTTATATAACCTTCACTGATTGCAATTCCTGTTAATGTTGATGTAAAAGTTTTGCCTACAGAACGGGTATCGTGCAGTGAATTCCTGTTGTAACCATTGAAGTACTCTTCAATAAGGATTCTTCCGTTTTTAATGACAACGACACTTGTTATAAACTTAAATGTGGTGTCAGAGATCTTCACTTTCAAATTCTCGATAACAGAGTTGTCAAATTTTTCATCTGAGTGTTCCCAGCCTCCGGGTATATCCTGCGAAACGGCCATGTTAAACCAAAGTACAGTCAGCAAAAAAGTTACAAAAAAGTATTTCATAATGTAATTTATTTGTGTAAAAATAGCAGGTATGAGTTAAATAAAATAGAACAGATTTAACACTTGGGGAATTTTGTTCTGTAAGCTTTTGGGCTCAAACCCGTTGCCTGTCTGAACCATCTTAAAAAATGGCTTTGGTCGGCGAAGCCGCACTCATGTGCAATTTGTGTAAATGAGATGCCGCCGGATGAAATAAGTTTTAAGGCATGCTGAAGTTTCAATTTGCGGATATAACCGCTTAATGTTGAGTTAAAGTGCTTTTTGAAATCACGGGATAAGTGCACGGGGTGCACATCAAGCTCTTCCGAAAGGCTCCGCAGGGAGAGCTTTTGGTTAAATCTAAGCTTAAGAATACTATCCAGGTACCCAATCCATGCGGGTTTGCGGGAGCCGGCGGAGTTTGCGGAGTTTGCGGAGTTTTGCAGCAGCCCGAATATATCAACAAGGCTCTCTTCTATAGCAAAACCGGTATCATCGCTGTTTCTGCTGAACTCCGAATAGATATTTTTGAATTTATTAATGACGAGCGGAGAGTTGATACTGTAATTGCCTTCAATTCCGGCATTAAGTCCCAATTTTTTTTGCCATTCGCCGGTAACTTCAACATGGAATCCCCTTGAGTAACCCGCAGGTTTAATGTTGTAATGCGGCTCCTGGCAATTGTGGTAAAGCAGCGCGCCTTCGGCGCAGAGGTTCTTTTCTTTTTTGGTGCCTTCAATCAATTTGCCTCTTAACAGAAAAGTGAAGTATGCGTTTTCGTGGTAATGCCAGTCAACCCATTCGTGGGTGTACTCGGTTTCGGTAATTGTGAGACCGCCCGTGCTAACCGTGGCGAAAGTGTTGCCGTAAAATTTTCCCGTCAAAAGCTGTTTCATAAAAGCAACTTACAATTATTAGTTTACTTAACCAAGTGCGGCAATATCATTACCCGTCAGGTTATTTACATTAGAGGTTATTTTTTTGATATCCCAATCCCACCATTTTAACTCAAGAAGTTTTGCGATCTTTTCATCATCAAATCGTTTACGGATAAGTTTTGCGGGGTTTCCGCCAACTATTGAATACGGCTCAACATCCTTTGTAACAGTTGAGTTTGCCGCAATTATCGCACCATCGCCAACGGTAATTCCCGCCATTAATATACTATTATAACCGATCCATACATCATTGCCAATAACCAGATCACCTTTATACGGATACTGTCTGCCATCCATCGCTTTTTCCCATCCGCTGCCGAATATTGCAAAGGGATAAGTTGAAAGCGCATCAGTTAAATGATTTGCGCCGTTCATTATGAATTTTACATCAGAGGCGATCATGCAGAATTTTCCGATGATGAGTTTATCGCCGGTGAAATCGAAATGATATTTTACGTTCTTTTCGAAGCTGCTAACATCTTCAAAATCATCGTAGTATGTATAATCTCCAACTATAATGTTCGGATTTGTGATAATGTTCTTTAAGAAGCACAGCCGGTCATATCCCGCAAGCGGATAAACTGTGTTTTTATCTGGACCGTTTTGTGACATATTAAATGTATGATTGTGGGATTTCAATTACTCTCAAAGGATTTCAGACTCTCGGGATTTTGCCTGTTATCCCATACAGATTGAATAAAAAGATCTTCCCCGTTAATCTTATAAAATATAGAATAATGTTTGAGAATGAATAAGCGAACATTAGTTCTGTTAGTTTTTTTACCTGCTTGAGGAAATTTTGAAAGAGTTACTGCTAAATTTTCAAACTGGGAATCCAATTTAATACTATAAGTATTGGACTTATTATTTTCAACCCAGAATCTGAATATTTCAAATCTATCTCTTAAAGCCTTCTCTGTCCAGATTACTCTTTTTGCCACTGCTTAGCAATTTTATGCGCTTCTTCATGTGAATATACTTTGCCTTCTGAAATATTCTGATCTGCTTCATTCAATGCTCTTTCCTGATCTTCATTCAGTACATATATTTCAGAATCTTCTTCAATATTAATTAAATGCGAAATACCTTCTAGCATTTCAACATTATCTGATTTACTTATTTTTTCTATGAGTTTAATTTTAAGTTCGGCTGTTGTCATATCAGGAATTCAATTTCAGTCAATTTATAAATTTTTTGAATAATTTAACAGGAAGATAATTTGTTAAAGTTAACAACTGAAAAACATATATTTATCAACCAGCTGCGCGCATAATTAATAATGTGTTCAATATAACATAAACAAGGGTCACTGAATAAAAGCTAAGCCTATCTAGTTTTTTTGCCTTAGCTAAATATTCAGGCTTTTCGGTCTCGTTCCATTTGAACGAAATTACCGCAACTACGAGTATAACAAAAATTGCAATAAATGTTATGTTGTGAATATTATCAAACAGTGTGTTGGATACGGTTGAGGGCACGACGGATTCAATAATATATTTATTACCAACGGCGGCAAACAGGCCGCCAACGCAGAGTCCAAGCCTATCGCTCGGTTTTACAAAGAATGCCAGCAGTACAATTGAAAAAGCTACATATACACCCGTCAGCATTTTGAAAAGTGTGTTCCATGAATTTTCACGTGTCAGGAAAATATCTGCAGTAACCGAAGGGTAAGTACTTGAGCCTTTTATTACAGGGTCGCCAAAAGTTGTATTGTAGGTTTGATTGTTAACATAGAATGCCAGTGAATCAATCTTCCAGTTGCTTAAAACCAGGTTTGAATCAATTGCGGAATTACCGGCATCGGTTATGAACGCCAGCTTCCTGGTATCATAAATTGTATGATCAATGTGCAAAGTCAGCTTCTGTTTATCAAACGGAAATGCCGAAACATCCCACTCTTTAAATACCACAGAGTTGAACTTCACCATATCCCAATTGACGCCTTCTTTTTTCGTTTTGGCGTAGTTTGAAAATGATGATGATTTTGAGTTTGTGACCTCAAGGGCATCATTAAACTGAAGGCTGTCATTTTTGTAATTGAACCACATCCAGAAATCAGCCGAAAAGCTCTGATCACTGATATTGAAATCGGTAAGTGAGTTAAAATAAATACCTACCTTACATGTATCATCCGCGGAGCGGGAAAAAGAGATTAATAATAGCAACAGCAGTAATGCGGATAAAATTTTATTCATTAATTTTATAAACTATTAGAATTAAATTGTATATTACATTTTGATGGCAAATTTAATAATGTAAAATAATAATTGTTAGTTAATAATTAATATTAGTTTGTGCAGATGGCTGAACCGCTAAAGAACATGTATAACAGACCCTACCTGGAAAAATTCGCGGAGGTTTTTAAGGGTATTTATCCAGCGTTTAATACGAAAAAATTCATGAAGCTGGTTTTTGATAATGAATGGGAAAACCGCGAGCTTAAAGGCCGGATGAGCCATATTGCGCGCTCATTAAACGAAGTGCTGCCCGGTGATTACAAAAAGAACATTTCAATTCTTAAAAAGGCTGTGCCGCATTTCAGGGGATTTTTATCAATGATCTTCCCCGACTACGTTGAACAATTTGGCCTTGAAGACCCCAAAACATCAGTACCCGCGCTTGAGCTTTTCACTCAATACGGCAGCAGTGAGTTTGCCGTAAGACCCTTTATAATAAAATACCCGCAAATATTAATGCCCGAAATAATGAAATGGGCAAAGCATAAGAATCACCACGTAAGGAGGCTCGCATCAGAGGGCTCCCGGCCCCGGCTGCCATGGGCAATTGCGCTGCCGGAGTTCAAACGCGATCCAGCCCCTGTATTAAAAGTACTGGAACTGCTCAAGAATGATGAATCAGAGTACGTGCGGAAAAGCGTTGCAAACAATCTTAACGATATCTCGAAGGACAATCCTGCAATTGCATTTGAGACCGCAAAGAAATGGTACGGAAAGAGTAAAAATACAGACTGGATCGTTAAACATGCAATGCGCGGACTGCTGAAAAAAGGGAACAGCGATGCGCTAAAGCTTTTCGGGTGGCACGGTTCAGCGGGAATTGAAACAACAGACCTGAAGCTAAGCAGCGCGAAAGTTCAAAACGGCGGTAAGCTTGAATTTTCGTTTTCTGTTAAACCTGTAAAACCTATAAATGAGAATGTAAGACTTGAGTACACAATAGATTTTATTACATCATCAGGAAAGATGAGCAGAAAAATTTTCAAAATTACCGAAGGTAAGTTTGAAAAAGGGAAAACATACAGCTTCGCTAAAAAACACTCATTCAAAGATCTTACCATACGTAAACATTTTAAAGGGAAGCACACAATCGGAATAATTGTGAACGGGGAAAGAACTGCAGAAAAGAATTTTTATGTTGTGTAGAGAAATTATTACGTCACTTCGCCGAAGAACCTTCTGAAAAGGTTTGTTTGCCGGTAAGGATAATATTTACTGTTTTACGAGTGAGCCTCTATTTCCTGATCTCAAAGATCCTCACGTTATCATATGTTGATTTGTGACATGATACACATGCTTTGCCGTTTTTGCTTACACTGTATTCAACATCACCTGTTGGCGAGTATTCCGCCCACAACCAGTCTTTATTTGAATTAGGCGCGCCTTTTAGTTTTACTATTGCCGCAAGAATTTCGACGGCTCCGGTTTTTTCGGAATAAATTTCTTTGATGATGATGGAGGAATCCGGAAACGATACTCCTTTGGGAAGGTGTCCATCCTGATTCAGCACATCAGCGGCCTTTTTGTTGAACCGGATTCGCATGAAGTTATCGTGTGCCCGCTCGGTTTCTCCGCTTGTCGGCAGAATTTCGGGGTTATTTTGATAATAATAGTAAACCGTTTCGGAAGTTATCCATTTATACAGTTTTTCATCATCTGCTGTTTTGCCGGGCGGGAACAAAAAAATGTAACCCGTTACAACTATTGCGATAAATGCGAAAACAAATATAAAAACAGTCTTTTTCTTTTTCATGGGCTGCCCAATAAATTGTTAACAACAATATATAAAAATAAATCTTAATCTAAAAACCAGTACATATAGTTGGGTGCAAAGTAAAATGAAACAAATATGAGCGAATAGAATACAACGGCATATGCATATTTCTTATCGAAACCATTTTTTCTGATATCGATGATGGCAAATATTACCGGTATAATGACGAGAATATATGCGAACAGATTAAAGAGCATAACAACCGTATTCCACAGATAATATATATCTGTGTAGGGAATAAGTGACTTCGGGTCATACAAAGAAGTAGTGCGGCCGGAAAAGACATATTGAAGGCCATTTGCCCAATAGGGAATACAAAGCCAGCCAATGCAAAAAACACCCAGCAATATGAAGTAATTCAGGATCTTATCAGCGTCAGCGGCATTTTTGCCCATTGCTGACTTAATGAATAGAACAAGCGCGGAGAGTGAAAATATCAGCCCGGGATATATCAGCAGCCGTCTGAGCCAGTCAAGGCCATCCGGGTAAGGATTAAGCTCTGCGGGTCCAACGAAATTATTAACCTCAACAGTTTTGGTTATCAATATAAAACATAAAGCTGCATTCGCTATAACCAAGGCAAGTATTAACATCAAAGATATTGTACTGATGTGGAAATGTTTTTTTATCATTGGCTGCAGGATTGAAATTCAGAATCTAAAATTATCATATCTCCCGTGATTAAATTCCCTAAAAAAGATCTAAAGATATAAATTAATACCTCTTCGCTTAAAGACTTAATCAACCCCGAAAGTTCCGCTAATATTCAGAAAATATTAAATACCGAAGATACTCCTTTCTGGATAAATACCGGTATCAATGGATGATATATGCTGTACTTACCGCACATACGCGCAGCCTGCAAGAATGTTGGCGCTCCGTTTGGTTTGGTTTTGCCGGCTGAAGCCAGGGCAAACACTTCAATGAAAAACTCTTCTGTATTTAAAGCAGGGATGAAGCTGACATTTAACTTTGATGTCACTTCAGGATCGTTCCACCATCTGTGCGGAATGCCTTTTGGCATCACAATTCTTTCACCGGGTTCAATTACGTGTGTATCGGCACCTACTTCAACATTTACCCTGCCGGAGACCACTTCAAAAACTTCATCCTGCGCGGTATGAATATGTTTCATCGGTACAGTACTGCCGGGATCCAGGGTAAGAAGAAATTCCAGCAGCTTTCCGGATGTCATAGCAGCCGTTTGGGTGAATGTTAGTGTTTCACCTGTAATGGTGTTAATTATGGTTTTTCCGGGCTTTGCTGCTCTATTGTGAATGATTTTGCTCAATCAGATTACTTATTCAAAGCCTTCAGGCGGCTGATAGGTCATAACGATCCATTTCTCAGTTTCCATTTCAAGCTGAATGCCGTTTCTTATATACGGCTTCCTGGCTGTGAGTTCACTGAAAACACGATTCATAAGTGTATTCGGATTCTTGCGGTACATTATGATACCTTTGGGATTTTTCTTCATGAATGATTTTATCTCAGCTGTTAGCCCCTCTTTATCAACAGGGACGTTATAACTGCTGATAAGTATCTTTTCAGGCGGCGCAAGTTTTGTGCGGTAAGGCACGTAGAATATACTGGAAGCATTATCATCGGCATCAAAAATCAGCGCGGGGTACTTATCGATGTAATGGTCAACAAAATAAATAAGCTTATCGGTTTCTTCGGGTTCATCGGCAGTTACTATGAACTGTATCACCTTAGGGAACATCTTACTGTATTTTTCGGGAACCCATTCCTTTACGTATGAAAGCGGTATGCTGGAAAGTATTACAATTGAAGCGAACGCACCCTGCAGAATTCCGGAGCGCATTTTTGAAAGATCTGTATTCAATCCCGCTGCCGCAATAACAGGGGCTATTAAAAACACCAGGTAAAGATAGTGGGTTGTGTGGTAGATTGTAGATTTCGCGCCGGCAAGACCATTGACCAGCGAAGGAGCCAATACGGGAATTAACAGAGCGATCAGGAAAACCTTTGGATAACCTTTGTAGAAAAACAGTATCCCCTTAATGAAATAATAGAATAATATTATAGTCAGACCCAGGGCAAGAAAATAATACGGCAGGAAAAATCCTTTTGCCCTTAATCCAAGGTTCAGGCCCTGTATATTCACTGTATCGGTATACTGGTCAGCGGCGTTAATTGTCTTGAATGGTTCACCGTACAGGGCGTAGCTGATAGCAATCCATATTACCTGGAAAAGAAGAGAAAGCCCGATATAATAACAGCAGCCGTTCCTTCTTGTCATGAAAGCAAGGATGCACATTGGGATTATCACAAAGATCGCCTCGGGTCTGGATGCGAGGGCTATGAATGAAAACACCCCCGCGATGATGAAGTATTTCACGGATTTATCAGAAGCAAGCGCCTTGATAAAATAATAGATCATAATGCAAGCTGCCGCAAGAAAAGTTTGCTGTGCATAGGGTTCGAAGTTCAGGCGGAATATTACAGGATTTAAAGAAGCTATTATGAATGCAAGAAGAGCAGTTTTAAAATCTGTAAGTACAAGTGTCATTTTAAAAACGTAAATACAGGCAATGGTCATTACCGCAATCATAGTAAGCGCTGAAGTAAAAAACAGCTCGCCTGAAATTTTTAAAATGGGTCCCATGAAATAGAACCATAGCGGGTGACCGGATTCAGGAAGAACGAAAAAGGGCTTTTGAGACCACCACAAAGCGTTCCACACACGGGTAGCTGAATCACCCATATCCATCATATTAAACGGAATGAGATATATTTTTAAAGCTATTGTAATGATAATTGCCGCTGCAAATATCCCGATCTGCATGCCGGAAAGTTTTTCGGGTTTCAGGGTGAACTCACCTGAACTTAATAGTCCCGGAAATAAATACGGTTTTTTGGTGTTTGTCATTAAAGATCCAGTTTTTTTAAACGATGCGTTAACACATATGCTGTATTATTTCATCTTATAAAATATAATCGAGGTTTTCCTTTGTGTCCCAATATTCCTGCATAAGTTCCTTTAAGGTAATAAAAGCTCAGTTTTATATCACATACTTTCAGGAACCAAAGCATCCGCGCCGGAAACTTTATAATATCCTTACAATATGAAATGAACATGCTGAAATACAAACCATGTTTGCGAAAATACAAATATTTATTTCTTTGAATAAGGTAATATTCAAAGTAATAACCCTGTTTATTTTCTTTGTTCCATTTATGATTATGCCAGATCACAGCTTTTTTTACCGCAATACATTTGTACCCCGCATTGCTGATGCGGCGCGCGAGATCGATCTCATCGCCGTAGGCAAAATAACTTTCTTCCCACATGCCGGTCTTCAGCAGAATATCAGATCTGATAAATGCCGCAGCCCCCGGAAGAACATCAGCAAAAACAATCCCGGGAATTTTGCTTTCGGATTGAATGTAATCAGCCCCTTCAAAATTCTTCTTTACTGAATATGAGTCAAAGACGGCATTTGCGCCGAACTCCTGTATACGCCCCTTTGTTTTGGAGCCTTCCCAAAATAAGATCAGCGGGGCCGCCGCCGCCAGCACAGGATCACTTTCCAGCGATGCCGAGAGTGCTGAAAGGCAGCTGCTTTCAAGAATAGTATCATTATTAAGAAAAAACACATATTTACAGCCTTCTTCTATGGCTCTTGCTGCTCCAATATTGTTCCCGCCGGCAAAACCTGTGTTACTTCCCGGGCTAATGTACTCGATATCCAGCCCGTAAGCTGCATTCACGGATAGCGAAAAGGCAGTATCTGAATTGTCGGAATTATTATCAACAAAGTAGATCTTGAAATCTTTCTCACTTTGTTCGTGAAGCGAACTGTAAAGCAGCTCCAGGTTATGTTTCTGCCTGTACATTACCAGAACTATTCCGATCTTAGCCAAGCATGCCTCCCCGGTAAACCTCCAAAATAAGATTAATGTAATAACCCGAGACTCTTTCAATAGTATGATTTTCTGCAGCAAATTTCGCGGCGGCTGATCCCATTTTCTGTGCGCGCACAGGATCAGAAATAAGCTCTTTCATAGCCCGGGCAACAGAATCGCTTTGCAGTCCGGTAAGTATGCCATTTGAATGATCAACAAATAACCCTGTATCACCGGTGCCGCTTGCAACAATCGCGTTGCCGCACGCCATTGCCTCGAGTACGCTTTGCGAGGGATAATTGGTACCGGACTGAAGCGTTACAAACACGGTGGTTTTGCTGAATATCTCAGGGGGATCTTTGTGGAATGTGAAATTTACGCTATCGCGCAGCCCATATTGAGTAATGTATTCATTTATTACGTTTACCAGGGAACCCTCTCCCAATAAATGAAACTTCACTTGAGGGTATTCATTTAGTACCTCGCGTGCGGCATCGAGATACATCAGGGGATTTTTATCGGGTTCAAGCCTTGCCGCAAAGGCTATTTCAAACTTGTCTTTTTTGCCGATGGTACACCTGCTGTAATCAATAAATGAACAAGGTGCAACGGAGATCTTTTCCGGCGGAATCTCTACCCCCAGCTTCTTAATTCCTTCTGCTATAAATGGACTGAGAAAATCTACCACATCAGCAGACTGAAGTATATGATTGAATGAATAGTATTTTCTGTACCAAAGTTTTTTGGTATCACTCAAAACTTCGCTGAACCAGCTGTCCATATCAGAGAAAACAATTTTTACTCCGGAAATATTTTTTTCTTTGTAGAAAACAAGCGGTAAACCTCCGGCGAAGATGCCGATCAGTACTTCTATATTATTCAGCTTCCTGATACGCTCAATCTGTAAAAATATCTCCTTCTGTTTTCTTTTGTTCTTATAGAACCAGTAAATTTTTCTTGCAAGAGAAGAATTTCTGTCAACATCAAAGGGATCCGGGATAATATCATTATACTGCGTTGGCAGGCCGGTATTCGAGCCCTGATCTTTGTCCCGGGTTTTGCCCGCAGGAATAATATGAATATTAGCGCTGTCGAAATCAGGGAAGGCGCGCTTAATATGCTGCTGCATCAGCGGATTAATAATGAAATGAAATTTACCGGGATGGGATCCTGAGAAATGCCTGAAAAGATTTGTGAATCTTTTTTCTGCCCCGCCAAATGCGCCGCTGGGGAAGATAATAAACGCAGTATTAGGCAATTCGGAATTTGACTTCGCGGTGTTCAATATCCTGAAATTTATAAATTTTAGACAACCGATTCAAATATAGTTTACAGTATGATTTATAAATAGTAAAAAATTTGATATTTTTGGCTATTTGGAAAAAATTATCACGTTTTAGGGCTATTAAAATCGACTTGCAGATAATATGAATGGTTTTTAGATTTATATATTATGAAATATAAAAATGCAATGAAAATAATATCTTATCTTTTAGCGATTTTGGTTATAACATGTAGTGTTTTTTATTATGGATGTGATGATTCCGGACAGATCCCAAAACAGGAAACCGCCGGACAGGTAAAATTTACGCAGACTGTCAAACTTCCACCGCTTGATCCTGTTAATGACGGATACTATAATTTATTCCTTATTTTAACAGATTCATTTGGTACACCAAGGGCTTCTCATTTGGGAAGGTTTAACACTCTGACAAACGGAGACCTTGTTGACCCCAACGGAAATCCAATGACTTTAACGATGAACCCGAATGACACTAATGATCTTGGCAGAGCATTGTATTCAATTATTAGCATAGATATTGGCGTAGTGAACCAGCCGGGTCCGACAAGAATTGTAGCCGGTCCGGTTACCGTACTTGCGGATTCCATTACTTCCAGACTGCGCATAAACGATACCGCAGCAGTTGGTTCCGCAATGACATCAGCACTCGGCCCGAACAGTGTATTTTATATTGTGAATGCCCCGACAGGTTCATCGCCGGACTGCGGCAAAGGATTATGGTTCTGCGATGAGAACGGAGCGCTTTCATGGCCGGGCGGCAGCGCGCTTACACCGGGCTGGGGATGGCAGTATCACGGCTACGTTCGCAATAAAACAACAGGCGAGCTTTACCACACAGGTACATTTTACGATCCCGATAATTTTGACTCAGACGGAGCAGGTCCATGTGCGGATACGCTGGGCACTGCATACAGCAAACCGGGCCAGGATTGGGTAAAAAGCGGCTGCAGCAGCATTACAAATATTCTTGACGGCAATCATGAAGCGTTTGTGACGCTGGAACCGGAGTTCCGTTCAGGCAGCGTTCCGCCATTTGTACTTAAGCTGTACTACCAGAATATTATTATCCCGGGGCTGAACTGTAACAGGCATGATAATATGTTTACGCAGAGGCAAAATATACCTGATATAAATTTAAGAATTACCAGGTAAAGAGTCTTTTCAGGCGCAGGTTCTGAAAGAAACCATCCTGCAAAATTATAAAAGCCGTTTCCTGATAAAGGTAACGGCTTTCTTTTTTCAGCGCTCAGAAATTATTTTTTGCTGAAAAACCTTTCAGTTAATGTAATTACGGTTTCGACCATTTCGAGGTTCATTTCGAAGAATAAAGGCAGCCGCAGCAGCCTGTCAGAATACATATCCGCATGCGGAAGTTTTCTTTTGCCGTGTTTTTTAGAATAGTAGGGTGAGCGGTGCAGTGAAAGATAATGAAAGACCGCGACCACATCGTTCAGCTTAAGGAATTCAGCAAGCGAGGTACGTTCTTCCTGGCTGCGCGTAATGAAATAAAATATATGCGCGTTGTTAGTTGCATATTCAGGGATAACCGGAAGTTTTATGAACCCCTTTTCTTCAAGATGGCTCAGCCTTTCGTAATATGTGTTCCATATAAGCAGCCTTTTTTCCTGTATCTCCGCAAGGTGCTCAAGCTGTCCCCAGAGATAAGCCGCGTTAATTTCGGAGGGCAGGAACGAAGAGCCGATATCCACCCAGTTGTATTCTTCAACCTCTGCTCTGAAAAAGGCAGCCCGGTTGGTGCCTTTTTCCCTGATGATCTCTGCGCGTTTTACCATGTCATCGCGGTTAACAGTTATCATTCCGCCTTCGCCGCAAATCACATTTTTGGTTTCATGAAAGGAAAATGCGCCATAGTCACCAATTGAGCCAAGCGCTCTGCCCTTGTACCTGGAATCTATTGCCTGTGCGGCATCTTCGATCACAGAAATTTTATGTTCCCGCGCCATAGCCATTATCTCATCCATCATACAGGCAATACCGCCGTAATGAACAACTACAATGGCTTTTGTTTTTTCGGTTATAAGTTTTTTTATCTCAGCGGGGTCTATGTTTGGTATATCCGGCATAGAATCAGCAAACACCAGCTTTGCCCCGCGAAGAGCGAATGCGTTAGCGGTAGATACAAAAGTGTAAGAAGGCAGAATAACTTCATCACCCGGAACGATATCACAAAGCAGCGATGTCATCTCAAGGGCATCGGTGCAGGAAGTTGTAAGCAGCGCTTTACGGAATCCGTAAGTGCTTTCAAAAAAAGACTGGCACATTTTCGAAAATTTCCCGTCTCCTGAAATTTTTCCTGAGCGAACGGCTTTTTTTATATATTCAATTTCATTTCCCGCAAGGAATGGTTTGTTAAAAGGTATTTTCATCGGTTAACTTTGTTTATAACAATTTGTTTTAATCATAAAAGCTTTCGATAACATAAGCCTGTCTTCTTCTAACTTCATCAAGAGTGCGCCAAAGGTATTCACCGATTATGCCAAGCATCAGCATCTGAAAACCGGAGAGCAGCAGGACAAGTATCATAAGCGGCGCCCATCCCTGGAAAGGTACGTTTCCGGTGAATTTTGCAATGACAATGAATATCGAATACACAAACCCCGAAAGAGATATCAGCAGCCCCAGAATTGACATAAGCCTTATAGGCAGGAATGAATAACCCAGAACTCCATCGATCAGGTATTTCAGTTTCTTTGAAAAGGTCCATTTCGATTCGCCGATTTCGCGTTTCTGGCGCGTATAAGGAATGAATTTTACTTTGTAGCCGGTCCATAGAATTTGTCCCTGCCAAAATGCGTTTGCTTCCATGTTGCTTAAAAGAAGGCTTTTTACTTTCTGGTCAATAAGCAGGAAATCAAATCCGCCGGCCGGCATATTAGAAAAACTGAGTTTTCTCATTGCCGCATAAAATATTTTTGAAGTTGTGCGCCGCGCAAAAGATTCATCACGGTCTGAACGGGTGCAAATAACTATCGGATATTTTTCTTCAAAATGATAACGGAACATTTCATTGATAAGCTCAGGGGAATCCTGCAGGTCAGCGGAAATATTGACAATACACCTGCCTTTTGCGCGGGAGTATCCCGCATAAATGGCGTTTACCTGCCCGAAATTGCGTGTGAATTTGATTATTTTTACAAGTCCTTCATTAGACTTCTTCAGTTCAATAAGCTTTTCCAGGGAATTATCATATGAGCCGTCATCAACAAAAATTATTTCAAACTTCAGATGCGGGTTTTTCTTAATGACCACATCATTTATCTTGTTGAAGGTGGGCTCAATATTCAGTTCATTGCAGAATACAGGGATAACAATAGAACATGAAATATCGCCGTTACTTTCGGGGTGATTCATATGCCTTTTGGAAGATTATTAAATTTCACTTTAACGCTGATCCCTTGTTTTGATGATTTTTGCAGGTACACCGGCTGCCACAGAGTATGGAGGGATATCCCGGGTAACAACCGCGCCTGCCCCTACAACCGACCATTTACCGATAGTGATCCTTGGCAGAATAACCGCGCCCGTGCCAATGTTAACACCTTCTTCAAGGCGCACTCCGCCGGTTAAATGTGCTCCCGGTGAAAGATTACAGAAATCCCCGATAATGACATCGTGGGCAATGGAACATTGCGGGTTAACATTTACCTGCAAACCAAGAACAGAATTCACAGTGATGGTGCTTCCGGCGAAAATTATTGTACCATCTCCAAGAACATTATCGTGACCAAGCTCAACCGAACGGTGAATAACCGGTCCGGGAAGCCGGCATCCGTAAGCAAGTATCCTTTCGGTGAAGCTCTTTTTGGCTTCGGTGGTGCCTATTGCCGGCAGAATGAAATCAAAATCACCGAAACCTGAATTGATAATATGATCAAGGCTACCGAGTATTGTGAGTTCAGTGGTTACTTCTCCTTTGCTGTGCGGCAGAACGGGCTTACCGCGTTTAGTTTCATCATCATCCAGAAACCCGATCACGGAATATGACCCGAACCCCTCTTTCATTTCATTAACTGCCCACAGAGTTTCACGGGCAAAAGCTCCGGCTCCCATCATCACAATTCTCTTTTTTCCGTTTGTCATGTTCACAGGCCGCAGGTTCTGTTAATAATTCCGGTAACACGTTTTATATCTGAAGCTGTAATATGTACAGAAAGCGGAAGACACAATACTCTTCCGGAAATATCATATGAAACCGGGCAGGTGATCTTTTTGCCGTAAACAAGCTCCAGGCTGGGAGAGAAATACTCTCTTGGGAAAATATTTGCCTTATTCAAAGCTTTGACGGTATTTTCACGTAACGCGTTATTGCTGAATATCACCGGAAAATACGCATAGTTCTGGCCGGCGTTAAAATCCTGGTATGAGATCCGGAAATTATCTTTAAGCAGTTTTCTGTATAACTCAAAGGCAGCCTTGCGTTTTTTTAAATTGTAGTTCAGATATTTAAATCCGGCAACTCCAAGGGCCGCGTTCAGCTCGCTCATTTTTCCGTTTATACCAAGAGAAAGGATCTTGTAATTACTGTATCCAAAGTTGCGCTTAAAGGCAAGCTCGCGGGCTAAACGGCCGCTGTTTGTGAAAACAGCACCGCCTTCGGCGGTATTGATAATCTTAGTTGCGTGAAAACTTGTTGTGGAAATATCACCATATGCGAACAGCGGCCTGCCCTTATGGTTAATTCCTATTGCGTGCGAAGCATCGTATATAATTTTCAGCCCGTGTTCCCGGGCAATTTTTCCAATGGCTGAAGTATCACACGGGTTGCCGTACACATGCACCGCCATTATGGCTTTTGTTTTACGGGTTATCTTCTTAACGATCTGAGCGGGATCTATGTTCAGTGTTCCGGGTTCTATATCGGCGTAAACCGGCTTACAGCCTTCCCAAATGATAGATGATGTTGTAGCAATAAAGGAATAGGGTGTAGTAATTATTTCGCCGGTGATATCAAGTGCTTTTATCGCGGCCTGCAGAGCGATAGTTCCGTTTGAAACGCAAAGCGCATGGCTGCATCCGGAGAGTTTTTTTAATTTCTGTTCAAGCTGCCGCAGGTATTTACCGTCATTTGTCAGCACTCCGCTTGCCCAGATATCTTTGAGCAATTTTGTGTATTCATTCAGCGGAGGAAGAAACGACCTGGTAACGTAAAGCGGTTTTTTCAATGTGTTCAACAGGAATTATTGATATTATAGACGCGGTTTTAAGTATACGGATTCCCGTAATAAACCGCTAAATTTATGAAATATAACCAAAATAAAGTGTTTAAAACAGGAATTAGAACCGGAATTGACTCCATGGGAAAGCTAACATCACTTGCCGTTTTTCTTGTCGCCGTTTACAGTTCTATTTTGAAATGCGGAAAAGTTCATGCTTATCTGTTTTGAACATCAGTTCCTTTTTAACCCCCAGAGAATCGATCTGCGAGTATATCTTTTCAAAACCCAATGGATAAAAATCACGGGTAACTATCATATACTTTTCACCCGGGTTTGTGCTGAGAGATTCTTTCATTTTATCAAAAGTGCAAACAGGATTATCAAGATAATACTGCGCAACCCAGGTGCCGTTGTAAACCGTATCTGCGGGAGTAATGAAGTTATTCAGCCCCCTGTAGAAATCTTTCTGTGATGTATCGTAAACAGGCTGTGTGAAAAGCCTGTTTTTAAAACCGTCAAGATCAAACTGGACGCCATCGTTATATCCAATGTAAGCATATATGATGTTTGCCGAAAACCCATAAGCCATTAACAGGATAACCGCAGATACTGAAAAGACCTTTGCCGCCTTCATGTAGCCCGGTGATCTCATTTTCAGATCATTGTAAACCCTTACGGCAAGAACAGCCGCCATCAGGCAAATGGTAATAATTCCCATAAATGGATTTCTGTAGGTTGTAAGCGGATACAGGAAGATCCACCAAAGAACTGTTACCACAGAAAAGAAGAACAGTGCCCGCTCAAACAGGTTTCTGCAATAATAATAGAATGCCGCCGAGATAATTATGAACAGCGGCAGAGGGAAAAATCTGTTAAACAGCTGGAACTTATCAAGTATTACCAGCCATGAAGCGTAAGCAGGACCGGCGAATATATCAGTTATCAGGATCATTCTGCGGAGCAGTGTATAATCGAAGATCAAAACGGGAATTGTTCTTACAAAAGATATAAGTCCTGAAAAGAGTATTGTATATCCAAGCAGTTTCAGCACTCCTATACGGCGGCTTTGAACATATAGTGCCAGCAGAGTAAATGTAATAATAAAAGCGAGCTGGAATTTAGTATGAACTGCAAGTGAGATCAGTAAAGATGAAGTTATTAATTTT
Organism: Ignavibacteria bacterium; assembly: GCA_041859235.1. Lineage (GTDB taxonomy): Bacteria > Bacteroidota > Ignavibacteria > Tepidaquicellales > OLB5 > OLB5. The sequence goes on along the minus strand of JBHEKV010000127.1, from coordinate 12,205 downwards.
CTGTTTGAAGCTGTGTCGCCGGAGTCTGAAAAAGCGAAGTAAAACCCATAGAGCAGAAATGCCGCCTGGATCAGCTCACCGAAATATGAAGAGGCAATAAAACCAAATCCGGGCTGCACCCCCAGAAAGAATAAAAACAGTACTGCGGCAGCAAATCCATAGAGCTTCCTGCTGATCCTGAAAAGGAAGAAAAGCGAAATCAAAGAAAGCAGTACAGAAACCGCTTTGAAATACCAAAGAGCCGTTAAGTTAAGCCAGAATAACGGTACAGAGGCAATGTAATATGGCAGCATTGCAATGGTATCAACCAGAATGATCTTTTCGTTGAGATTGATATATACCACTGCTGTTTTGGCGAAATATTTGGCGTACTCAAGATACACGGCTTCATCATAGCCAAGATCGTAATGCGAAACAGCCAGCGGAAACAGCACAGCAAGGTAAATTAATGCCGCCGCCAGCAGCGTATGGATGCTGAAAAGTTTAAGCAGCTTTTCAAATGCGGCAGAGACCAGGGCAATTAATTTTAAATAGTACGCTGTTTTGATGAACCACAAAATGAACAACACAGCGGCTGAAAGCGCTATCAGCGCCAATGCCTGCTTGTAGAATAAGTTGTTCACTCTATCCGGATTGTTGATAGTATAATTAAAAAGGCTGCGCAGAATCTCAGATGGTTTTACCAGCCGAAGGAAAACATATAAAGCCGAAAAGAGGAGCAGCGCACCCGCGGCCAGCGCGGTCTTTCTTTCAGAAATGAACTTTTTTATCATATAGCAGCTTCTGTAATATTGAGTTTTGTCACAGCTCGTACCGTTCCTTGATATTTTCATACTTCACAACAAGGGCTGCAATGTAAAAAGTAATTGACCAGAATCCCCACAAACCAACAGAGAGACCGGAATATGAATAATTGATCACCGTATCAAAGAATAATCTTGAAATGAAAACAAGCACAAAGAAAACCAGCAGATCATTATACACAGCATTTTTCATTACTTTGAGTGAAATAACAAAATAGTATACCTGGAAGAGCACCGCAAGGATAAAGCCGATAAGTCCGTAGGCGGTCAAAACGGAAGCCCATCCAACATCCGAAAAACCCCATGCGTAAATATTCTCTTCTACAGTTTCAGGCCTTACAACCCATAACGGGTGCATTCCAATTCCGATAAATATATTGCTGCTTTGCCATAGTTTCAGCAGCGCGTCAATGTTGGCAATACGCGTTCCAAAGGTTCCTTCTTTATATTTAATATCTTCCTGTCCCTGCTCAACGCGGGCTTCTATAGCTTCAAATAGATAATCTGACTGCGGAACAAAACGGGTAAATGAATAAAACAACCCGAAGATAAGCACCAGCATCAGTATTATCTGCCTGATGGCAAGTTTAAATTCTTTCATCTTAAGAGAGTACCACACAAGCATTATTATGATGGTTAAAGTAAAGTAAACCCAAGCAGACCTGCCGAATGCGAGAATATGCGGGATGATAAAGAGTATTGCAAGAAATAACTGGTAAACTCTGAACCTCTTTGTCATCCATTGATAAATAAATCCAAGGAAGAATAGCTCTCCGTAGAACGTTCCGCCATACACCCTGAATACCTTCAATCCGCCGGGGAGATTCTGCTCTGAAATACCGATATCCGGCAGGAAGGCGATGCCTGTAACCGCCGAAAGAATGTAAAGCAGGTTTGAGACTATTGCAACAGGAAGCATGATCTTTATCAGGTATCCAAGCGCTCTTCTTTTTATCAGAAGCAGGAACGGGAAAATAAGGAAACACATCCAGATACCTTTAAGCCTGAAAAACAGCTCAATGAAATTGTAGTCATACATCATAGAGCTTACTACAAACTGGAACAGAAAATATAACAGCAGTATCTTAGGTATAAGCATAGCCCTGCTGCCATAAAGCTTGGGGTATTCTTTTACATTAAATAACGCATAAGCTGTCAGGCCGTAGAGCAGGAAATCAGAAATGCGCATATTCCTGTAAACAAAATAGAACTGCTTGGGTATAAGCCCAAGAGTTCCGTTTTCTACGAAGAAGATAAGAAAAATTCCCCACGCAAGAAGTTTCGCGTTAAGCGTAAGATAGTTTCTTTCTTCAAGGATCTCGCTGAAACTTTGTTTACCCGGCAGCTTTTTACCTGCTGATACCCGGAAATTATTTGCAAGCCTGACTACCAAATTTTCAATTCAGATTTTATTATTTCAGTATTCCTCTTTTTCTGTAATCTTCATACATGTAAACAAGTACCGGTACATAAATGTTCAATCCGGTAAAGAATCCCCACAGGCCGGTGGAAACAAATACGTATGAAAAACCAATAGTACTATCAAAGACCAGCTTTGTGAACAGCAGCAATATCATAAATGTATACAGACTAACCTGCGGCGAGTGCTTAATGATCTTAAACGAAAGATACATATAGTAGAACTGGATGATAAGAGTGATAAGGAATCCAATTGCGCCGTAGGCGGCAAGTACTGCCGGCCAGCTTACATCGCAGAAGGCGCCGTAGATTATTGCCTCCTCCCGCGAATCAGGCCCAAGCACCCACATGGGGTGAAACCCTATTCCAAGGAATATATCACTATTCATCCAAAGATATACAAGCGCATTGTTCTGCATTATGACCCGGGTACCATAGGTTCCTTCATCATGTTTAACATCTTCCTGCCCCTGGAATACCCTTGCGTTGAGCGCATCGAGATAGAAATCGGATTCAGGGATGAACTTTATGAACGCGTATGAAATACTTATACCCATAATTATCAGGAGGACTGCCTGCCTGAGGAGAATATGGTAATTCCTTTTGTTCATCGAGTTAATGACGATCATTACCAATATGGTGAATACAAAACCAACCCACGCAAGCCTGCCAAAGGCAAGTACATGCGGAATAATGAAAAGTATCACAAGCCCCATTTGCCAGAATTTGAATCGTTTGGTTATCCAGTAGTAAACAATTCCCAGGAAGAAGAGCTCTCCGAAGAAGGTTCCGCCAAAGACCCTGTAGACTTCTATATCACCGGGCAGCTTTTGCTTGATGATGGAAACATCCGGCAGGAAGGGAATGCCCGTGAGGGCGGTAATAATATACAGAGTATTTGAAATTACCGCTACTGGAAAAATAATTTTTATCAAAAACGGGAGCCCGCCCCGCTTCATAAGCAGCAGGTACGGGAACACCAGAAACGAGGTCCATATACCTTTAAGCCTGAAAAAGTATTCCAGCGGATTAAAGCCGTATCTCACATAACTGACAGCGAATTCAAAAAGCAGGTAGAGCAGGAAGATTTTAGCTATGAGAAACGGTTTGCTTTTGAAGAGGTCTTTGTATTCACGGTATTGAATAAAAGAATAAATGACCATTCCGTAAAGCAGCAGGTCTGATATTCTTACACTGCGGTAAACAAGGTAGAATTTTGCAGGAACAAGACCCATAGTACCGTTTTCAACAAAGTAATAAAGGAAGATGCATATCGCCAGCACTCTGGCCCTGAGATTAAGAACAAGTTCTTCTTTGAAGAAGTTTTCGCTGTACAGCATCGAGTCCCTATCGCCTTTAACCGAGGGTGCCCCGATAACAGGCATGCGTTTGCCGCGAAAATTATTTATAGATGTTCTTAACAATCAGATATTTTGTTTTAAAGCACAGAAATTCTGCGGGCTGCAGGCGTTCCAGACCTGACCAGCCGGGCAATTAGCCGTGATATTTTTTTATTTTTTGAGAATATTCCTTCACCAGCTGTTCAGCGCGTTTGTGGGTTTTTGCCTCGGCGTTTACATGGAATATTTCCCTTTCGCTATCCGGGATACAGAGCACCCATGTGTATTCATCAAAAAATATTTTTATGCCGTCTATCATCTGCCTCCGCAGACCTTCAGAATCCTCTACAAGCCGGCGCATAATTCTGCCCTTCTGGTCTAGAGAACAAAAAACATTATTTTTTGCCATATGAAGCTGAGGAGTTTTCTTTTCTATCTCACTCAGTTTCTTGTGCGATCTTGCCGCCAGTTCAAGTATTTTCATGATCGAAAACATGCCGTCTGTGGCAAACGAGAACGCCGGGAAAATAACTCCGCCTTTTGTGCCGCCGGCAAGCTCTACATCAGGGTCAGCGGTTGCGTTCATTATTGCGAAATGTGAATCCTTTACGCGCACAATATCAGTGAAATATTTCTTGGCAACAATATCAATTTCTCCCGATGCCTGTATAGGCACTGCTATTTTTTTCGTTTTAGGGTACAGGTTCAGGTAAAGATATACCACCAGACTTAAGAACCTGTCATAACTGAGTATTTTGCCCGTATCATCAACAAGGTATATTTTTTCTCCCCCGGCATCGATCAGGAAGCCCGCATCATATTTAAGCGATGTTACAATATATGAAAGCTGCTGCAGAGCCGTTTTGAACTCTTCGGGTGAGCGGGATTGTTTTGCTGAATCCAGATGTGAATCAAGGGTAACCAGCTCGATATTAAAATCACCAAGTATGTTAGGCAGTATTGTGGATGTTATGCCATGGGAGAAATTGATGGCAATCCGGAATTTTCTTCTGTTTATAATTTCTTTATCAAGCAGCGAAATAAAACGTTCCTTATAACTTTCATAAGTTCTTTCGGCGTAGTTAATAGAGCCTATCTTATCGAATGGTATCGGGCGGGCATCGCTAGAAATGCAAAGCCTCTCAACGGATTTTATTTTCGCCGAAGAAAGATCCTTTCCGTTGGAATCAAAAAATATTATATCACACCTGGAAGAATCAAAAGGCGACTTCCTTACAAAAATTCCGCCGGATGCCTTTCCTTTTCCAAGTTCCTGCCTCAGGATCGGGATGGGTGTTGTCTGGTAATCAAGCACAGTAACCCCGCTTGAAAGCAGACCCGAAGTAATGGCGCCTTTTATCATAAGTGATACATTATCAATATCACGTGATATAAGAATTTTAGATTCGAGCCCCGCGAAAACCCCGTATGCCATTCCAAGCTTAGCGCTGAAATCTGGAGTGATCTCTATGTTGCTTAAACCGGTTATGCGAGAATCAGTAAAAAGTGTATCTTTCCATCTTTCTTCCCAAATGAGATTTTTGGTGACGATAGAATTGCTGTCAACGGTTTTCTGAGGCCATATTTTCACATCGCTGCGTATAGTGACGTTATTGCCAACTGCCACGTTGCTGCCAAGAAATACATTTTCATTTATCCTGCAGTTAGCTTTTATTCTCACGCCGTCACATATAACATCGTTAGTGACTTTTGAATTATCCTCGATCGAAACATTATTCCATAAAATAGAATCTTTTACCACGGCACCCGGGGCAATGCGGCACCTGGAACCGATAACTGAGTTAATTACTTTCGCGTTTCTTGATATCTTTGCCCCGCCCGCGATAATGCACCCTTTTTTTGTCAATCCATTGGCGAGCGGAAGATTGATTTTCCCTTTCAGCGCTTCGAGGTTCGTTTTGATGTAATCATCCAATGAACCGATATCGCGCCAGTACCCTCCCAGCGTGGCGCCGTATAACGGCATTTTGTTTTTCAGCAAATAGGGGAAGAGATCTTTTGAGAAATCACAATCAGCTTTGCTGCCCCTGGCTTTAGGAACAAGTCCGAGGGTATCTTTTTCCAGAACATAGATGCCTGTGTTAATGGTGTCGCTAAAGACCTCGCTCCATGAAGGTTTTTCGAAGAACTTAGTTATCTTTCCTTCTTTATCTGTCAAAACGATACCGAACTGCAGAGGATTTTTTGCGCGGGTAAGCACCAGGGTTGAAACAGATTTTCTTTTTTCGTGGAATTTAACCGCCTGTGTAAGATCAAAGTCAGTGACAACATCTCCGCTGATTATAATGAAGCGGTCATTGATGAGTTCATAGCCGCAGTAAACCGCGCCGGCAGTGCCGTAATCGGCATCGGGTTTTACATACTGTATCTTTACCCCGAATTTTCTGCCATCTTTAAAATAATCGCGGATTATTTCAGCCTGATGATACAAAATCATTACAATATCAGTTATCTCATGTTTTTTGAGAAGCTCGATAATGTGCTCAATGATCGGCTTGTTTAAAAGCGGTGTCATTGGTTTCGGAATATTAGCCGTAAGCGGTCTGAGCCTTGTGCCGAATCCGCCTGCCATCACAACTGCCTGCATAGTATGTTTTCCTATATTTATTTATTCAGCGCTAAGAGAGTAAGCGCGCTCACATTTCTAAAAATGTTCCGTTTGACGTTTTTCGTTTGACGTTTCACATGTTTACTTATTTGCCGTCTTTCTTCTTATCAAATTCAAAATTCACATCAGGTGCCTTATCTGTTCCCGGGGCTGATTTGAAATACTGTTTTTCTTTAAAGCCCATTATTTTTGCGGTAATAAGCGTGGGAAATCTGCGAACAGATGTATTGTATTCCTGAACGGCTTCATTGAATTTTTTACGTTCAACCGAGATCCTGTTTTCGGTGCCCTCAAGCTGCGACTGCAGCTGTAGAAAGTTCTCGTTGGCCTTAAGCTGCGGGTAATTTTCGGCTACAACAAGTAAACGTGAAAGCGCGCCGGAGAGTTTATCCTGCGCATCAGAGAACTGTTTGAATTTCTCTTCATCGCTCAAGTCATCGGTGGAAAGTTTGATCTGACCTACTTTAGAACGCAGTTCAGTAACTTCGGTGAGGACTCCCTTTTCAAAATCCGCGTATCCCTGTACGGTTTTTACAAGATTGGGAATAAGATCTGCCCTGCGCTGGTACTGATTTTCTACCTGCGCCCAGGCCTGGTTAACTTTTTCATCCTGCTCAACCAGTGAGTTGTATCCGCATCCGGAAAATGCGGAAATTATGACGAGAAGCAGTGCAAAATTGAGAATGTATTTAATTTTGGGCATAATTTTAGTATAATTTTAGGGAAAATTACAAAAGATAGTAATTAAATACAATTTGAAAAAAATTGCGGGAAATTGGGGAAATATATCAAATTAGAGGGTAAGAATTACCGGAATGCCTGATGTAGATTTCCGGGTTTATTACAGGATCTTATTTTTATCTGTGATATCTGTACGATAGTACTCATTGCTTTGTTCATTTACATAGAATAGCGATGCAAAAAACAAAAGCAGGAAAACCAATACTTTAATTAACTCATATTTGAACAATTTTATGAATCTGACGGCTGAAGATCCTGATATGAATGTTTGAGGGGCATCAAAAGAAATTATAGTGTTTTGCATTGTCATAAAATATAAAATATTTTTAATACTTTCAAATACAAATTTTGTTAAAATTAATAAGTCTAATATTATGATTATGTTAAAATGCGGTTATGAATACGGTTATTCTGTTAGAACGATAAACAGCGCCAGAGTGACAATTGATATCAAAGAACGGGTTAAGTAATTTTGTAGTTAAAAAACAAGCATTATCAGCGCGGCGGCACCCGATAGCATCATTAAACCATCCAGCACAAAGTAAAACCAAAGTTCTGAGCGGGTTTCGGCGCTGAATCTGTATATAGCGGCAGCTATCAATAACGGAAAATTAAGGAGCACCAACTTCCCGGCGGGAAAACCGAAAAATGAGAGTGCCGTACCAGTAAGCAGGGAGAGAATAAGACTGAGAAAGAAAAGTTTCTTTATTCCCCCGCGCGTAAGCACGGTTATAAAGCTTCTGATTCCCTGTAAAGCATCAAGCTCTTTATCGCGAAGATCAAACAGAATACAGATGGCAAAAAGAAAAAAGAAACGGTTGAGCAAAAACAGTGTATGAGCTGTTTCCCATTCATTATTACTCATTGCCAGCGGGAGGTATACTGTAACAAGGCTCCATATTAAGGCCAGATAAATAGTTTTGCCAATGAAGTATTTGCGGAATATAACAAAAGGTCCGCGGGGCAGCTTACCCGAAGAATAAAGGAAAGTCAGAATTACTAAAGGAAGCAATTCCCTTAGGTGGTCTGAAAGCAAGGCAGCGGAATAAAGTGAAGCCGCAGCGCCGGCAATAAAGAATACTAATAGAACCAGCCTGTTTGAAACACTCCATTTTTCTCTGGGTGAAAGCTGCGAGTGAGTTGAAGGTAAAAGCCAATGGAATGAATAGCTGCAAATTGTGCCTGCTGCTGTAAACAGGATCAATTTACTGTTGATTGAAACTGAAAAGAACAATGAAGTATATAAACTCATTGCAATTGCGCAGAGGGTTATGAAGATGTTGGTAAAAACAAATAATCTTAAAGCCTTAACAGGCCAGGGATACTTGTTTAGCAGGTTAATAACTCCGGCTTTGCTTAGATCAGGTAACATTGGATGGATGTGTAATTTGGGCTGCGTTTTTGTTATGCGGATCTAATTTGAACCGTATTTTATTATCTTAACTTTTTCCTCGGTTATCAGTGAGCTGCCTATCATACCTGTTTCTTCAAATACGTTTTTAAGGCGGTTAATGTTTTCCTCCGTATCGGCAATTTCAATTACAATTGGCAGATCGCTGGAAAGCTCAAGCAGGTCGCTGGTATGTATAAGGCTTGCCTTGCCGAAGCCCGTAATGCCGCGCAGAACTGTTATGCCGGCGTACTGATGCTCTCTGAGGTAGTTAGTTAAATACTTGTAAAGATTTTTTCCTTCATATTTATCGCTTTCACCGATAAATATCCTGAGCAGTGTTCCCGTGGATTCTTTTTGCATGATCTTTATTCCCGCATATGCAGGAATCCGTTAGTTTTAGCGCTTACAGTAAGATCTGCGCCAGGAATTAAAAATCATTTAGTTATTAAAACACCACTATAAATAATAACAAATATTCGACTTAAATCGTTGCTAAAAATCTGTCATTTGCTTATCAGTATGGCAAGCTCTTTGCCGGCGTAAACCGCGGCGATACAAAGAATGACATTAAGTGCGATGTTCAGAGCAAACATCATCATCTGGTTAAGCTCCATTAACCTGAATGACTCATAAGCAAAAGCCGACATAGTTGTGAACCCGCCAAGCATACCTATGGTTATAAAATCCCGTATTTCCGGAGAAATATTCCTGCCTAGTGAAACGGAATAAATAATGAAACCTAAAACAAAACTGCCTATTATATTTACAGCCAGAGTACCTAAAGGGAAAGACGGAAGCAGGTTATTTATATAGCGGGATACAAGGTAGCGCGATACCGCACCGATGAAACCGCCCAGACCTATATATAGTATATTCACCATAATTCTAAATTAAATATATATGTATGAATATTAAAGGGAGAAGTAATAAGAGCCTTCGTGAGCGCATAACTAATTAATTGACTTAAAAATCCGAAAAACTTTGATAAAATTATTGTTCATGAGTATTTTGACTGAAAATAAAACTTCCCTGAAAGAAATTGCCGGGTTATTCTTAAAACTTGGTATAACGGGTTTCGGCGGTCCTGCTGCCCATATTTCTATGATGAGGCATGAAGTTGTGCAAAAGAGAAAATGGCTGACAGAAGAGCATTTTATTGATCTGGTGGGTGCTACAAATTTAATTCCCGGTCCCAACAGCACGGAAATGGCGATACATATAGGCAGAGAGAAAGCCGGCTGGAAAGGACTTATAACGGCGGGTTTGTGTTTTATTATACCTGCAGTGATCATAACAGCGGTTATAGCCTGGTTTTATAAACAGTACGGCACGCTGCCGGAAGTTCAACGGTTTATATTCGGGATCAAACCCGCCATCATTGCGATCATCATAGTTAATATATACCCGCTTGCCGTTAAGGCTGGTAAATCTGCAGCGTTAATATTGGCGGGCATATTATCCGTTATTTTAAGTCTTCTGGGGTTCAATGAAATACTTATAGTGTTCGGGTCAGGAATTGTTTCTCTTGTAATTTATTATTTAAAGGCAGGATCAAAGCGCGGGAAGCTTTATTCATTCATACCTCTTTCGTTAACGGTAAACTTCCTGACACAAAATGCTTCAACCGGCAACCTATCGTTGTTTTTGATTTTTTTAAAGGTGGGTTCAATTCTATATGGCAGCGGGTACGTGTTGTTTGCTTTTTTACAAAGTGAACTTGTGGCTAATGGAATTATCACGCAGCAGCAGCTAATTGACGCAATTGCTGTTGGTCAGTTTACCCCCGGACCCGTTTTTTCATCAGTTACATTTATTGGCTGGCAGATAAACGGATTTGAAGGCGCATTGATTTCTACTGTTGGAATATTTCTTCCATCGTTTATTTTTGTTGCATTTCTGAATCCGCTGGTTAAAAAGATGAGAACATCCGGAACATTTTCAGCAATTCTTGATGGTGTGAACATTGCCTCGATAGCGCTAATCTTTTCTGTATGTATTTTGTTCGGCAGGGAATCATTTGCTGACTGGCGCGCAATTTTGATTGCTGTTATCAGTCTGGCCATTTGTTTCAGATTCAAAAAGCTCAACACTGCCTGGGTAGTGTTAGGCGGTTCGCTTGCGGGATATTTACTCCTTCTGCTTTGACCTTTCTTTTTGCCATCCTTGCCAAAACTATCATATTAACAAAGAACCCAATGATCGCAATTCCGTTGAACATTCCCGCCCAATGTTTGTAAGGCGCTAATTCCGGAATAAATACCATCACCCTGAATATAAGAGTTATGTTCAGCATGCCGTACCATATATACAGCGTTTTACCGAAAGGACTTATTTTTAGTTTAAGCACTGCAGGCAGTATTACGGGCGCGTGCGCAAATATCATCATAAATACGAAACCAAGAAAAAAGGCGTGCAGCGATGCGTCATAAAATGAACCAAAGTACGCGCCGAAAGCAAAGAACAGACCGGTAAAGAGCAGCCATACATAACCTGTAATTAAAAGCAGACCGGAATAAAAACTCTGCCCCGGTTTTTTGAGTGAGTGTCTTGCCATATCATATTTAAAAAGCCACAATGCAGAGCCTATCATTGAAAGAGCAGATAGTATGCTTCCAAGATCTGAATGAAACGGAAGAAAAATGCTTATCAAGAATAAGGAGATCAATACTATAAGCACAGATTGCTTTGCCGCCGTTTTTTTCAACAGGGTGAAACGTGATAGTTCAAGGCGTTCACCGGTTATGGTCAAAAACAAAAATGCTATCCACCACATTACGACTGAAGGATAGAATGTTGTATTGAACAAAATAGCATTGCCTATCAGGTAGCACAAAGCGCCCGACATCATGATCAGGATATGAATCCCTTTGTGTTTAACATAAACCATATAATAGATACCTGTCAAACCTGCGCCCCCAAGGATCAGGAATATGTATGCAGCCTTCGGCATTGCAGTCAGAAAGAATATTATACTCATTGCGTTTACTGCCGGAACAAGCAGTGCAATTTTATTCGGGAAGCTTACGCTTCGTTCTATACAAATTAATGTTCCCAAAAAAGAACCAACCATTAGCGCGCCGTGCTCACCGGAGGGAAGCGTTAAAGGTAAATTCCACCCGATGCGGAACCACCCGGAAAATATTCCCGTAAGCAGACTTATCAATACCAGCGGCAGTATGAACAGATGTTTGTTTTTCATGTTTACTCAGTTATTATTCATCTAAACAAAAATAGTTGTTGGGTTTATTAAATCAATTGACTTATATCAAGTTAAAATTCCGCAAAAAAAGCGCTTTTGAGGATATAAATCATAATTCTAATAATCATTTGTCATTTTTCCATAATGAGAGCCTCGTTATTTTTGGAGTGAAAGGAGGGGCTGAACAATGTACCTTCTTCATAAGATAGATGTATGGTCAGAAAAGCATCACCCGCTCTGGCTGGATTTCTTCCGTGTACTTCTGGGTACAGTCCTGGTATGGCAGGCATTATTCTTTCTTGCTAACAAAAACGCTGTTGTTCAGGTAGTTGACCAGTACGGCTTTGGATTTTATACCATGACCGCCGCACACGCAATTATTGGCATCCACCTGGTTGGCGGAGTCTTGATATTCTTTGGGCTTCTCACAAGATTTGCCGCCGCAATTCAGCTGCCGGTCTTACTATGCAATATTATCTTTGTTGTGATCCCAAAAGGCTTTATGTCTATTAGACCCGAAGCTGAGCTGACAGTGATCGTTTTTGCGCTTGTTATACTTTTTTTGTTTGAAGGTTCAGGTCATTTCTCGCTTGATAACTACCTGAAAACACATAACGAGTAACCCGGATGCAGTGACCGGCGCACGAACAGGCGTCTTACGTACAACTTCTTAGTGTTATA
>JBHEKV010000124.1:0-8916 GCA_041859235.1 Ignavibacteria bacterium | reverse complement strand
ATAAGCTAAATTTAATTAAAGATAAATTTATTAATTATTGGACTTTATTGTCTTTTATTTAAGGAATTTCCGGCTCAGATTGTTCCAATAAAACTGTAAATAAAACAAAAGCCGGCTCAAACCGGCTTATTGTTAATTGCTGATTGTAAATTGATAATTGTTTAATAATTATCTATCTGTGCTCTTTGCAGTTTGCCAGAGTAATCAATATAAACAGCTTTCCATTCAGTATAGAAATCATACACTGTCCAGCCGCCTTCACGGTGACCGTTACCGGTCTGTTTAACTCCGCCAAACGGCATGTGAGCTTCTGCACCGATTGTTGCGCCGTTTACATATGTTATGCCGGCTTTTATATCACGCACAGCAGTGAACGCATCATTTACATTGTTTGTGAATATTGATGAGGATAAACCGTACTTTGTGTTGTTCAGAATGTTAATTGCATCCTCGAGTCCAGTGGTTTTTATAACTGCAAGTACAGGCCCGAATATTTCTTCTTTTGCTATCCTCATCTCAGGTGTAACATCAATAAATATTGTTGGTTTGTAGAACCAGCCTTCTGAAAGCGTACCTTCGGTTGCGAACTCGCCGCCAAGGACAAGTTTTGCTTTATCTTCGTTTTTGCCGATCTCTACATATTCATTTACACTGTTGCGCTGACTTTCACTTACACACGGACCCACATCAACACCTTTATCGTTACCATAACCAAGTCTTAGTTTGCCTGCTTTTGCAACAAGCTTCTTTATGAATTCATCATAGATCTTCTCATGTAAAATCAACCGTGATGTTGCCGTACATCTCTGACCCGTTGTGCCAAATGCTCCCCACAAAACCGCCTCAAGGGCAAGATCCTGGTTAGCGTCATCCATAACGATCTGCGCATTTTTACCGCCAAGCTCAAGTGATACTCTTTTCAGTGATGCGCCTGCAACCGCATTAATGCGTTTGCCAACATCTGTTGAGCCAGTGAATGAAATTAAGTCAATATCTTCGTGGTTTGTGATCGCTTCGCCAACAACACTGCCTTTACCGTGGACTAAATTTATTACACCGGGAATATAATCTTTACCCAAAACTTCGCGCATTGCTGCGTCAATAATTTCAACCAGAGTATGTGCGGTTTTTGGAGTAAGCTCAGCCGGTTTAAATACCGCAGTATTTCCGCAAACAAGAGCGGGGAAGAGTTTCCATGTTGGAATTGCCATTGGGAAATTCCACGGGCAGATGAAGCCGCCAACGCCAATCGGTACTCGGAAACTCAAATTCATTTTATTGGGTAATTCGCTCGGTGCATTCAGACCAAATAATCTTCTGCCTTCAGATGCCGAATAATAAGCAGTATCTATCCCTTCCTGTGTATCGCCTTTGGTTTCAGCAAACACCTTGCCCATTTCGCGCGTCATCTGGAATGATATATCATCTTTCTGTGCGAGCATCATATCACCAACGACTTTTAATACATCACCGCGTTTTGGAGCGGGTACTAAACGCCATTTTTCAAATGCTGCTTTGGCGGCTGCAACAGCTTTATTAACATCTTCTTCTGATGAAGCGGGGAAGAGACCTATGAGGTCATCTTTATCCGCTGGATTGCGGTTTTCTATATACTTTCCAGTTGATGGTTCAACCCACTCACCATTTATTAAATTTAAATATTTTTCTGACATGTATGTGTTTTGTTATATGGAATTTTAAATTATTTACAAAAATACTCAAAATTTACAACTGTTAATATGAATAATTCTTTCTCAAAATTCCATTGAAACATGCGTTTAAATCACTTAAATTAGTAATATTAAAAGGAGTCCTCTTAATGAAAAAATTTACTTTGTTTGCCCTTCTTACAGTATTAATCCAATTTGTGTCATTAAATATTTATTCCCAGTGGATCGAGTGGGAGAAACTGTATTTCAACAGGGATTACACTTCCGGGTATTCTGTGAAAAGTACATCAGATAATAATTATGTTATCGCAGGTGAAACTTTCGATGGAGGATTTATTTTGAAATTAGATCAAAACGGTGATACGCTCTGGGTTAATAGGAATGCTCAAGGTACTTCAATTGTAGAAATTGACGGATATTATTATACTATACTTTCACATTTTCAAACACTTCACAAACTGAATCAAAATGGTGCCCTAATCTGGTCCAAGAATATAAACTTTAATGATTCAACTGTAAGAATTTATAATGTATCTAAATCAGCAGATAATAAATTATTAATTTGCGGTTCGTCCTGGGGAGGTTTTATTGGTAAATTAGATACTAGTGGTAATTATTTATGGGGGAAGAGATTAAGAGGCATTTCAGGATATTGCCATAATATAAAACCTATAGCAGACAATCAATATATTGTATCCGGGGCATCTAACTTACAATTTTATCTTGCGAAAATCAGTGGAAATGGAAATGTAATTTGGGAAAAGAATTATGGTACTTCTAATTATTCGGAGAGCGCACAATCTGTATTCCAAACGTTCGATAGAGGTTTTTTGTCTTTTGGTTTCATAAATTTTGCTCAGTGGAATTCTAAAATTTATATTACTAGATCAGATAGTTCTGGAAATTTGTTATGGTCTAAGATATATGGTGATACTTTGTATGTGATTGACAATTATTATAGCGATATGGCAATAAAAAATAAATATAGAAACGAGTATGTGTTAGTTGCCAGAAAATATCATCAAACTATATATGAAGACGCGGGAAGTTATTTAGTATCTTTTGATTCTTTAGGAACTAAACTTTGGGATAGGATAACGTATAATAACGATTCACTGGAGTATTCTGCATATAGTGTTGATCAGAATATTGACAGTTCATTTATTGTTTGCGGTAACGCTTTTAATCCTCCGTTTAAAGATTCAAACCCTCAATATCTGTATGTGTTCAAAACCAAAAAAATAAATCCTATTGGCATTAGCAATATCAGCTCAGAAATACCGAATAGATTTATGCTTCATCAAAATTATCCAAATCCATTTAACCCAACTACCAAAATTAAATTTGATTTGCCAAAATCATCTGATTTAGAGTTTAACGTATTTGATATATTGGGTCAACTGATTTATTCAGCTTATTACAGTAAACCCGCCGGGACCTACGAGATTGATTTTGACGGCTCGGGTTTTGCTTCAGGTATTTATTTTTATTCTGTAAAAGCAGGGGAGTATAGGGAAACCAAGAAAATGATCATCTTGAAGTGATAACCCTCGTGCCACGAATTTAATGTTCTTCCAATTTGGAAAAGTAGATTACTCTCAAAAACAAGGAAGTATTATAGAAACTATTTTCGTGGAACGAGTAAATGAATAGAAGATATTCGTGCCACGAAATTGGTTTTTTTAATTTAATTTAAAGTATCCAAAGCTCAACTTATCTTCTTTGTTTCCCCATTTTTCTATTCGTGGCACGAAGTGAGCCCATCCCTTTATAAATTGTTTAAGTACATTTTTAAAACTAAATTTGTGAAAATTAATTACACAAACAGTATGAATAAATTAACCGGAACAGGTACAGCATTAGTTACCCCTTTCAAAACAAATGGTACAATTGATGAAAAATCACTGCGCGCGCATGTTGAGTGGCAGATAAAAAGCAAGGTCGAATTCCTTGTGCCATGCGGCTCAACAGGCGAATCAGCTACTATGACCCGCGAAGAACGCAGAAGGGTGATCGAAATTGTTGTTGACCAGAATGCCGGTAAACTGCCTGTTGTTGCCGGTACGGGAACAAATTCAACTGCCGATTCAATTGAGCTTACCAAGGATGCCAAGGAGGTAGGTGCTGATGCGGTTCTTTTGGTTGGACCCTATTACAACAAACCTACCCAGGAAGGCTTCTACCAGCATTTTAAGAAAATTGTAGAAGAGTGTGATATTAAAGCTGTGCTGTATAATGTTCCCGGCAGAACGGCATCAAACATGCTGCCTGAAACTACATTAAGACTTGCTGAAGATGTTGAAAATATTATCGCCATAAAGGAAGCTTCTAATATCCTAGAACAGATAATGCAGATAATAAAACATAAGCCAAAGGACTTTTCAGTCTTAAGCGGTGAGGATTCATTAACATTGCCGATAATTACCGCCGGCGGAGATGGCGTTATTGCCGTGATCTCCAACGAAGTACCAAAAGAGTATGCGGAAATGACACGCGCCGCCTTAAACGGTGACTTAAAGAAAGCGCAGGAGATACATTATAAGCTGTTTGAACTCATGAAAGCTAATTTCTATGAATCAAACCCGATACCTGTAAAAACGGCGCTTGCTATGATGGGAAAAATAGAAGAAAGCTTAAGGCTGCCGTTAACAAAAATGTCTAAACTGAACAAAGATAAGCTTAAAGAAGTATTGAAGGATCTGAAGCTGATATAATCTGAATTTACATTATCTATATACAAGAACAAGGGGCTGCAGCCCCTTGTTCTATATGTGAAGCCAGAATTTTACATTTTTGCTTTTTGCCTTTTTACTTTCTGCGTTTTTTGCAGTCCCGCGCTTCTGCTTAGCGGGATGGCTATACTTGTTACTTCACCAATACCATTCTCTTCGATTCACTAAACTCGCCGCTAACCAGTTTATAAAAATACACACCACTTGGCAGATTTGACGCATCGTAATCCACTTCGTATGTACCGGGGGAGAGTTCTCCGTTTACCAAATTCGCAACTTCTTTTCCAAGCAAGTTAAATATTGTCAAATTGATTTTTGCATTTTCACTTTTGCCTTCTGCCTTTATATCAAATTTTATAGTTGTCGCTGGATTAAACGGATTAGGGTAATTCTGATAAAGCGAAAATTCCTGCGGAATTTCGCTTCCAATCTGCTGTATGCCAAATACATCCCAGTTTTCATAAAAATATAAACCGCCCTTAATGTTACCCAATATCAGGTCAGGGTCAGTATCGCTGTTCAAGTCAACAATGGCTGGTACTGAATTCTGAAACGCATTTATTCCCGCATAATTTGATGTAACGAAAGTAAAAACAGGAGATGAAACGCTGCCGGTATTTCTGTAGAACGCAATTTGTCCCAAACGATTGCCAACAAGCAGATCAAGATCGCCATCTCCATCAAGATCACCCAATGAAGGCGAAGCATCATTGCCAACATTCACCGAGGCATAATTGTTTGATATGAACTGAAAATTGAATGAAGCTGCGCTTCCGTTATTTCTGTAATAAGTTAATTTGCCGCCGGAATTACCAGCAAGCAGATCGAGATCGCCGTCGTTATCAAGATCGGCCAAACAGGGAGCGCTTGCCTGTGAGAGGTTCATCGTATCCATTTGCGAAGCAGTTAGAGTAAAAACCGGGTTAGCAAGAGTGCCTGTATTCCTGAAATACTTTAAGCGTGCCAGTGAATAATATCCCAGCACCATATCTTTTTTACCGTCACCATCAAGATCGCCGATCGCAGGAGCAAAATTAAAATTGGTTATGTTAAGCGGAAGGCTGTCTGTAACAAGCGTGAACGCCGGCGCTGTTGATGTTCCGGTATTTCGGTAAAATCCCACAGACCTATCGCAGCCTATGAACATATCCTTATCGCCGTCATTATCAATATCTGCCAGTGATGGATAACTATATGAACCCATATCAGCAGATAAAATGAAATTATCTGTTATTTTTGTGAATGAGGGATTGTTCAACGGACCCATATTCCTGTAGTAAACAAAATTATTTATGGTCTTCGAGCCTATCAGCACCCCAATAAAGAAATCATTTCTTCCGTCGTTATCAATATCGTAAATTCCCGGCATATTAAAGCCGCCGCTGAAATAATAATTCGGCGGGGGAGAGTTTGTATCAATGGTTGTCCACTGGAAATTCTGTGCTGTGCCGGTGTTTTTTATATAATAAATGCTGAGCCCAAACAGGTCACCCCAAAACAGGTCTTTATCATTATCACCGTCTATATCACCAAAGGTAATTGAGCTTGCCCCGTGTTTTGGGTCGTCCGCTCCGCCAATAATTAATATGTTTGCAAATCTTGCTGTTATGAATTTGTAAGTGAAGTTCTGTACCGTACCGATGTTCTGATAATAAGTTACTTCACCGGTTGAGCTTCCCGTCAGGAAATCCTGGTCGCCATCGCCGTCAATATCAACAATTGTAGGGATGCTCGCTGATTCACTTCCCATATAATCACCCACATCTGTTTTTACACCGTACAGCTGCAGCTGAAAAGTTGGGTTGGCAATTGAACCTGTATTTTTATAATAACGCACACGCTGTGAATCACCGCCGCAGAAAAGATCAACATCGTTATCGCCATCCAGATCAGCGAATTTGAACCAATACCTGATATTCAAACCCTGGTATCTTGTGGAGTATAATCTGTAAAGAGGCACAGAAGGTGAACCTTCATTCTTATAGAAATTCAGCGTTGTATCTCTATCAAAAATAAAAAGATCAACATCATTATCGCCGTCAATATCTATGAACTGGTATCGCGGGATCTCGATCCCGCCGTTAAACGGGTTAACGGAATTGTTTCCGTTAATAGTGAAACTGACACCATCAAATCTTTGGTGCAGGTTTTGTGCAAATAGCCCGGCGGAAATAAACAGTAAACCAATTAATATTCTTTTCATATTACGGCGAAATTATGGCAAAAATTGAATTGTAACAATCTATATAAAAATATACTTTTATTTAATTAATCTGATGTTATTAGAAGAATTAACATACATGTTTACATAAAAAATCCCGCTTTTAAAGCGGGATCAAAATTATGAGATCATTTATTCCGGTTCGGAGGCGGCAGATTCCTGTTCTTCTTCTTGCGGATTATCTTCTTTACTTTATCACTCTTGCGGAATTTATCAGGTTTGCCCTTCTGGAATTTCTGACCGCCTGAGCGGTCGAAGTTTTCTTTCGCAACAGTCACTTCGTTTTCGCCTATAACTGTGCTGTTTTTCCCCCTGGAAAATCTTAACCTTTTGCGGTTGAATTTCTTCCCGGTTTTTTCTTCTATCTTATTTACATCCGGACCTTTCGTTATTATGATATCATCTTCAGCCGTAATGCTTGTTATTCCGGTTGAATTCTTAATTAAAGCTGAGTTTTCATTCTGTGCCGTGATTTTTGAAGGAGTAATATCACTTACAAAAGTATTGTTATCCGCAAAAACCCAGTCTGCATCTTTATTACTGTAAGCGTAAGTTTTATCAGTTATTCCGGTCTCACTTTTCCATTTCGCCTTTGGAGAAAGCGGTACCCACCCAACGTGATTGCCGTCATTTGTAACTCTCCATCTTACCCACGCGGGTGCCCATGTGTAACCCGGCAGCCATACCCATCCGTATTTGGGTGAGTTCCACCACCTGCCGTAATTGTATGTGGAATTTCCCCATTTATCGTTAGATACCCACAGCCAGCCATGATCAGTGTATTCCCATTTGCCGTTTGAATATGGTCTCCAGTTGCTTTCAACACTTGGCTTCCAAATGAAAAGGAAATCATCTTCCTGGTAATACGCCGATGAATATCTGCCTTCACCTTCGCCATCGCTCAGGTCTTCATCAATATCTTCCTTTGTTATCTGGATCCACTCGCCCATAGGTGTGAGCACATCATAAAATGACTGGAATGAAACTGTATTCATGAACAGATTCTCTTCGCTGTCCGGCGGCTCGTTTAAAGATATGTCAATATCCTTTATCTTTTCGAGCAAACTATCCTGATTTTGTGAAAATGAGGGTAAGGTAAATAAAAAAAGTGCGAGAATAGTCAATATTCCGCTATTATATACAGTATTTTTTAACGCATAATGCATGATTTTTGCCTTATTTCGTGTTTTCTATAGGTTAGACAAGCAAATTCCGTGAAAGTTTAATCAAATATACAAATTTTTCAGGCATTTTGGGATAGGAGAATTGTGCAGATGGTATGCTTATCAATTCAGGCGTTTGCGCTTGTTCAGGTACTCAAGCAGGGCAGTATCAAAAGGAGTTTCAGTTGAGAGAAGAACGTAATCTATATTGTTAGATAAGCATGCAGTTTTATATGTGTCAATGAATTCCTTTACAGCATCCTGGTATGAATTCATAACAGAAATTGGCTGCGAAAGCATTTCTTTGCTTGTTTCCATATCCTTAAAAATGGTGGGTGAGTCAATTGCAAAGCTCATTTCAAGAGGATCAAGTACCTGGAATACTATCACTTCGTTTTTTTTATGGCGGAAATGCTTTAATGCGTTAATTACAGCTTTCTGGTCATCAAAAAGATCGCTCATTATTATTATCAAACCCCTGCGCTTTATTCTTTCGGCAACAATGTTCAATGCCGAAGCAGTGTTGGTTTTGCCTGACGGTACAATTGCCGATAGCTGGTTCAGAATTTGTTTCAGGTTCTGGCTTGTAGCTTTTGGCGGTATGAATGTCTTAATAGCCTCATCATATACAACCAGACCCGCCGCGTCCTTCTGGAAATTCATAAGTACCGCAAGCGATGCAGCAATGTATGTTGCGTATTCAAGTTTTGTGATATTGCTTTTGGCCGGAGTGTTCTGCTGTTCTTTCTTTCTGAACAATTTGCCAAAAGCAGATCTCGGCGCGAGCGCGCTATCCGATGAACGGAAATGCATAGAGCGGCTGGAGTCAACAATTAAGTATGACTTTAAATTGGTTTCCTCTTCAAATTGTTTGATATAATAGCGGTCGGTTCTGCCAAGTATCTTCCAGTCAAGATATTTAAGATCATCGCCCGGCATGTACTGGCGGTGTTCGGCGAATTCAACACTAAAGCCATGGTAAGGTGATTTATGCAAACCGGCTATAAAACCTTCTACAACAAACTTGGCTTTAAGCTCAATATTTGCCAGCTTTGATATTACTGAAGGCTGGAGAAATTTTTTATAGTCGGCTTGCAATATTTTTCGGAGTTATCATATAGTGTTATATA
>JBHEKV010000095.1:0-26430 GCA_041859235.1 Ignavibacteria bacterium | reverse complement strand
TAAGGCCTATCGGACTTAAAGAGCTTGATCTTTGAAATTGCTGATTTGTTGATCTTCTCGATCAGCTCTTCATCAACTTCTGTAGCTTTTTCAGCTATCAGCTCGCCTGTTTCCTTATCGATAAGGTCATCGCTGAGCTGTTTGCCCATGAAGTTCTTCAGGTCTTTCTTTTCAACAACCTCGAGAAGCCCGAACAGATCGAGAATCTCTTCATTGGTTGAATAACCCAAAGCCCTTAAAATTGTAGTTACGGGGAATTTCTTCCTTCTATCAATATATGCGAACAGGCAGTTATTGATATCGGTTGTGAATTCAACCCATGAACCCTTCATCGGAATGATCCTTGCCGAGTAGAGCTTAGTTCCGTTTTGGTGAACGGATTCGCTGAATACAACGCCCGGAGCCCTGTGAAGCTGGGAAACAATTACTCTCTCCGCGCCATTGATAACAAAACTGCCGTAGGGTGACATATAAGGGATATTACCCATATATACATCCTGCTCAACAGCGTTTGAGTATTCTTTGGCTTCCTTGTTTGGCTTGGTTGAAAGCCTGAGCTTTGCTTTAAGCGAAACTGCGTAAGAAAGTCCCTGTTCCTGGCACTCACGGATGGAGTACTGCGGTTTTTCTAAATAGTATTCGATGAATTCAAGAAGCGCAGTTTCCCTCGAGTCTGTAATAGGAAAATTACGAAGAAAAACAGCCTGCATTCCTGTATCTTTTCTTTCGAAAGGCGCAACATCTTCCTGCAGGAAATCCTTGAACGCCTGGATCTGCACATTAAGCAGGTCCGGAGCATCAGGCTGTTTCCCTGATTTGGATAGATAAATACGCTCTCCGTTGAAATTGAATTTAGATATGTCTATTGGCATTTTTATGACCTCCCGGTGGGGGTTTATATAAATAGGTAATAGACAAGCCATTAGAACATGGCTTGTCTAAAATTAATGAATTTACGTATTTTTTGAATTAATAGGTTTCAGCGAGAACCTATGCTTGGAATAGAATTCGTTCTTGTTTTAATAATTACTTTAATTCTACTTTTGCGCCGGCAGCTTCCAGTTCAGCTTTCAGCTTTTCAGCGTCAGCTTTTGGTAAGCCTTCTTTAACCGGTTTCGGTGCGCTTTCAACAAGACCCTTAGCTTCTGTTAAGCCGAGGCCTGTAGCATTTTTAACTGCTTTGATAACATTGATCTTTGAAGCGCCTGCATCAACAAGCACAACCGAGAACTCTGTCTTTTCTTCAGCAGCAGCGGTAGGTGCAGCACCGCCGGTAGCTCCTGCCATTACAACAGGTGCAGCAGCTGTAACGCCGAACTTATCTTCCAGTGCTTTCTTTAATTCAGCAGCGTCAGTAAGTGTAAGGTTACTTATTTTTTCAACTAATTCTTCTACTACAGACATTTTGATGTATCTCCTTAATTATTTGATTTATTTTTAATTTGCGTTCTGTTTTTTGCCTACTTCTTCAATAAGTGAAGCAAGGTCTCTTACTACCGCGTTGATTGAGCCCACGATACCCGATATCGGCGCATTCAGGCTTCCAACTATTGCAGCAATAAGCTCAGGTTTGCTCTGCAGTGATGCGAGCTCATTGAGCTGTTTACCTTCGTAAGCAACATTTTCAACTAAAGCGAGCTTCAGCTTCGGCTTTTCGCCCTTATCATAAAACTTCTTTATGATCTTGGCAGGGGATACAGGGTCATCAAAAGCAAAGATGACGCCGGTTGGCCCTTTTAAAAATTCACCAAGCTTTTCGCTCTGGGCGCTGAACTTGCCGCCTTCCTGCTCCAGTGCTTTTTTAACTAAAGTGTTCTTTAGTACCTTGTATTCAACCTTGGCATCGAAGAATTCATCCCGCAGCTGGTTGGTTTCAGCAACAGTTAATCCGCTGAAATCCGTCAAATAGATGCTGGATGCCTTTTCGAGCTTTTCTTTTATTTCAAGAACTGATTGTTCTTTATCCTGCTTAGTCATGAAAGTCTGGTTTCTTTATAAAATTAATGTGCTGCTAATTCGTTCCTGCTGATCGAAAGTCCGGGGCCCATTGTGCTCGAAAGTGTTACGCTTCTTACATACTGGCCCTTTGCCGTTGCAGGTTTCATTTTCAGTACCTGGTTAATAAAAGTGTGGATATTATCTTCAAGCTGTGCGGGTTCAAATGAAGCTTTACCCAAACATGCATGAACTATCCCCGCTTTATCAACCCTGAATTCGATCCTTCCGGCTTTAACTTCCTTTACAGCTTTAGCGATATCATTTGTAACAGTTCCGCTCTTAGGGTTAGGCATCAGGCCTTTTGGACCTAGTACTTTACCCATTTTTCCAAGCTCGCTCATAGTATCGGGAGCAGCGATAATAACGTCGCAATCTGCCCAACCCTCGGAGATCATCTTGAGGTAGTCTTCAAAACCTACATGGTCTGCGCCTGCATTCCTTGCGTCTTCCTGTTTTTCAGGTTTAGCAATTACAAGCACTCTCACAGTTTTTCCGGTACCATGCGGAAGCGCTACGGTGCCCCTTACAAGCTGGTCTGCCTGTCTCGGGTCAACGCCAAGCTTCATGGCAATATCAATAGACTCATTGAATTTCGCTTTTGATGCTTCTTTAAGCCTTGTTACGGCTTCAGCAATTGTATATTCCTTCTTGAGGTCAACTTTGCTGTTTATTTCTTTTCTTCTTTTGGTTACTTTCATTGTCTTATCCTTCTACTGTTATACCCATGCTTCTTGCAGTACCGGCTATCACCTTTGCAGCCGAATCTACTGTCCTTGCGTTAAGATCTTTCATCTTAAGCGTGGCAATATCTTCAACCTGTTTGCGGGTGACCTTTCCAACTTTGTTACGGTTGGACTGGGCGCTGCCTTTATCAAGCTTTGCAGCCTTCAGGAGCAGCACGGCAGCAGGGGGAGTCTTGGTAATGAATGTGAAAGACTTGTCCGAATAAACCGTAATAACAACCGGAATTATCAGGCCCTGGTCTTTCGACGTTCTAGCATTAAATTGCTTGCAGAATTCCATACCGTTCACGCCGCGCTGACCCAAAGCCGGTCCAACCGGCGGAGCCATTGTGGCTTGTCCTGCAGGAATCTGAAGCTTTACGAATCCTACTACTTTTTTTGCCATTTTAAATTATTGTATCCTTAAGTTTACTGTGAGTGCGTAATATTTGTATTAGCCTGACCAGGGAGAACTGGAAAGGTAATTATTTCTCTTTTTCTATCTGTGCGAAATCAAGCTCTATCGGTGTTTTCCTTCCGAAGATGCTTACCATAACTTTAACTTTCATCCTTTCGAGATTGATCTCGTTGATGGTGCCGTTGAAGTTCACAAAAGGCCCGCTTACAACTTTGATAAGGTCGCCTTTTTCGAACTGCATATCGATCTTTTCCTTTTCATCAGAGTCGTTGATCCTGCCGATTATCCTCTTAACTTCATCTTCTCTTAATGCAATGGCCTCGTTCTTATCGCCAACCATTTTCAATACGCTTGGAGCATGTGAAAGAAGCTTAACAACTTCTTTATCAAGGGTAGCTTCAACAAGCACGTAACCGGGGAAGAAGTTTTTGTATTTAATTTTCTTCTTGCCGCCTTTTACTTCAAAAACTTTTTCTTCAGGTATGAGAACCTGTGAAATCTTATTCTCTAAAGCAAGCTCTGTAATTTCTGTATCAAGATAATTTTTGACTCTTTTTTCATGCCCGGTTATTGTCCTGACTGCGTACCATTTTTTGCCGGGTGCCGTAACTGGTGCTTCAACGTTTTCTTCAACCATATCCATTAGAATATTATTTTTAAGCCTTCATTAATAACCTTATCGACGGCATAAACAAAAATTGCGAAGATCAAAGAGGTTGCAATAACAACCATTGTTGACTCTTTGAGCTCTTCTCTTTTTGGCCATGTAACTTTTTTCATTTCCTTTACTATATCTGTAAAGAAGCCGATTATCTTGTTTTTCAAATTACTACTCCGTTTCCTGCGATCTTAATTTCAGAGAATGTTGCACGTCAGGAGGGACTCGAACCCCCAACCTGCGGTTTTGGAGACCGCTGCTCTACCAATTGAGCCACTGACGTATTAGCCCTGTTGACTTATTTGGTTTCTTTGTGAAGTGTGCGTTTTGTGCAGAACCTGCAGAACTTCTTGTACTCTACTCTGCCGGAATGTTTGGTCTTGTTTTTAGTTGCGCTGTAGTTCCTGTTTTTGCAGTCGGTGCATTCAAGAACTATTATTAATCTTCCGTCTTTTGCCATTGTAGTATTATATCTTTTGTTATACTTGTCTTATTTAAGGAATTGTGAAAGTGATCACAACCTGAAAATTTTGAATTGTCTGTTACCAGTGAGTTTTATGTGATGATCTAAATCTATGTTGAGCGCGAGATCCCGCATCAGGCGGGACGACTCTACCAACTTATAAATTTAAGAACGATCGAATATTTTTTAATGCTTTCAGCTCTGCTTCTCTGAGAATCGCTTCTGATCGTGTGGCAAATGTCTCTTTGTAAACTATTTCCCAGGGCTGATATCTTTTTGTCCATCTCGCTCTTGGCGAGTTATGCCATTTTAAGCGTTCTTCAAGATCCATGGTTTGTCCGATATAGAATCTATCGTACTGTACGCTTTTCAATACATAAACGTAGAACATGTTGAGCGGGAGACGAGACTCGAACTCGCGACCAACAGCTTGGAAGGCTGTGACTCTACCAACTGAGTTACTCCCGCTAATCAAATCAATATTTTTATTAAAGAACCCGCGACCAATCCCGCTTGCGGGATGACTACAACTGAGTTACTCCCGCTAATCAAATCTGTTTTCCATCAAAGAACTTGCGGTTTACCCGCAAAGAAAAATCCTGCTGCGTATTTGCTCAATAAAAATAAAACGGAGAGCTGATGACCGGGATTGAACCGGTGACCTCTTCCTTACCAAGGAAGTGCTCTACCAACTGAGCTACATCAGCAAGAAGAAATTAAAGAACTTATGTCGAAACTTTGAAGCAATTTTTTTCCAGTGGGTAGGGAAGGATTCGAACCTCCGAAGGCATGAGCCGACAGATTTACAGTCTGTTGCGTTTAACCACTTCGCTACCTACCCTTAAATTTCAAACTTCAAAAATATTGAAAAAATAAACTAAAATCAAGTTATTTTGTCCTCTATAGGGGCAATTTTGCTACAAGAAACTGACTATCCGCATATCTCCGCTGAAATATTTCGTCAAACCGGATTCTTCCTGAATTGTTATACTGCCATCAAAATTTAAATCTATAATTTTACCATTACTTACATGCCCGTTGCCGGTATCTAAACTGCATAATTTTCCAATAATATTCGTTGAATTTTTCCATTTTCCGAATATTATATTGAAATTAGAAGATAATATTTCAGTAAAATTAACCGAGAAATTATTCAGCATACCCAGTAGCAGTCTATTCATATCAATTTTCTTTCCGGTTATTTCGGAAAGTGAAACCGCGTTAATCCCTTCTGGAAATGTTCTTTGATTGCAGTTGACTCCAATTCCAATCACAAACTCATTGCTCGGCAATTTTGATTCAATCAAAATTCCCGAAAGTTTCATTTTTCCATACATAATATCGTTTGGCCATTTTATGTATAAATCATTATCCGGAAAAAGAACCCCGCATTTTTTCAATTCATCACAAATCGCCGCGAATACATAATAAGAAAAATAGCATACTGCAAAATGATTCTCGGCGGGGGATAGCGGCAGGTATTTTTTGATGGAGAAAGTAAGATTCATGTTCTTTTCTGATTCCCATTTCCTGTTTAATCGTCCTTTGCCGGCAGTTTGATAGCTGGTAATAATCAGCGAATCCGAAGGGATCTCCCTTTTTGATGCGAACGAATTAGTGGAATCCAGTTCATCTAAATAATAGACTTTTGAAATGAACCCATTTCCTTCTATTGCAGATCTCAAAAAATCTATATTGAGCATTTGATGCTAAATTAGTTTGTATGTAAAGGCAGTCATTTAAATTCTAACGGTCGTCCGCTTTGGGCTTTTTTGCTCTGTCATTTTTCTTATTGCGGTCCTTGGGGCTTTCGTTTTCATCGTTTGCTTTGGCTCGGGTACTGTTACCATTTTTATCATTATCCCTGTCATTCTGCTGATAGTTCTGATCTATTTGTTCTTTCACTTTTTCTTTCTTGCCGCTTGAATAAGTTCCATAATTAAGAGCTTCATACAGGTCAACCCTGCCATAACCGTAATACTCATCAAAACCTGCTTTGTCTTCTCTGGGGTCGCCAACCTGGTCAATTGCAGTTTGTGTAATGATTTCCCTGAGATCCTTGTTAGTTCTCGAAGGATCTTGTCCAAGCAAAACGCTTGCTATACCGCTCACATAGGCAGTTGCTTGAGATGTACCGCTCCAGTAAACATCGTAATTAGAATTATCTTTGTAATCAAGTCCGTAAATCTTGTTTCCGGGCGCTACGACCGCTATATGTCTACCCCAGTTACTGCCGCCACCCCAGGTAAATTCTCTGCACCTGCTGTCATCAGTATCTGTGGCACCAACAGCAAGAACATTCTTAAAACTTGCGGGATAATAAGTATCGCCATTGTTTTTATTCATCATACTTGCAATAATAATACATCCTGCATCGCTTGCATAATTTATTGCATTTTCAAGTGTTTTGGAATAGTCATATCCGCCTTCACTCATATTTAATACACGGGCTCCGTTGTTGGAAGCATAATAAAGCGATGCGGACCACCAGGAATATTCACCAAGGTTTTCATCATCCAGATTTTTGCAGATCATTAATTTACACTTCTGGTCTATCCCTGCGTAGCCAAGTTCATTATTCGTGGATGCTCCAATGGTACCGGCTATGTTTGTTCCATGTCCTCCGTCATCTTTTACATTTGGGTTATCGTAAGCGAAATTGTATCCGTTAATGTCATCAACAAATCCGTTTCCATCATCATCCTTACCGTTCTTAACTTCTTCATTATTTACCCAAATTCTGCCATTAAGATCAGGATGATCGATCTTAGTACCAGAATCCATTATGCCAACAATGATATCACTGCTGCCTGTGGCAATATCCCATGCTTTCAGAACATTCATATCCGCACGGGCTTTTCCGGTTTTTCCGGTTGTCGTTCGCTGTGAACCATCGTTATGTAATCCCCACTGCCTTCCGAAAAAATTGTCGTTTGGAGTTATGGAGGTGCCTTTGATCCCGGCTGATTCACCTATGAAATCAGGCTCCGAAAAATCTACCCGGTCCTCCATGCTTATCCTTTTACAAAGTGCAGGTATATCTGTATTGCTTTCAAAATAAGCGATAAAATATGTTTCAAGTTCATATCTATTGTAAAGGGAGATATTTCTTTTTAAATCTCTGGGGAAAAGTACTTTCAGCCTTTTGAGCTCAATATTCTGTGAGGCAAAAACATTTTTTAGAGTTTCTTCGTAAGAATTACCAATTGATAGTGAGGCAGCAATATTAATATTCTGTTTTTTTAATTTAACAATAATATGATCTTTGGCAAAACGTGATTTATTATTGTATTCTTTTGTTGTCAAGTTGTGTGAAGGAAATATAACAACTGTGCCAATCAGCAATATTGCGAAAATAACTTTCTTCATACTGTATAAATTATTCTAAAAATGATATTTCAGACCAATTGAGAGTCTGGTTCCGTCTATAAGAAGCCTCGAATAAACCGGATTATCCATATTATAAACATTACCGTTTATAGTTACATAATCAACATCAAACCGATCCTGCGACTCGAAAGTGGCCTCTCTGAACTTAAACTCAAAATCCAGTGATAAGTTCCTTTCTACAAAATATTCCAGGCCGGCAAGGACATTCATACTCACTCCGGCTTTTCTTGAAATAGCAGAAGTTGTGTATGGGCCAACCGATCTCTTACGGTTACCGAAATAAATTCCGGCCCCACCCCCTATATATATCCTGAATCTCTCGGTGCTGACAGGCAGATTCCATTTCAGGCCTGCTTCAAACGGAAGCATATTGTATTCTTCGGTAAATCTTACTACGGATGATGCTGAATCGTTTTCAAATCTCAGAAGCAGTTCATCATCCTTCACTTTCAGGTATTCACTGGAAAGATAAAACATAACATCAAAATCAGTTATGTTGGGATTATAAGTCACTTCAGCTCCATAGCCATATCCGCCTTTAAGTTCGATTGAAGCATCTCTTATAAATGAAATATTTGATTTAATATTGTTCTGAAGTTCAGCTGCAGAAACATATGTGCCGTAAACCTGAAGTGTAAATCTACCTGAACCGTCAAAAGCAGATATCTTGTCACGCTCTGGCTGACTAAATAAAAAATATGGGTTCAAAAAACTAATTGAACCCATAAAAATCAAAAATGTTAATAAATTCTTCTTCAAATGTCGCCGTCTGATTTGATTAACAGCCTTAAATTAAAGCAAATTAACTTTAACGGATTTAAATTGCAATAATCATTTAAAATTTATTTTATCTGAACATTTTATCCCTATTATCTACAATCACCGCTTTTTCTTTCATTTCGGTTAACCAATCCTGCACAATTGATTGTTTTTTCTGGTTAATAATAGCTGTTCTCATAGTTTCAAACTGCTGCTGATACGCATTTTGGTCAAATGCAGAAATGTTTCTCATTTGGACAATATAATAGCCCCTTGCTGTTCTAATCGGTTCAGAGATCTGGCCATTCTGTAATTTGTATACCGCACTTGAAAAATCAAAATCCGCCCCAATTTGCGGAGAGGGAACTGATACTGTTACTGTATCAGCTCTTTGGACAGCTATTTGAGGATTAACGCTTTTAAGAGAATTTATATCGCCGCCCTGTATCTTTGATTTCAGATCTGCCGCCTGCTGTTTTAAGGCATCAAGTTTCTTTTCAGTCTTAACTAGCAAAGGCAGCTGCTGTACTTTTAATTCATCAAATGAATAATATCCTTCTGGAAATTTTTCAGTAATAACATAAACTGCATATCCTGTCTGAATTTTAATAGGATCACTGACAGTGCCCTTTTCTTCATCTAACGCGAATTTTATCACCGAATTATTCTGTCCCGCTCCCGGGATAAATGCGCCTTTGGTAACATAACTGGGAATATCTACAACCTGCAATCCAAGTTTTTTTGCTTCTTCATCTAGGTTCCCTTTTTTTGAAACGAATGAAAAATCTTCAGCCCGTTTTCTTGCGGCATCTTTGGTCTTAGGAGAAGCGGTAACATTCTTCTTTATATCTGCAAATTTGAATTCTTTGTTCTGTTTGCCTTTCACTCTTATTATATGGTATCCGAATTGAGTCTTTACGGGACCGACAATACTTCCAATAACGGCACTGTTTACAGCATCCTCAAATTCTTTAACCATTGCGCCCTTGCCAAACCATCCAAGGTCTCCGCCTTTGAATTTGTTAGATGCATCATCTGAGTTTTCAGCTGCTAACTTAACAAAATCTTCGCCGCCTCTCAGTCTCTGCGCGATCTGTTCTGCTTTGGTTTTTGCCGCG
This sequence comes from Ignavibacteria bacterium, assembly GCA_041859235.1. Taxonomy (GTDB): domain Bacteria; phylum Bacteroidota; class Ignavibacteria; order Tepidaquicellales; family OLB5; genus OLB5. Next base: position 16,904 of record JBHEKV010000095.1, on the reverse strand, counting down.
TTAGTATCTGTTCCGAAATTGATAAGTATGTGCTGAGCGTTGCTGAAAGTTTCTGCACCTTCTTTTGAATCCAGAAGCCTTACCATATGGAAACCATCAGATGCCCTGATAACTTCTGAGACACTATCTTTTCCTGCTGAAAAAAGGAAAGCTGCTACATCAGGTGAAATTTCGTTTGGTTTGACGAAATTATTTGTGAACTTTGATGTTGAGTTATCGTTCACCACTCCATATGTTGTCGAGTCTCCCGGAACAAGCTTTTTCAGATCCTTTGTGAATGCCTTGATCATTCTTTCAGTAGAGGCAGTATCTTCCATTGTTGCTATATCGGGGAAGAGAACATATCTCAGCTTCGCTGATTTCTCGCGCTTAAAATCATCTTTGTGATTCTCGTAGTAATTTTTCATGTCATCATCTGAAACCTGGATCTGAGCGTCCATAATACTGTTGGCATCCAGAAAAACATAATCAAACGAAGCCTTAATATTCTCATCCTTATATCTCTGCATCACTTCGCCTTCTGTAACCCTGACAGTGCCGGTTATCACGCTTTGTAATTTCTGGGATAAAAGTGTTTGTTTAAGATACTCCTCAACTTGTGCCCAGAACTTTGTGACTTCAGGTGTCTTGGTTGTAAGTGCCTGCTGATAAACAGCCATATTAAACTGGCCTGTTGAATCAATGAAATTCCTCTTAATGACATCGGGGAGCGTTTGTGGTGAATTATATACCCAATTAAGAATCTCCTGGTTAGTAACCGTTATGCCAAGTCTTTTAATTTCCTGCTCAGCCAGAATTTGAGTTACCATCTGATCCCAAACCTGGTCTCTTATCATCTTGATGAGGTTTTCATCCGGATCTTCGCCGGTCTGCTGCCTCTGCTGTTCAATTGCAAAGTTAACCTGACTTTCAAAATCTGCGTACTTTATTTCCTGACCATTAACTGAACCAAGTTCTGTTACCTGTCCGCCCCTTAATCCGAGGTAATCCATTCCCCACTCAAATACAATTGTAGCAAGAAATGCCAGTATCAATATTATCAGAATAATGTGCGTCTTATCGCGCAGCTTATTCATTAAACCCATAATTAGTTAAACCTCTCTTTATGCGCTGAAACTATCGTCTAGCGAGTTTTCATTGAAATTTAGGTAAAAACAAACACAAATATAGTTTTATGTCAGCCAATAATCAATGTATTGTTATTACCTATTAAAAAAACGTGTTTTTTCAATTATAACGGAAATTGTTGGAATCGATGCACTTTTCTATAGGACTCAAGGTCAATGTGGTACATTTTGAAAATTCAAGATAATTTTGGATTAACCTATAAACATTCTATTATTCCGGCATTTTCTTCGTTTTTGAATACTTCTGAAGAATAATGAGAGGAATCAAAGGTTCGCAGGTCACTTTTTTTGTTTTCTTCTGGAAACCCCAAATGCTGTATATCAGAAACTTCACTTTTCTTTTGGGCCGTTTCACGGTTCCATTTTATTATTTTATCAGCAAATAATGATGATAGCATATCTTAATTTTAATTTTAAAAATAATTGTTTTTCTTTTTCAAAATTAATATGCCAAAATTGATTTTATATTTTCAATATGTTAAAAGACTGTTGGTGATAAGATTCATTGTGTTTTATCTTGATACAGGGATGATAATATATTATTTTTATATGTTATTATCATACATTAATTGCAGAATATTATGAAGTATGTTATTAATTACAATATTAATGATGATTTTTTGAAAGTAGTTCTGGAAGGTGAGTATCCTGTGGAAAAATTCCGCGAAATATCCGCCGACATGGATAAAGTGATTGATGAGAACGGGATCTCGAAAATTATGGTTGACCTGCGCAAATTTAAGGGCAGGTTTGGTGTATTCAACGGACTTCAGGAAATAGAAAATTTCAGGGAGGAGTCAAAATACCTTCAGTTTGCAATAATCGATGTTCCTGAGAATAAATCCAATAACGATTTTTTTGAAAATGCGTCTTTCAACAGGGGGTATAAGCTGCTCTTTTTTTATGATGAAATGGAAGCGGAGCAGTGGCTTGGCGTTGATATATCCAGCGACTTCAAAAAAGTGCTGGTAAAAGAATACTAAATGAGACTATTTATTAGTACTTCCTGGTTTAGTTACGGGGATTTTTGATAGCCATTCAGGAACTTCATCGGGCTTAAAAGCTACTACATCCATTCTGACCAATGGCTTTAAAGGTACCCCAAATTCCACTTTTCCACCGGACCTGTCAACTAAGCAGCCAATACCCACAATCTTTGCTTTAAATCTTCTTATTTCTTCAATGACTTCATTAACGCTGCCTCCGGTTGAAATGATATCTTCCACTATTAATATCCTGTCATCAGGCTTCACTTCAAATCCGCGCCTGAATTTCATTTTACCTTCTACACGTTCAGTGAAAATAGCTTTTGTATCCAGCCTTTTACCAACTTCATATGCAAGTAATATTCCTCCTGTCATTGGGCCAACAACAAGGGTAATGTTATCATTTATGAATTTTTCCGCAAGTTCTTTGCACAGCATTTCGGTATATCGGGGACGCTCGAGTACACGGAATTTTTCTATGTAATGGGGTGAGTGATTACCTGATGTTAGAACAAAATGTCCGTCAAGCAGAGCGCCTGAATCCTTAAATATCTGAAGTATTTCCTGTTCAGTCATATATTCTATTTATAAAATTACTTTATGCACATGTTTTAGTTCTTTTGATAAAAATCTTTGGCTTACTTCCTTAAATTTATGCGGAAAGTCAGATACGTAAAATACTGAGTGATTCTTCTCTGTCATTTTATGTTTGTTCACAAGATTTTTCTTTTCAAGAATTCGCTTTACTTCTTTGGCTGTTTCTTTACCTGAATCTATGAGCTCAACTTTATTGCCTACTGATTTCTGTATCACATCTTTTAATAATGGGTAGTGAGTGCAGCCAAGTATGAGTGTATCAATATTCTTAGTTTTCATTGGCTTCAAATATTCATCGGCTACCATTTGCGCTATCCTGTTCCTGTTCCAGCCGTCTTCAGCGAGATGAACAAACAGGGGACAGGGATCCTGGAATACATTAACTGAACTTTTGATCTTCTTCAATGCCTTTTTGTAAGCATTAGAGCGTACTGTCCCGAGAGTTCCGATTACGCCTATTTTATTTTTTTTAGTAGTTTCAATTGCGGACCTTGCGCCCGGTTCTATTACTCCAATTATGGGAATGTGAAAATGCCTCTTCAGCGTTGGCAGTGAAACGGATGAAGCCGTATTACAGGCTACAACCAGCATCTTTATTTTCTTTTTCATCAAAAAGTATGCAACCTGCAGGGAATAATGTACAATGGTTTCCTTTGACTTATTACCATAAGGAACTCTGCCTGTATCGCCAAAATATATTATTTTTTCGTTTGGTAAAAGCCTGTTGAGCTCTTTCACAACAGTCAATCCTCCAACACCGGAATCAAATACACCGATGGGCCGTGATGCTTCATCGTATTTAGCTGGTAATTCTATCATTTATTTTTTAAACTCTAATGAGAGCGGATGTTTAATTTTTTCAAAAGCTGTTTTGTAATCAAAATCATCTGACTGGAAAGGGCAAGTATCTTCCTTAAGAGTTTTTTCTTTGTTGCCTTTATTGCTGTGACACTGTAAACAGGTCTTTTCGTCACCCTTTATGCCGCCATTGCGCAGGAAAGAACTTTCTTCTTTCATAACTTCAGCTGAAGAATATTCAGATCCCGGCCCGTGACAGCCTTCACATCCAACGCCTTCGGTTATATTGAAAAATTCACCCTTTGGGGTACCTTTGAATCTGTATTCTGTAGTATGGCATTTCAGGCATTTTTCTTCTTTATCAGGCGAAGATAGATCGTTAGATCTGTTAAACTCAATAGCTTTGGTGCTGAACAGCACAGTGTATGCGCCGGAATGTTTAGAATTTTTCCACGGAGTCATCTGGTCACCTATGTTCTTAAGTCCGTGGCACTCATTGCACATCTGCGAACCTGTGAAATATACAGATTCTTTCTTTGGTTCCAGTGCATTTTTGAGGAAAAACAACAGCACAGCTATAAATGCAAAAAATATCAGGTATGAAATGTATTTCATTTAATAGTTACAAACATTTATAGCTCTTTTAAAAATGGGCTTATTTATATTTTGAGTACTGCTTCACTTCTTTAATATTTGAACCGACCAGGACATTGATACTGTTTTTTATCTCCGAACGCTTGTCGTTTGTCAAGTAAACCAAACGGGCAAGATCAATGAAGCCCTTATCAAAACTCTGTTTAGCTTCCTTTGCACGTATCCTGTTTTCAATATCCCACAATTTTTTATTTATTGCTTTGAGCTTCTTTTTTTCAGCGAGAACTGATGATTTTTTTTTGCCTGTGCTCCTCAGCATTATTTCTAAAATTCTTTTAAGCTGAGATAGCTCAGTCTTGATAAGTCTTAATTTTGAATCGCTTGTTATATTTTTCTTCTTTATTTCAAGTATTGTGATCTTATCCGCAAGTTCGCCTGGTGAAACCGGTATCATGATATTCATCAGCTTACCTCAGATTCTTTTTAATGCTGCTGATGATAAGCCCGAAGTGTTCTTCGTTATTCACAAAATCAATGTTATCTGATTCAATAACTAACACCTTGCCAAGCTTATACTCTTTGATCCATTTGCTATAGCTTCTGTTAAGTCTCTCAAGATATTGCTTTTCAATGCTCTTTTCAAACTCCCTGCCGCGCAGCTTTATTTGCTTGAGCAAAGTCTTTATATCTGCCTTCAGGTATACCACGAGGTCAGGCGCCTTAAGGTATGATACCATCTCATAGAAGAGCGCCCGGTAGTTTTGGTAATCGCGTTTTTCCATCCGTCCCATCAGGTAAAGATTGCGGGCGAAAATCTCAACATCTTCATATATCGATCTGTCCTGTATCACTGATTTTTTGGAAGCGATTATTCTTTTATGTGTATGAAATCTGTGCGAAAGGAAATATACCTGGAGCTGAAAGCTCCATCTTTTCATTTCTTTGTAGAAGTCCGATAAGTATGGGTTATCCTGAACTGATTCAAAATAGGGGACCCAGCCGAATTCTTTGGCTATCATTCGGGTCAATGATGATTTCCCTGAACCTATGTTGCCTGCAACCGAAATGAAATACTTCTTACCCTGCTTCAAGTTAGTATTATAGTAATATTATTAATAGTATGCCGGTTAATCCACAAAAATAGGAATAAAATTTATTGCATTCATTACATAAGAATGTACATATAATGACAGTTACAAATTAAAAAAACCGCTAACTTATCATTAACGGTTTTTAATTTCATTGATCATATGATGACTTATTCAGCTGCTTCCTGAACCGGAGCTGTTTCAGTTACCGGCTCTGATTTTAACACAGGAGCAACTATTTCAGGCGAGATTCTTTCTTTTATTTTAGTTGCAGATTTGCCTTTTAAAGCCCTTAAGTAATAAAGCTTTGCTCTCCTTACTTTACCTGATTTTAATTTTTCTATCTTTGCAATAGAAGGTGAGTGAAGTGGGAATATTCTTTCAACTCCAACACCGTTAGAGATCTTTCTTACGCGGAAGGTTCTTCCGATTCCTTCGCCTTTGATTCCCATTACAATACCCTGGTACTGCTGAATTCTTTCTTTATCGCCTTCGATAACCTTAACATGTATGTTAACAGTATCACCTGACTGGAACTTCGGGAAGTCACTTCTCATCTGGGGAGCAGTCACTAAGTTTATCTTGTTCATTATTATTCCTTGTATATTTTACTTATTTATTGTTTTTTTATTCTCTTTACTCTGCTGTACTTCTTTCTGCCCTGCGCCATACGCCATGCTGCTATATCCTTATGGTTACCTTTCAGCAGCACTTCCGGTACTTTCATGCCTTCATACTCAGCGGGGCGGGTGTATGCCGGCGCGTCAAAGCCTGATTCCGTCTGGAAGGAATCCGTTAAGGCTGATTCGCTGTCATTCAATACACCCGGAAGAAGTCTCACGATAGCATCTATCACAACAATGGCGGCGGTTTCACCGCCTGTTATTACATAATCACCGATCGATATTTCTTTGGTGACAAACTTATCAATTACCCGCTGGTCTATCCCTTTATAATGACCGCAGATGAGTATCAGATTCTGTGATAGCGAAAGAGCATTAGCTCTTTTCTGATTGAACTTCACGCCCTGCGGCGAGAGGTATATCACCTCGTCATACTCGCGCTCGGCAAGCAATTTCTTCAGGCATCTGAATAGCGGCTCGGGTTTCAGAAGCATTCCTGCTCCGCCGCCGAACGGCTTATCATCAACCTGCCGGTATGAACCATCGGCATAATCCCTCAGGTTATGCAGAACAATTTCGGCTATCTTCTTTTCCTGCGCCCGCTTTAAAATGCTTTCGCTCAGCGGACCTTCGAAGATCTTTACAACTGCAGATATTACATCAATTCTCATTAATCTAATTTTGCAGCTTTTCTTAAAACAGGGGAGTGGTAAACGTTACTCTTTACCTTCCTCAATTTCAAGGTGACCGCTTTTATTGTTCTTTGCCGCTACCGCTGTGAAGAGTGTTCTCATCGACTTTGCGGTTTTGCCCTGTTTGCCTATGACCTTACCCAGATCACCTTTGGCTACATGGAGCTTTAGAGTTACTTTGTTCTCTTCGGTACTTTCATCAACACGTACGCTCTCAGGATCATCAACAAGACTCTTTGCGATGTACTCAATGAATTCTTTCATAAGCATCCCCTCCAATTCGGAGTATTAATTAGTAGAATATTATTTACAGTAAAACAATAATTCAGATAATTAGCGGGGACCGGTATAACCTTTTTTTGCGTCAGCTGGATGTTGGTTGTGGGCTGTTACCGCAAAAAATGATCTCGCTTATGCAGATAAAAAATTATGCAGACTGTTCTTCAGCTGCAGGCTGCTCTGCTGCCGGTGTTGTGGCTGTTGTTTCAGCCGGTTTTTCTGCCGCTTTCTTTAATTTCTCTTTTCTCTTTAACTTCTTGTCATTAATTCTCTGCAGCTTCGATTCCTGCATGGATTCCCATTTGGAAAACTCTGCCGCTATTTTTGTTTCATCAGCGCCCTTTTTTGAAAGGTGAAGCTTAAGCATCAACCCTTTGTTTGAAAGGAGATTCCTTACTGTTACTGTTGGCAGCGCGCCGGCTTTAAGCCAGTAAAGCGCTCTGTCTTCTGCTACTTCAAGCTTTGCCGGGTGAACATTGGGGTCATACTGGCCGACCGCTTCAATGAACTTTCCGTCTCTTCTTGAGCGGGAATCCGCTGCTACAATTTTGTAAATGGGAGCTTTTTTTCTTCCCATTCTTCTTAATCTGAGTTTAACCATTTTTTCCTTCTAGTTCCCGGGCAATTCATAACGAAATTTTTCAATCGTTGTTGCTCTATTCCGGGATGATATTTATTTATTATTATTTATTTCTATTTCAAACTGAAATTCGGAGGAAGGCCCATGTTGCGTAACATGTTATTCATCCCTCTTCCTTTTTTAAAAGTCTTTATCATCTTCTGCATATCATAGAACTGCTTAATGACACGGTTAACATCCTGTATGCTTGTTCCGCTGCCTCCGGCAATTCTTTTTCTGCGCGCGCCGTTGATAATATCAGGGTTGGTTCTTTCCTTCAGGGTCATTGAGTTTATCACGGCTTCAACCTGGCGAAGCGGCTTATCATCAATTTCTTTGCCCTTCATGATTCTATCAACGCCCGGAATCATTCCCATAAGCGAGGACAGCGAACCCATTTTCTTAATCTGCTGAAGCTGGTCTAAGAAGTCACCGAAATCAAACTTGTTGCCTTTGAACTTCTCTTCAAGCTTGGCTATCTTCTTTTCATCAAGCTCTTCGGGGAGCATTGTCGCGGCTTTTTCAACCAGCGACTGTATATCACCTCTGCCCAGTATTCTCGAGGCCATCCTGTCCGGGTAGAAAGGCTCGATGGCATCAAGCTTTTCGCCAACGCCAACAAACTTTACAGGCTTATCAACAACTGCCCTGATGGAAAGCGCGGCACCGCCGCGTGAGTCACCATCTAATTTTGTTAAAATAACGCCGTCAAAATCAAGCCTGTCATGGAATTCCTTAGCGGTGTTAACCGCATCCTGACCCGTCATGGAGTCAACTACAAACAATATTTCAGCGGGATTCAGTTTACTCTTTAACTGCTCAACCTCGCGCATCATCTCTTCATCAATGGCCAAACGTCCTGCTGTATCAACAATGAGCGTATCCTTGTAGTTCTGCTTGCAGAACTCAACTGCTGCCATTGCGATCTTCACGGGGTCTTTCGAGTCATCGGAATAAACTGCGATATCGATCTGCTCGCCGAGTGTTTTAAGCTGGTCTATAGCAGCCGGACGGTAAACGTCACATGCAGCGAGAGCGGGATTTTTACCGCGTGACTTTAAGTACTTTGCCAGCTTGCCTGAAAACGTGGTTTTACCCGAACCCTGAAGTCCAACCATCATAATGACCGAGGGCACGTCATTAGAAAATTTGATTTCAGTTTTCTTTTCACCCATAAGGCGCACCAGCTCGGCGGTGATAGTATCAATAACTATCTTGCCGGGGTTTATAGACCTTATGACATTTTTTTCAAGCGCCTTCTGCTTCACGTCATCAACAAACTGTTTTACCACTTTGTAGTTAACATCGGCATCAAGCATTATGCGGCGTACTTCGCGCAAAAACTCATCAATTGTGGCCTCAGAGACTTTGCCCTTACCCTTGATGAACTTAAAAACTTTATCGAACTTAGAACTTAGATCTTCAAACAATCTTTTTCAAATATCAAATAATAAATAACAAATAACGGCTTATAGTTTCTGCTTAACAGGTATAAGAATTTTAAGCCTTAAGGCCTGTTAAAACCCTGTTTCCTGTTTCCGGCAGCAAATACAATTCCACAGAAAACCCCTAAACGGACACTCTGTGAGTTAATTTTTTTTACTTAACCTGCAAAATTAACGATTTTTTTAATATTAATCAAGGTTTTAGCGAAACCAAAACCCGAATACCTTAAACTTGTCATGCTGAACTCCTGCCTGCCGTAACGGCAGATCAGGCAGGTGTTTCAGCATCTTCCTGCAAACCCTACAATTAACGAGAATTTGAACAGACCCTGAACCAAGTGCAGGGTGAGAAATATGATAATTTGGAGGACATACAGTAATCGCCGAGGGGGTCTTTCGCCGTTTTCTAATAGCCTCTCCGCAGGTCAAGGCTAGACCTCCCCTAAATCCCCTCCTTGCTAAGGAGGGGACTTGCATCGGTTAATTTCAGGAATTTTCATCTCCTCAATGGATCGGAAAAAACAAAGCTTCTCGATTCGTCTCCCCCTTACAAAGGGGGAGTACGGCGGAGCCGGCCGAAGGTCTGTCGCAGACATGAGAGGGGGTCTTTTAAAATTCCCAACATGATTCCCACGATGAAAACGATTTTTTTTTACCCTCACCCCCCAGCCCGCCTGACTGCTGGTGCAGTTCTCCCAGAGGGATCCCGCTAAGCAGAAGAGCGGGACCGCAAAAACGCAGGAGGGGGGAGGTATGCCAAATTTTTCGGTTTGTTTCCCCTCTCCTTTTAGGCCGCAGGTCTTGTTTCTAAGAAGAGGGGTTAAGTCTTCGACTCTTCGAGTCGAAAACTCGTAGGGGGTGAGGTGTTACTTATTTTCCCAACATCATTCCCACGATGAAAACGATTTTTTTTTACCCTCACCCCCCAGCCCCTCTCCCACAGGGAGAGGGGGGAGGTATGCCAAATTTTTCGGTTTGTTTCCCCTCTCCTTATAGGAGAGGGGTTAGGGGGTGAGGTGTTACTTATTTTCCCAACATGATTCTCACTATGAAAACGATTTTTTTGTATTGCCTTTATGGAGGGTGGAAACCCCGAAAACAGCTTTTAATTGCAAATTTATTTTTCCAAACATGATAATTTCCATCGTGAGAATGCTTTGCTTCGTGAGAATCATCTTGAGAAAATGCCAGTTTCAGTTTACTTTCAGCCATTATTTTCACCTGCATTCTCATTATGATTCCCAAAATGATTCTCATTATGATTCTCATTGTGGAAACGATTTTTTTTTGCCCTCACCCCCCAGCCCCTCTCCCAGAGGGCGAGGGGAGAGGTATGCCAAATTTTTCGGTTTGTTTCCCCTCTCCTCTTAGGAGAGGGGTTAAGGGGTGAGGTAATACTTGTTTTCACATTCATCACTCCTCCAAATTCCCACCATGACTCTCACTATCAATATCAGTGGTATTATTATTCTTCTCCAATGTTGAAAATTCATCAATGGGTTGTATATTATCGTTTAAAGCGGGCTTGTCATGAGAAGCTGGCACAGGCTGATAAGCCGGCACGGGTTTACTGCGGGTGCGGTCAAGGAACGGGTGCGAAGCGATTATTTTGGCTACATGTTCGCGCGTTGCGCCGGGTGAGAACACTCCCACTATATGCATTACCTCATCAAATGAGTACGTGCCGCCGGATGTGCCCGCCGCATTGCGTATATCCGTAAGTACTTTTGTTGTTGAGGCAAGCTGCCTTAGCTCCAGTGGTGTAATATACCCGCGCCGGACGGCGCTGTTTAACTGATTGCGCAGCAGCACATCTATTGAGTGATTTACAGCCTCCCCGTTCGATTTTCCGCCCGCCTCAGATGATGCCGCAATCTGATCAAGGGAGCCTTTGATTACGGAATTTCTTACATAATGCACTTCGCCACTTGGGAATGTGAGCTTCTGAATGCCATCGGGATCCTTGGTATCAACGCCCGCAAGCTCATAAAAGAATTTTGATGCATTGCCTTCATAGCAGGGCAGGTGAGTGTTCTTTGGTGCAGCGCCTTCCTTGCCATCGGCCCTTGTATATTCCACGTGTGAAATTTTCATTCCGTTTACAAGCTTGGGGTCGTAAATATGGTGAACGACTTTTGGTTTTGGGTTATTTATCAAATGCGCGGCATGCTGTATTTTTTGTTTTGCCTTGGCAAGGCGCACCATTGAGTAATCAAATCCTTTTATAAGCGACATTTCGCTTATCATTTCATAGTCGCTTTTGCGGGCTATCATCATTTCAGCTAAGCACTCAAGCTCAAATTTGGTTATCCTGGACATATGCGGCTTGTGTCTGCGTTTGCGGTATTTGCCGGGCTCTTGTTTGCCAAGCTCACGGTAAACGGTCGATTTGCTTAATTTATATTTATCGCAGATTTCATCCAGCAGCTTTTTATGCTCTTCAGGCTGCGAGGAGCCGAGCGCGCGAAGCTTGAGTATATCGTTATGGAGCGAGATATTAAATGCTTTCATATAGGTTTAGTTTAGTTGAGTCCCGCTAAAAGCGGGACGAAATCTTACTCCGAAGGAGGAAGATAGAAATTACTTTTTATTGGACTAAAGTTTATTAATTGACTACGTAAAAGCGGGACGAAAACTTACTCCGAAGGAGGAAGTTAGAAATTACTCATTATTGATTAAATGTTATAAAAGTGCAATTTTAGTCGAAGCTCAATGCATAATGCCCACAGAGCCGAATGAAGCCGGGAACGTTTGACATTTCACGTTTGACGCTTGCCTTAATCCCGTGAAGCGGGAGGAAGGTTTCACACTAATATGCTTATAGCATATTTGCACGAATATAATATATGCCAAATGCATTGTCAAGAGGAAAAATTGAGGAATAATGGGAATTTGGGTAAATGGGCCTAAAATCAGTAAAAACTGGTTACTGGTTCGAATATATTTAACTACAACAAGTGCTACCTTGAATTTGTTTCATGTACTGACTGCATACACACAATTTAATCTAAATAAGCGAAGTTACCATTCACTTATGTGAACAATAGAATCAGCGGAGCTTCTGGATAGTTCAAGGAGTCAAACTGAGATTGACAAATAGAAAATAATCGTGCCTATTTATGAATGCTTTTTTTTCATAAATTTACTCTGCTGGATTTTAGTCAATAGTAGTAAACGAACCTTGATTAAATTAAGTTATAATAATATTTAACGTAACTTACATATGTTTTAGAATCTGGAGTGAATTTGAACTTGAATAAGAAGCCAGGGAATATAGGAATTAAACTATCTCTAGTAAAACTCAAAAACTTTTTTAAAGTATTTTGGCGGAAATTAAAGAAAGTTTTTAAGAGCCAATGGACTGTTGCAATTATTGTGTTAATATTTGGTGTAGTTATTGAAAGATCAATTTCATTTCATAATAAAAACATAAAAATTGAAAATATACAGAAGCTTAATAATGAAGCTACCACATTAAAGTTACAACTAGTTTTTGATAAAGCCCTTTTAAAGTATAATGAGGCTTTGGAATTGCTTAAAGATTATGATGAACCAGAACTTTATGCCGATATAAACAACAAAAAAGGACTTTGCTTAATTTCAATATCAGTATTGGAGAATAGAGAAAATAATATATATGAGGCAATTACTTGTTATACAGAAGCGAAAAATATCTGGAACAAAAATGAATATCCTCTGCAATACGAAATGGTCCATACTAATTTGAGCCAAGCATATATTAGTCTTTCGTTTATCAGGAACAAAGTAGAGAATTTAAAAACTGCAATTAAATTTTCAAATGAAGCTATTAGTCTAAAAGATAAAATTTCAGTTGATGCATATTATGGGGCACTAAATAATCTAGGTGCTGCTTATATGCATTTATCTGAAACGGAGAATTCAGAAAACAATACTGACAGTGCGTTAAAGTATTATAATGAATCTTTAATTCATTTTAATATTAAGAACAATTCTAATATGTACGCAGGAATATTGATGAATAAAGGCATACTCTTTAATAGGCAATTTGAATTTACAAAGTCCAAAATTAGTTTAGACTCATCCAATTTTTACCTGAATAAAAGTTTAGGAATTTATACTAAGGAAAATGATCCGTATTATCATGGAAAATTATTGTATAGCCTTGGCTGTTTGTATATTAATTATTCTAAAATTGAAAATGAGTATCGGAATTTTGTAATTGCATACAATTATTTTGAGGAAGCTAGTAGATTATTTGATAAGGATAAATTTTTATTCGATTATCTAAACAATCAAATTGGACTTGCTAGAACTTGTATTTTTATAGGGCATATTACAGATAAAAAAGAAGGATTTACCAGGTCTAAAAATTTACTAGATACAATACAGCCATACATCAAAGAGGACTCGATGCCATATGTTGCTTATGAATATTACTTTGTTAATGGATTTCTGTATTACTCACTTTCTGAACTAGGTGATAAAATAAATAATTTAAGACTTTCTGAAAGGTATTATAATAAAGCTAAGAGATTGTTAAATCCTCAAAATTTTACTGAAAGAATTAATTATATTGATGGTTTAATCATAGAATTGAACAAACGAATAGATTCCTTGAGTAAACATTAATGTTTTTAACATTGTACAAGATACTTGGATGTTGATGAGAAAAAAAAGTAGGGAAATCGCATTTCTTTATACTCTTTTTATAGAATAACGATTTTCTCTTTTTTGAAAAGCTTTAATACCTCCTTCTAGAGCAATGATTTCCTCCCTAAACTTGGGATTTTCAATTGTTGTAGATTGGACTGTTGTTAAATTTGATTCATTTAGTGATAAAACATGAATTAGTTCAGCATCACCATTTACAACAAAATTAGCATTGTGTGTTGCGAAAATTATTTGTCTATGTTCTTTTCGTGCTTTGATTAACTCCACAAGATAATCTGCTATTAATAAACTATCTAAATGATTTTCTGGTTCATCAATGATTAATGGTGCGTTACCAAGTATTATCAAGATTACCAATGCAGCCGTACAACGTTGTCCAAATGAGGTATTCTGTATTGGCCTCCCATCATATAAAACATTAATTCTTTTATAGATAACTGAATCTAATAATTTTAACATTATGATTAATTTGTAAATCTCAAAATTAGATCTTTCAGAGAATATATCACGTAAAATCTCAGTACTTTGTAAATTAGTGTGACCGTTTATTATACCAACAAAATCATCGTAATTATCTACTTCAGTGGGTTCCATAGAGAATAAAATTTGTCTAACCGTATCTTCTCTGGTATATTTTTTAAAGTAACTGTTAAATTGAGTTTTAAATGTTGCGAATATTGCATCTTTAGACCTTTCAGTATCAAACGAGTATGTTAGCGTAATCGGCTTAACATGATCACTTAAGTTGGATAGTTCATCGTTAATTATAGAAATACTATCCGTAATTTCTTTCTCATATGCCTTTTGTAATATCTCAATTTTTTCAATGTCAAATTTTTCGTGTTCTGTTCTATATGCGCTTATCGCCGATTCAATTTTTTTAACTTCGACACTCAATTCACTAATTCCATTGTATGCATTAGACAAATCTTCAATATTATCTTCCGAAAACCCAAGATCACCAAGCAAAGATGATAGAGTATTTTTAGCTTCAGTGTATAAAGCGTTTTCTTCTTTCTCGGTTTCAAGTGCTTTTTTGAATTCATTTTTTTTGGATTCATCTAATATATCTTTAACTTTACTAAGTAGTGAACTTATATGTACATCATAGTCATTTTGTGGATCACTAACTTCATAGTTTGAAACTATGTCATCTAATGAGTCATGAATTTGACTTAAGTTTTCTTTTGAAGAATCTCTTTTTGTAATGCTTGTACTTAAGCTTTCTATCTTATCACGTAAATCTTTCATCATTGGGTTGTTTAACGTTTCAACAGTGTTATGCAGAATTGAAAGTTCTCTCCTTTTTGTCTGTAATTCATTACCCAATTCAAACAATTTATTAACATAATGAATATGATTATTAATTTCGTACAAGGAAGTTGTTAATTCAAATTCTTTAGTTTGTAGTATGTTTGATTTCTTTCGAAGTCGTCTGAACACAACTTCCGTAAGCTTACTGTTGTCTTTTGCCAAATTTTCAATTTCGTTTTGACTGTAATATTCTATATAAGTTAAATCTTTATCGTCGTTTATTCTGATACATTCAGAAATCTTTTTATCTTCAGGTATGGTTAATAAGTAATCTTTAAAAACATCATCTTCTTCATTATTTAATTTGTGGTTTATACAATTGAGTAACATACTTTTTCCCGAACCCCTCCCGCCAATTAAACAGTTAAAATAAGGGCTAAAGTTTAAGTTAATTTTACTTGCTAAACAAAATGTATTATTCTGTAGGTCATCGCCTAACAATATAGTCCCAGTTGGAAAATCCAATTCAACTTTTGATATATGATGTAAAGGCTCAATCGGTTTTTCATTTAATAATCTGACTCGACTTATGGGCTCATAAAGTATTTGTTTTAATCCTTCAAATGTTGGTTCGGCTTTAATCCATAAATTTGTTGTAACATGATAGTCAAGTATATTGTGGTTATCTGAGCATACAATCATTGGCAATCTAAAACCTATTGAAGGAAATACAATCTCATCATAATCTTTTTGGTCTTTTGCCTTATTTAGTTCAAGTATATCAACGCATGAAAGTAAATCAGTTTTCAGCAATTCATGTGCTTCAATAGTGCTTGTACGAATTGTCTCTATTGAATTTGCTCTTCTTCCCCCATGAATTGAAACCAAACCTCCCATGGAATGTATTAATTCTGTAGTTTTGGGTATATCATTATATATTTTATCAATTCCTCTTGTTTCAACATCTGATGGCAATAAGTTACAACTTGTTTGTATTTTCATCCAAACTTCCTTTAAATCACAATCTTCTGGAAAGATTCCAATAAAATGTATATTCTTGCCTGTATTAGACAAAAATTCAATACCCGGTAAAACAGTAATTCTCTTTGCAGCAATCTCATTAAATTTCTTGATACGATCAATATCTATGAAGTTATGATCAGTTATTGCAACTACTCTAACTTCTTTTTCAATAAGTTTTTCAATTAGTTCAACGTCCTTGATTGCTTTGTTTGCGTAATCGTATGAAGTTTGAGTATGAAAATGTAAGTCCCATTTATGCCAGGCGGAACCTTTTGATTGACTCATATTAATTATCTATCTTATTTGTAACATTTTCATAAGTGAAAATGCAATTATATTTTAGAATTTTAAATGATTTATTAAATAATTCGTTTAAATCTCGAATTTCTAAATTTACATCTTTGAGGAATTTGTTATAAAAAATTTCCTAAATTAATGCTAGAATAATAGTCATTAAAAAACTGATTTCTTTTAAAATTAACAAAAAAAGGTTAAGCCCCAATTTGGTGCCTAACCCCTAACGTGAATCTTCGCGTGATAAATCAAACTTAATATTTTACTTTTTTAAAATCAAGGGTTTAGTTTTGTGTAATATTAAATTACTCTTTGTGCTCTCCGTGTTGAAAAGTTTTTGCTATTAAGGGGGTGAGAGGTTAGGTCTTCGACACTTCGATTCGAAAACTCGTAGGGGGCGTGGATTTTGAACAAGGGGCTGCAGCCCCTTGTTCTTGTTTTGCGGGTGACCTCTCCCCGCCCCGCTAAAGCGGGGCTTCCCCTCTCCAAAGGAGGAGGGGTCAGCCAGCCACCACAAACAACAAAAAAATCTCCGTGTTCTCCGTTCCTCTGTGTTGAAAAGCTTTTGCTTTTGATAAGCGAGCTATGCCAAATTTGTCGGTCAGGGGTGTGGATTTTGAACAAGGGGTTGCAACCCCTTGTTCTTGTATTGTGGGTGTTTGGGGATGTACGAGGAAAACTTCGTTTTCCCTGGCGGGCGTGCCATTGGGTAAATAATACAGCTATTGTTTTTCGTGGGGAGAGTATGGGAAGAAAAAATATCACTTCATGATATTGATTTAGATTATGTGCTGATTATATTTAAATCAGAAAGGGAAGCGAAAATGAATAG
>JBHEKV010000022.1:0-14495 GCA_041859235.1 Ignavibacteria bacterium | reverse complement strand
GTGCTGTCAAAACTTATCCCCGTTACATATACACTGCCGCGGTTATCAGCAATGGCGGTATATACAAAATCTTCCGAGTATTCAATAACGCTGTATTCTTCAAGCCACTCCAGCGCGCCAACGCTGCTGTACTTCAGCAGGGCGTATTGCTGATGAAAATCGTGTTTATCGGTTGTGCCTCCAACAAAAACATTTCCGCGCTTATCAACCGTTATTGAAGCGCCGTAATCAAGTCCTCTTCCGGTACCGTTGTATCTTTTTTCCCAAAGCAGAAATGCAGTTGGATCAATTTTCATTGTGTAAACATCTTCGCTGCCAAGCGTATCGTAATTCCTGGAGCTGCCTGTTACATAAACATTGTTCGCACTATCACAGGTAATATCATATGGTATATCCTGGTCATTGCCGGTACCGTTATAAAAATACTGCATTATCAGTGCAGAGCTAGTATCAAACCTGTATATTCCGTAATCAAGGCTGCCCGGTGAATTGAAAACGGCAGCAGTAACAGCAAGTTTGTTATCCTGAGTATAGATCATTTTAACGGGCATATCATTTCCAAAAGCAGAGCCGCTGAAAGTATTCTGCCACCTCAATACAAGAGAGCTGTTATATTTCAGCATCAGTATATCATTAACCCCGCCAACTGCGTTTGATGAAGCAAGTATATATACAAAACCCGCATTATCTGTACAGACCGAAAAAGGTGTTTCGCTGCTTTGTGCTGTTTTGTTAAAATATACGCTGCCAAGAAGCTCTCCCGCGGAAGAGTATTTCAAAAGCGCTATGGAGTTAGTGCCGTTTGTCCTTCTAACTGAGCCGCAGGTGTATACATTCCCCGAATTATCACATGTGATCCTGAGTCCCAAACCCTGGTTGTACGCAGCAGGCAGGAATACTTTTTGCCACATAATACTGCCTGCGGAATTCACTTTAATAGTCACAATTTTTACCACCTGGTTAGTATCGCTTGTAAAACCTGTAATGTATGAATTGCCTTCGCTATCCAGAAACGCGTCTTTGCATTCATCAAGCTGAGAGCTGTACCCGTTAAAATAGGCTTCCCATAACACCGCCCCGGATGGTGAATATTTGATAGCGGTAATATCACTAAACGAACCGGTCCGGTTTGCATTGCCGTATACATAAGCGTTTGAATTATTATCAAGCTTCATTGTGGTAACAATATCAAACCTGCCGGCTGAACCGTTGAATCGGTTCACCCATTCAATTGAAGGCTGTGAATAGAGAAACTGGCTATAAATAGTAACTGATATCAGTAACACCAAAAATAGCCTGAAATTAGCGTTTTTTCCTAGCATTATCATAATTTAGCTAATTTAATGACATAATCAAATGAAAATAAGGCTATGTACAACAAACAGTGAACTACAAAAAATAATCTGTTTTTACTATGTTAATTGTTGTTTTTGATATGTATTTTGACAAATATTTAGAGGAGGACTAAATGAAAAAAAACTACACGTACCTTATAGCTCTTATTATAGTAGTTATAATATCTGCTAATCAAATCAGGATAAATTCCCAGACTATATTTAACAGCACATACAACAAAGGAGTTTTCAACGGAGAATACGGCTGTTATAATGCCGGTATTGAGTCAAAGCTCGCTGAATTCAGATCAAAGAGAACAATAAATCCCAATGCCGAATTTACGGGATCGCTTGTTCACAAAACCCCCCTTGAGGGTCAGTTTTTAAGGATACTGATATTGTATGTCAGGTTCCCCGATGATGATCTGGTTGGCGATAACATGAATGGCTATGCTGTTTGGGATGACCCGACTATGGATGGTCCCAGAAATCCGCACACAAAGGATGGTATGTTCATTGATAGAGCGGAAGGAAGTACTTCGATAGATTTTACAACACGCTACAGGCCTTACACAATTTCAGATTATTTTTCAGAAATGTCGCTTGGGACATTTGATGTTATTGGTGATGAATACTATGTTACCCTTCAGCATCCCTCTACTTTTTACAAAGAAAGCGGAATGAACTTTGCGCAGATAAACGAAGAAGCGATAAAACGGGCTGATGAGCTGTACGATATAGATTTTTCACGGTACAATAACTGGACTTTCATGCCTGACGGCTGGACATGGCTTCCGGGAGGAGGCGATAGCTATGCTGATATGATAGTCATGGAGTACCGCAGGGCACCGGGTTACCCGGAAGATGACTGGTTCATGGGAATTGGCTTCCCTGTTTCAGGAATTGCCGATCTTGGCATTAGCTCCGGATTTCAGCTTGACGCAACCACAATAGCCGGAAGCAGCGGTGTTACATGCCTTAGTGTTTTGCAGAATTATTCCAAGATGACGCAGATAATGCTGCACGAGATAACTCACAGGTATACAGGTAATCATTATGATATCGGTCTGATGACGGGCGTTGAGCATTCATGTTTTAACTACTCACCGTATGAAAGATCGATGCTTGAATATGTTACTCCGGTTGAAGTAGCTTTTCCATATACAGAGCAATCCGCGGAATTTACTTTGCGTGATTATGTTTTCACCGGCGACCTTCTTTCAATAGCAATAAACTCGGGCGGCGAAAAATACTATATAGCTAACCACCAGAAAAAATCTTTGTACGATGGCATCTCAAGGGGTGGTAATATCTGCTGGAACATAAACAGGGTACAACAGGACCCATATTGCGATGACGGCAAAGGTCTATTCATTTATCAGCATATGACACCCGCAGTGTGCAATAATTTCAAAGATATTTCTTTGGTACAGGCGGATGGCAAGTTTGACTGGTACATAGAAAGAATGGTGCCGTATTTCCTTCCGGAGTATAGTTTTGAAATTCCATTGTATGAAAGAATATCGGGTAATCCATTGGGCTTAGCGGAATTCCATCAGCCGCTTGATCTGTTTTTGCCTAATATGCAGGAAGTGAATGATGACCCATGCAGCGATAAAGTTCAGGATTATTTCGTTACATATGACTGGCTTGGTGACGCCGAAGACGGTTTTAATATTGGATATGATGAGATTTTCAGTCCCTACAGCAACCCGCGAACTTATACATGCTCCGGTGAAGCGACGGGATTAACGGTCAAGCTTCTTTCCCAGGATTCAATTTCAGGTGATATCACAATTAAAGTGTACTATAATGACGCGCTTGCGCTTCTGGAATTGCCCCCTGCAAAACCAAAAAACCTGAAAACCGGTAAAGATATCATCGAGCCGCTCAGCGGGAAGTTTCATCCCGTGTTAAGCTGGGATAAGAACTCCGAGCCGGATTTCAGCGGAGAGGCAAATCCAAACGCTCATTACAATATCTACAGGAGTATTATTACTACCTGTCAGCCTGATACAGGCGTGGTGTTTGATATGATAGCGGCGGTTCACCGCGATTCAGGCTCATACACTGATACCGAAGTATCACTCTACCCCGAAGGAACGGGTTCAGAAGGCTGCACAGGTCTTTTCAGGAGCGTTATGTATAAGATAGAAGCCGTTGATGAAACTGGGCTGGCTTCGGTTCCTTCAAACAGGTCGCTTATAAACGGGTATGCAGAGCCTTGTGATGATTCCGCAATGACAGTAATTTCAAATAACCAGCTTCCTGTTAAGTTCTCGATTTTTAATTATCCTAATCCGTTTAACCCTGTTACAAAAATCAAATTCTCACTTCCGCAGGCGCAGTATGTAGATCTTAAGATCTACAATATTACCGGACAGGAGATCTATTCTGCCTTCAACAATGAGTACAGACCTGCAGGTTTTTACAGCATAGAGTTTGACGGTACAAACCTGCCTTCAGGAGTTTACTTCTACGTTATCAGAACGGAAAAATTCTTTGAATCAAAGAAAATGGTATTATTGAAGTAACAAAAACTGCTGACTGAAAATAAAAAAGGCGTTCATTTTATGAACGCCTTTTTTTGTTAATATTAAAACTGTTTGTTGATTGTATTTTGCTATTTTACCAAAACCATTCTTTTGACGCTTGAAAAATCTCCCGCGTCAATTCTGTAGAAGTATACTCCCGAAGCGAAGTCCGATGCATTCCAGTCAACTTCGTAGAATCCTGCGGTAAGCTCACCATTATATACGCGGGCAACTTCGTTGCCGATAATATCGTAAACCCGGATATTGACGTTTGACTGCTGAGGCAGATCGAACTTTATTTTTGTAACAGGGTTGAATGGATTCGGGAAGTTCTGGTGAAGTTCATAAACTACAGGCACGCCTGTGTTCAGATTATGAATACCTATCGGGGCGATGGTATCAAAAACAGCTGTTTCAACAATAACATTGTTCATATTTGTAATTGTCGGGTTCAGCTGCGTTCCTGAATAAGAACCGTTCCCGTTGCCGTTCCATCTCTGGAAATAATATTCCTTTCCATTATGAGTGAGCTGAGAAGGAGTTGCCGTAAACGAAACGGTTGACGCTGAATCATAGAACAGGTTGCCGCCTGTTACCGTAACCGGAAGCCCTCCGGGTGTAACCGATGTAATCAGCTTGAACTGTGTTTTATAGCTGGCAGTGTATGACGATACGCTGGAAGAAACATTTATTGTCTGGTTAGTATCTCCGCCGTTGCTCCAGCTGGTGAATACATATCTTGTTGAGCCGGAAGTCTGGGGAGAAATTGCAGTTAAAGTATGTGATGAATTAACATCCCAGTTAAAGAAAGCGGAACTTGTATAAGTGGTTCCGTCAACTTTAAACTGCAGCAGGGGCCTGTTGGTATTCACTGTAACAAAATTTCTGCCAACAAGATATGAAACAGATGTCTTGTGAGTTTTGCCGTTTGAATTTGTACCGGTGATAATTATTCTGTAATCGTTAACAGGAACCGAAGCTGAAGAATTAACCTGCACTGAAAAATTAGCCGGGAAAGAACTGATCACGTTTCCGCCGGGGAAAGAAACTGTAATTCCAGCATTCGGCGGATCTACTTCCGCAGTTAATGTAACCGCTGAGTTGTATCCTGCGCTGGTTACCGGTATCTGAAGATCATATGATGCCGACTGGCTCTGACCCTGTATCACAGACCTGAACGGACTGTTGGGGATTAGTGTAAAATTTGCGGTCTTTTTGGCAGCATTCAGTATTTCCTGGCCGCGCTGCACAAACACTATCGGCATTACTTCAGGCTGATTCCAGATCGGGTCCTTATAAAAGGTCTTTTCTATTATAGTGGTCTGCCCGGGATACAAAGCAGCCGCATGACCTGTTCCGCCGTTATTCATTCTTCTCATCACATCATAAAAATCTGTCTCACCATTTGTGCCGGGAGGTGATGAAAAATGATTGTGTCTTTCCTGCAAAGAAAAATGCACAAGTACATTCGGATTAGGCAGATATACTTCGCAGTAGATCCTTGCTCTTACCCTGATACTGTCTCCAAATGTGCTGTCTGTCAAGATCACTGTAATGGGGCTTAAAATGTTTGTCCTTGAATTAAAATTATCTGTTAACCCGGTATTTGTGTACGGTGAAAGCAAGCTAATAACACCATCCATTCTTGCCTGGGGAATTGAGTTAATACTGTAGAAAGATCTTCTGGCAGTATTATCAGCCGGATTGTACAGGTAATAACCGTCATTACCGGGAGCAGGCCAGTTCATATGGTATGCAATACCAACTATCTTATCAGCGTCAATTCCGTTAATGAAAGCCTCCATTGTCGGATTATTTGAAGCGCACGGTCCGCAAGTCCAGCTTGTAAAGCGTTCAATAAATACCATTCTGTCGCCTGCATAAAATGAATTTGCCAGCAGAAACATGAATGTTAAAAAAGTAAATAACTTTTTCATTTTCTTATTTTAAATTGTTTATGATTTTTGGATATATTTACTTAAAATAAACATACATTTGTAATATTTCAAGATACAGGGAACAATCAAAAATAACTGAAATTGTTACCATTAATTAAAAGGGTTGATTTTGCATAAATATCCTTATAAAATTGTGAAATTTATAAATTAAAGCACAAATATTCCGAAAAATGAAGAAAAAACTCAGTTTAAAGAAGGTCAAAACAACTCACAGCAAAAAGGATGATAAGGTGATGGTCACCCGGTTTTCTGTTTCACCTTCAAAACCAAAAAAAGGTGATAAGGTAATTGTAAAGATGTCAATTAAAAATGTATCAGAAAAATCGCTGAAACATATACCATGGCAGATAGTAAAAAATAAAAAAATATTATGCCACGGCGTAAGGAACGATGTTCCATCCGGTGATAGTTTTTCTGTTTCTGTAACGTGGACCGCTGCAAAAGGCGAACATTTTTTCTACGGTGATGCGGATCCGAAAAATTTATTAAAGGAACCCAAGATCAAACAATTCAATAACCTTCCGCAGGGCGCTGACCTGAAGGTAAAATAATACATTTCTTAATTACATACTAAAAGAAAATTACATCTATGAGATCCAATAATATTTCGTTCGGGCAGAAAATGCGCTATAGATTTGATAACTTGATGGCCAAAGGTCCGATTGCATTGATAGGGTGGCTCGGAATTCTGTCTTTGGTGCTGGTCGTGGTCGCAGCATTGATCCTAACTGTGACCGGATTTACACAGGATGACGGCGAAACAATGAATTTTGTAGAAGCATCCTGGAAAAGTTTAATGCGCACATTAGACCCGGGAACAATGGGCGGCGATACGGGCTGGGGCTTCAGGATAATTATGCTTGGTGTAACGCTTGGCGGTATATTTATTGTTTCAACCCTTATCGGTGTGCTGGCTTCCGGCATTTCCAATAAGCTTGAAGAGCTGCGCAAAGGGCACTCCTTTGTTGTAGAAAAAGATCATACATTGATACTGGGATGGTCAGAGAAGATATTTCCTATAATTTCTGAACTTCTCATAGCAAATGAAAATCAGAAGAATCCTGTGATTGTTATTCTCGGGCATCCTGATAAGGTCGCAATGGAAGATGAAATAAAAGCGCGAATTCCCGATACTAAGAATACGCGGGTTATTTGCAGAAGCGGCAGCACCATTGATCTTAACGATCTTGAGATCGTTAACCCCCATGATTCCCGTTCAATCATAATATTAACACAGGATGGCAATGACCCTGATATAAGCGTGATAAAGACGATACTTGCATTAACAAATAATCCCAACAGAAGAACTGAACCGTATCACATTGTGGCGGAAATAAGCGATAATAAGAACAAAGAAGTAGCAGAGATGATAGCTTCAGGGGAAGTAACACTTGTTCACACAGAAGATCTTATTTCAAGAGTTATCGCACAGTCATGCAGGCAATCAGGCTTAAGCGTTGTATATACAGAGCTTCTTGATTTTGACGGCGATGAAATTTATTTTGAAGAAGAGCCCGGCCTTAACGGCAAATCATTCAAAGATGCTGTTATGAGCTATGAAGACTCAACTATAATAGGCATAAGAAAAAAAGACGGAAAAATAACTATTAACCCGCCGATGGATACAGTATTTGAAAGCGGTGATAAAGTTGTCGCAATTTCGAAGGATGATGATACAATAAAACTTAATGGCAGGGCAACTCCTGATATTAATACATCAGCCATTTCTGCAGGCAGCCCTAAGACCGCTGATATTGAGCATACTTTAATACTGGGGTGGAACTCCAAAGGCTGCAACATTGCCAAAGAGCTTGATAATTATTTAGCCCAGGGCTCAACACTTACTATAGTTGCCGAAGGCGAAGGTATTGAAAGTCAATTGAATGAACTAAAAGGTATCCTTTCCAAACAAAAGGTAGAGCAAATTACAGGCAATATCAGCGACCGCGCATTACTTGATTCACTTAAACTTGAAAGGTTCAATCATATTATATTACTTTGTTATTCAGATACAATGCCTGAGCAGGAAGCGGATTCAAAATCATTAATTACACTGCTCCATTTACGCAACATAGAAGAAAAAACAGGGCATGATTTTACAATAGTAAGTGAAATGATGGATATCCGCAATAAAGAGCTTGCCGAAGTAACTGAAGCCGATGATTTCATCATCAGCAATAAGCTTATCAGCTTAATGCTTTCTCAGCTTTCTGAGAACAAAGAGCTCAAAGCAGTATTTGATGACCTGTTTGATGCAGACGGCTCAGAGATTTATGTAAAACCCGTTACAGATTATGTAAATGCAGGCACTGCTGTTAATTTTTATACTTTGTGTGAATCTGCCGCCCGCAAAGGCGAAATTGCAATCGGTTACAGGATAAATGAATTCTCGCATAACGTAGATAAAGCGTACGGCGTATCGGTAAATCCGAAAAAATCAGATATGGTGACTTTTACCGATAAGGATAAGCTGATTGTTATTGCCGAAGATTAATATGCGGTTGTCCGTTCTTCCTTTGGCTCATAATTTACACAACAAAGTTTCTGTTGAAAAAGATAAAAAATTTCAATTGAAATATTTTCTTAATTGCCACGACCTTCAGGTCGTGGATTAATGCTCCGAAACAAAACGGGCTTTAGCCCCTATTAAAAAGAAACCGATTTTAGTGCTCAAGCAGACCTATTGAGAGTTAATTTCAACAGAGCTGCAACGACCGGTTATTTCCTTATTTATTGAATTACATCTATTATAATTATTCAATATTTTTGGAATTACATAAAAAATACAATACTAAAATATGCTCAAATCACGCGCACTTGCTGAAAATACCAAAGACTTCGCGGAAAAATTTCCCGCACTACTATACAAACCTCTTGGCAAAACAGGTTTTACGGTTTCAGCCTGCGGCTTTGGCGCATACAGAATAGATTTCAGGGTTAAGGAACATTACGAAGCGCTTGAATACGCAATTTCAAACGGTATAAACCTGATAGATACATCCGCAAATTACTCAGATGGCGGCAGCGAAGTACTTATAGGCAATGTGTTAGAGCAGATGATAAATAACGGTAAACTTCTGCGCGAAGAAATAGTAATAGTTTCAAAGGGCGGATACATTCAGGGCAAAAATCTTGCCGCTGCGAAAAAAATGAAGGAGGACGGAGTTGGTTACAAAGATGTAACCGAATACGCCGAAAATATATGGCACTGTATTCATCCTGATTTTTTAAAAGACAAGATAACACTTTCGCTGGAGCGATTGAAGCTTGAAACAATTGATGTTTATCTTCTTCATAACCCTGAGTATTTCCTGGATTCCCCCCTGGCAAAAGATCTTGAGCTTGATGTATTAAGGCATGAATACTACAGCCGGATAAAAAAAGCATTTGCTTATCTTGAAGAAGAAGTTAAGGCAGGCAGAATAAGCTATTACGGCATTTCATCAAATTCATTCGTTAAATCATCCGATGACCCGGTATTCACATCATTGAAGAACTGCGTTGATGCATCAAACGAAATTTCAGAGGATAACAATTTCTATGTTGTTGAGCTTCCGCTTAACCTGTATGAAAAAGGAGCGCTCATACATAAAAACCAGGTTGGTGATACTTTTAATGTGCTTGAGTATGCATATGAATCAGAGCTTGGAGTACTTGTTAACCGCCCGCTTAATGCGCTTGGCGCCGAAGGCCTGACAAGGCTGGCTGATTTCCCCGTAAACGATGAGCTTGCCAAACTAGATGAAACACAAATTATCGCAGAAATTAACCTGCTGGACCTGATGGAGGAAGAATTCCTGAAAGAACATCTTGAAAAACTTGACCTTTCAGACAAAAGTAAAGAAGCAGTTGTTAATTTTATGAAAGCGGGTCAGCTGCTTAATGAGAACTGGAAAGGTTTTGGAACAATAGAGAGTTTTAATGATCTGAAAAAACAATACCTGATACCGAGAGTAAATTTTGCGCTTACCACACTTGTTTCTTCTCCAAATATAACGGATGAAGCAAAGGAAAAGCTGGATAAGATAGCGCGGCAGACAAATAAGCTGATGAGCATTATGGATAGTTTGTACGGTTTGCTTGCAAATGTGAACAATAAAAAACTTCACCTGAAACTGAATACTGCCGTAAACGCTGATGAGGCTGATGGTTTCAAAGAACTTTCACTATCGCAGAAGGCAATTTTGTTTATTAATTCACTCAAGGAAGTAAGCTGCACACTCGTCGGCATGCGTCAGCAGAAATATGTTGATGATGTCACCGGCGCGCTGAAAGCGGGTGCGCTGATCGATGCTCACGAAAAATTTATGGAGATCTAGTTTTTCTTAAGGTTGTTTCTTTGGAGTGCCTTGACTGTGTCAATGCTGAATTAAGTTATTCCGTAGCAGATCTTGCCGGACTAGTTTCTTAGTTGACCAACAACTCCCAAAATTACTATTTCACTACAATTTGTTTCGGACTGTTCAGAATTATCTGCGCCTTTTCTCTATACATAGAAACCCTGCCGGTTACTTCAACATCTTTATTCTTATATTTAATGATATCTGGAAAGTCACTGAATTTGCTTGCAAAAATTACCGCAGTAAAAGGGTTTTTGGGAAATTTTTCAACAAAATTAAGGTAAGCAACTTTTTCTGACTGGTATACATCCGCTACAAAACCTTTTACAGTAACCACACGTCCGTGGTAATTTCCCGCTTCCAGCGGTGAGATAACAGCTTCGGGTTTGCCAATATCAAAATTTCTGCTTTTTGTGTTCTGTTGATTGGTGTTAGTCTTATTACCTGAAGTGTCATCCGCAATTTCCTGCTTAACATCCTTTTTGGGTTCATCATTTTTCATTTCTGTAAGAGTGTTCTGCCCGGTGTTATCATCAGTAAATTCAGGTTTCTTCTCTTTGCCGCAGGAAATAAAGATCAATGCTGTAACAATTAATATCGCAAGCGCTGACGTAAGATTTTTCATTTTTATGTGATTTATTTATAACAGATCTGCTTATTATAATAAAAAAAACCCATAATCATTGTATAACTTGATTATGGGTCTGTAAAAATAGAGAATTTATTCTATGAATTCAATTTAAATCCAAACTACCTTCTTTTTTTTGTTTTTGTCCGGTTTATCAAAGCTTTTTTCTTAACGGGTTTTGCTGCCTTCTTAGCCGCCGGTTTCTTTTTATTGCCGGGCTTTTTATCGGCGCTTGTTTTACCTGCCTGTGAAAGAAGCTCATCGTACATAACGTGCGCCTGCGCTGCCGAGAGCCTTGCAATAGGCAGACGGAAAGGTGAACAGCTTACATAATCCAGTCCCGCTTTATGGCAGAAATGAATAGTCTTCGGATCGCCGCCATGCTCGCCGCAAATACCGACCTTCAGCCTGGGCTTAACGCTTCTCCCCTTTTGAACCGCAATATTAACAAGCTCAGCAACTGCGCTATCAATTGAAATGAACGGGTCACCAGGAATAAGTTCTATATCAACATAATGCGGCAGGAAAGTACCTGAATCATCACGCGATAGACCCATTGTAAGCTGGGTCAGATCGTTGGTTCCGAATGAAAAGAACTCGGCAACCTGTGCAATTTCATCTGCAGTCAAAGCTGCTCTTGGTACTTCTATCATTGTTCCAACGTGATACTCAAACTTAACACCGTACTGCTCCATCACTTCATTGGCAATTCTCCTTACCACTCTTGTCTGGTTATCAAGCTCCCTTGCGTAACCAACAAGCGGAATCATAACTTCAGGCTTAACGTTTATTCCTTCTTTTTTCACTTCAGCCGCGGCGGTAAATATTGCGCGCGCCTGCATAGCGGTAATTTCAGGATACATAATTCCAAGCCTGCATCCGCGGTGTCCCATCATCGGGTTGAACTCATGCAGACTTTCAACCTTTGCTTTTATTTCATCGTATGTTTTGGCCAGTTTTAAAGCAAGCTCTTTCTGCTCGCTTTCTTCATGCGGCAAAAATTCATGGAGCGGCGGGTCAAGTGTCCTTATTGTAACCGGCCTGTCACCCATTTCCTTAAATATCCCGTAGAAATCATCTTTCTGGAACGGGAAGAGTTTTGCCAAAGCTACTTCTCTCTCTTCAAGCGTATCGCTCAGTATCATTTCCCTTACGGCATCAATTCTATCGCCGCCAAAGAACATATGCTCGGTTCTGCAAAGTCCAATGCCCTGCGCACCGAATGCCAAAGCATTCCTGCACTGATCCGGCTGGTCTGCATTGGTTCTTATTTTTAAAGTCCGATATTTATCAGCCCAGTGCATAACTTTCTCGTATATCTGGTATGTCTCACTAAATTCCGGCTTCAATGATTTTTCAAGCAGCACCTGCAGTATCTCTGATTCTTTGGTCTGCAGTTTACCTTCTATCACTTCGCCTGTCGTTCCGTCAATTGAGATCCAGTCGCCTTCTTTCAGAGAAATTGTTCTGTTATCATCCTGAACCTTGAGCTCTCTAATATCGTAATCTATTTCCAATTGGCCGCATCCTGCCACACAAACCTTACCCATCTGTCTTGCAACAAGCGCAGCATGAGATGTCATTCCGCCGCGGGCGGTTAATATTCCCTCAGATGCGTTCATACCTTTTATATCTTCGGGTGATGTTTCAATTCTAACAAGAATTACTTTTTCTCTTCTGGCGGCAGCTTCTTCAGCATCCGCTGCATTAAAGTAAATTCTGCCTGTTGCCGCACCGGGTCCGGCGTTAAGTCCTTTTGCAATAAGCCTGCCCTGTTTTATCGCGTTTTCTTTTTCAGTGTTATCAAATATCGGTCTCAATAACTGGTTAAGCTGGTCAGGCTCAATTCTCATAATTGCTTCTCTATCAGTAATAAGTCTTTCCTTAACCATATCTACGGCAATTTTAACAGCCGCGTTACCGGTTCTTTTGCCCACCCTGCACTGAAGAATATAAAGCTTGCCATCCTGTATGGTGAACTCAATATCCATCATATCTTTGTAATGCTTTTCCAGTGACTTTCTCACTTTTTCAAGCTGGCTGTACATTTCAGCATTTTGTACATTTAATGTTGATATCGCAAGCGGTGTTCTGATACCCGCAACAACATCCTCACCCTGTGCGTTCATTAAATACTCGCCATAAAATACGTTCTCTCCTGATGCCGGATCGCGTGTAAATGCAACACCTGTACCGGATGATTCGCCCATATTGCCAAATACCATTGACTGGATATTAAC
Source organism: Ignavibacteria bacterium (assembly GCA_041859235.1). Taxonomy (GTDB): domain Bacteria; phylum Bacteroidota; class Ignavibacteria; order Tepidaquicellales; family OLB5; genus OLB5. The sequence goes on along the minus strand of JBHEKV010000022.1, from coordinate 1,461 downwards.
GGCGGTTCCCCATGATTCAGGTATACCGTTAAGCTTACGGTAAACAATCGCGCGTTCATTCATCCATGAATTGAACACTGCATCAACTGCGCCGTTTATCTGCTCCATAGGATCTTCCGGGAAATCCCTGCCAAGCCTGTTTTTAATTTCCATTTTGAACTGTAAAACAAGGTCCTTCAGATCTTCAGCTGTAAGATCGGTATCAAGCGTAACGCCGCGCGCTCTTTTTTTGGTTTCAATAATAAGTTCAAACGGGTCGCGGTCATCTTTATTATGCGGTCTTAACTCCATTACAACATCGCCGTACATCTGCACAAAGCGGCGGTATGAATCGTATGCGAAGCGTTCGTTCCCTGTCATTTCTATAAGGCCGTGAACTGTTTCATCGTTTAAGCCGAGGTTCAGAATTGTATCCATCATACCGGGCATGGAAGCACGGGCGCCGGAGCGTACCGAAACAAGCAGCGGGTCATTCTTATCGCCGAACTTTTTGCCAATTTCTTTTTCCATTCTGGCTAAAGCGGCTCTAACCTGTGCTTTTAATTCCCTTGGATATTTTCTGTTATTCTTGTAGTAATGGGTGCAAACTTCTGTGGTGATAGTAAAACCGGGCGGAACGGGCAGCTTCAGATTTACCATCTCTGCCAGGTTAGCTCCCTTGCCGCCGAGCAAGGGCTTCATCGCAGCATCGCCATCAGCCTTTTTACCGCCAAAATAATAAACTAGTTTTTTAGGCATGTTATCTTTTGTTTGTTTTAGATTAAACTAAAAATTGTTTTTTCAGATGAAAGCGGCGGAAAACCTAAAATCGTATTTATAAGTATCTCTCCGGTGAGAGATCTTGAAAAGAAGAACGTAACAAACGAAATAAAATATACAGGATTGTATATTAGTTCTGTATAGCTGCTCTATATATCGAAGTAATTTTTTTCTTCTTCTTTGAATATGGCGAGAACTTCTTCCGGGTTAGCTGCATCAAGAAGGCGCTCTCTGAATTCATCTTTGTTCATAAGCCGTGAAATTCGGCTTAAGAGTTTTATGTGAGTATTCAGCAAATTTTCCTTGCCTACCAGCAGGAAGATATATCTTACCGGCTCACCATCAATGGAATCAAAATCTATAGGCTCTTTTGTAATTGCGAAAGCCGCAACAACATCGCTTATGGAATCAGTCTTGCCGTGAGGGATAGCAAAACCTTTTCCTACGCCCGTTGAAACAAGCTTTTCTCTTTCATAAATTGTGTTGGATACTTTAGCTACGTCAAGGATTTTACCGGATTTTGCAGCAAGATCAATAACTTTTTTTATCGCATCTTCCTTATCCGCCGTATCAAGATTCACCGCAATTACATCAGCGCTTAGTATATCAGAAATTTTCATGAACTCTTACTCTATAAATATGATATTTTACAACTGCATTACAAAGTTAGCAATTTTCAATTTAATATAAAATCGTGAATTT
>JBHEKV010000077.1:0-22554 GCA_041859235.1 Ignavibacteria bacterium | reverse complement strand
TTTGATGTTGTCGAATTGGCTCCCCGGAAAGATTACACTTTCCCTGATTTCCTTACAGCCAAACTGATATATAAGATATTAAATTACAAGTTCTAAACTTGATTTCTTCTTATTTTAGGGCAAAAAAACGTTCTTTTATAAGTCAGGAGAAATGATTAATTTTGTCAACTTTGAGCTAAATCATTGACCGGAGAGGTGGGTGAGTGGCTCAAACCAACGGTTTGCTAAACCGTCATAGGGGGTTAACCTCTATCGAGGGTTCGAATCCCTCCCTCTCCGCAGGTTTTTAAGCAAGTATCTAATACTTGCTTTTTTATTGGCTCAAACCAATTCGGCGTTCGCCGGACTAAACTGTCATAAGTGGTTTACTCTATCAATGGTTCTCCCAAAGGGACTCTCGAAGATTCCTTCGGAATTTCGGAGGAATCCCTCCCTCTCCGCACAGTAACTTAAACCTGAAAGGTTTTTAAAACCTGTCAGGTTTTTTGTTTATATTAAAAATGTTATCGGGGTCAACTTCTACCACGAGGGTTCTCCCCAAGGGACTCTCGAAGATTCCTTCGGAACTTAGGTGGAATCCCTCCATCTCCGAAGAAAAACGAACAAGGGGCAAAAGCCCCTTGTTCTATTGTGGATAAATAAAGGACACAACCGGTACGAGTTCTACTTTTTAAAATCCACGTACATATCTTCAAAATTAAGTATCATTTCACTGAATTCCCCCAAATAATCCTGCCCAAGATTGCCAAAATAACCTTTGTCATGGTCCTTAATGCGCTCAGCAATTACACTAACATTTTCAAGTTTTAGTTTTGAGCTGCCTATTCTGAACAAGACATTTTCTATCTTATACCCTTTAACCTTTAATGTTCCGCCTGCTCCCCCGAATTCAATCTCCTCAGGTTCATATTTGCTTTCAATCCTCGTCTTATTTCTCATGTAGTATGATGAGTAGAGCATTGTCGCTTTAGCTCCGGTATCAAATGTAAATGCCAGGGTGTCATTCCCATCTATCACCTCAATGGCTGGTATAAATCCGTCTATCAGCATATTGGCAAGCGAACCGGGTGTTTTTGTTTGAGGTATGAATAGTTCTTCGCTTCTTATATGTACTTCCTTCATCTCTTTTATTACCGGCAAACCAATGATCCCGTTTATAACATAAAGTCCCCCGGCAAAACTTAAGGATTCATCCGGCATCACCAGAAAAATAACATTATGCAGTTTCATACTGCCGATTTCAAGAAGCTCTGCAAAGGCAAGCCGTGATTTGATCTTCTTACCCGTTACTGAGCCAACATCAATTTTCCCTTCAAGAAGCGTCATCTTCATTTTCTTCGCGTATGTTTCGTTAACTACAGAAAAATTTGCTCCAGTATCAAAAATGAAGCCTTCTTCCACTTCACTGCACTTTACAGGTATATTAATAAGTCCTGCCATATCCTTTTTAAAAGGTATCCTTGAATCTCCGGTAATTTCTATATTCTGTTTCTGTATGTTTTCTGCTGCCTTCCATATTATCATAGAATTCTTCATATCCTCATCCTCAGCAGAATCAAGAAGTGAGCTATAATTCAGCAAAACATACTCAGTGCAAAATAAAGCATCTTTGTAATCAAATAAATTCACCGAGTTCTTCATCCTGGTTTCATAAAGCTGCATTTTAAGGGAATCGTGTATATCATTTCCGTATTTTTCAATCAAAGCGTTTATAGTTTGATTGGACTCTTCATTTTTATGCCTAAGGTTCAGTATCAGTGCATTTATGTAGAGTTTTTCCCATTCTTCAAGCCCGGAATTATTAAAATTTTCAGAGAATCGAAAGAAGTCTTTATTCTCGTGAAGATCAAGAATTATGTAAAACATACTACTCCCTGGTAACTTCGCAGGGGCTGCATATTGGGCGGAAGTTACCGCAGAGACAATATTACCATTAAGCAGCAGGATTAAAAAAATTGTCAGTTTCATATTTTTTGTATTATATACAAAATTAAGTTATAAAAACATGTTTGTATTGTAAAAAAGCGACATACGGAGAAGATTATTTCCCAACAAGGTACCTAAGAGCGATCCTTTTCTGCCTGGTTTCAAACCTGGATGGCAGCATTCCAAGGAACTCTCTGAATTCTCTGTAATAGTGAGACTGGTCATAATAGCCTGATTCTATAAGCGTATCAAAGTGTCTGAAGTTATTCTTGATAAGTTTCCTGGTTACACTATGAAACCTCACAAGACGGCAAAACTCCTTTGGCGTGAGTCCGGTTGCCTTTGTAAAATTCCTTTGAATCTGCCTAGGACTCATAGGAAAAAGTGAATATTCTTTTTCAAGTTTAAGAGTGCCGTCACTTTCAACTATTTTGCTGACAATGATACCCAGATGACCAGTTGAAATATTTCCGGATGGAAGTAGTGAACTTATAAAGTCAGTTATAACTTTAATCCGCTGTCTTGCATTATTCGCTTTGAGTAAACCTGACTTAAATGACCTGACTTTCCCCGGGGAAATAAGACATTTCAGCTTTACTGCCTTGTCTTTAAGCAAAGTTGGACTGATTCCTAATATGAATTGAATTTTTAAAGGATGAAAACGGGCGCCGATAGTTTGTAAATACGGAAAATTCCTAAACGGAATGTTCCGGGAATTTGGGCCTGTAAGATAAACCTCGGTTTTCTCTTTTTGATGCGGAAATGTAATAATCAGCGATGATGTATAGTCACACAATAAATTAAAATGCGGGTCGCCGGATGTGAAGCATGCAGAATCAAACACCCAAAATTTTTCAACAACATCCTGCAGGCCTTTGGGAGGATATGTCTCCTTATATCTGTATCCTATTTTGCTTATCGCCCTAGCCATAAGCCAAATTTAGCAAACAAGGTACAGAAATAAAATGTAGGATTACTGCTATATCAGAAATCCAGAAATCTCAAATTTTTTTCTAACAGCTCTGATGAACCGATCACGTTACCATTTTCATTCCGGAGCTTTCCTGATGTTCTGTCCATCGCTTCATCGAAGCTATGGATCATGTTTTCCATTACAAGGTCCACCCTGTTCTTTTTGGCAGCTGCCTGGTTTATCTCCTTTTCAAGATCGTTCAGTCGTTTTTCGAGCTCTTCCAGAAATGATGTATTTTTCATAATTGATATTCATAAAAGTTAAAAGAATTTCCGGGAAATAACTTCAAACAAATCTTCGCAAAGGTTAAAAAGCTATATTGTACTGCATTATTAAATGTGGGGACAATTAATTAGGAGTAATGAAATCTTGTCTGATAATTACTTCCCCGGAAATTAATTCTATATTCTGTTCCCTCTGAAGGCACATGTTCGATCTTGCCCTCCAGCTGGCTTACAAGCATTTCAATAAGGTGCATACCAAAACTTACAACGTGACCGTTAACCAAATTCATTGGAATTCCGACTCCGTCATCCAGATAGTTAAGTTCGTAATCATTACCGGCAGTTCTCCTGAGATTTATCCCGATTTTACCTTTTCTGCCCCCCGGAAATCCGTGTTTAAGTGAGTTAGTCACCATCTCGTTCACCAGGAGCCCGAATGGCACCGCTGTTTCTATAGTAAAATCTATTTCTTCTGCGCTTACGGAAATATTAACGTTATCCCTGTGCTCATCGTAACTGGCAAGAAGCTGGCTTGATAAGCTGAGCAGGTATTCCTGCATATTTATTCTTGCCAGATCAGTAGAACGGTATAAATGCTGATGTATCAGCGCCATTGATCTCACTCTGTTCTGGCTGATAGTGAGCTGTGATCTGAGTTTAAGATCATCTACAGAAGCTGACTGAAGATTAAGCAGACTGATTACGATCTGAAGATTGTTCTTAACCCTGTGATGAATCTCTTTCAGCATGATCTCCTTTTCTTCAAGGCTCTGCTGAAGTTTGCTGCTTATACTTTTTTCTCGTGTAATATCATCTTTGATTGCGATGAAATTTGTAATCAGGTCATTTTCATCTACAACCGGAGTGATCTTTATGCGTTCCCAATACAGTTCCCCTGATTTTTTCCTGTTCTTTATTTCCCCCTGCCATACTTTTCCGGTGAGTATAGTTGTCCACAGATCTTTATAAATTTCACTTGAAGTAGTTCCGGAATTAAGAATACCCGGGCTGCCTCCAATTGCTTCTTCTCTGGTATATCCGGTAAGATCGGCAAACTTTTTGTTAACGTATTCAATTTTCCCGTTAATATCCGTAATTACAATTGTATTCGAAGATTGCTCAACCGCCGCAGTTAACCTTTTGATGTTTCTTTCAGATTCGATCCTTGAGGTCATATCTCTGGAAATTATGACTATGTTACTGCTGAACTCACCTTCATATTTTGAGCCGGAAGACTCAAGGTAAATGTAACTGCCGTCAGCTTTCCTGAACCTGTATGCACTTATAATTGATTTACCCGGTGTCGCCATACCGCGCATAAAGTCTGCAATAACGCGTTTCTGGTCATCTTTATGTATATAATCAAATGCACATTGCCCCACCAGCTCGTCCTTACCATAACCCAGAATTGATACTATTGAATTGCTCTCATATAAAATAACTCCCTGGTGATTCAGCACAGTGATAATATCCGTTGAAAGATTAATAAGAGTTTTCAGGACTTCATCGGTTATTGGGCTTTTATTAATATTTAGAATACTTAATTCACTTTCAAGATCCTTAAACTGTTTATTGATATCAATTTCAGGCTCTGGCTTAGAGTTCTTAGTATCGGCATAAGCATCCGGGTGATACATAGTATTCCTAAGAGCCTGCTGCATCAGCTTTTCCCTGTGTGATTTCTTTGGATTTTTGTTTTGTTCTTTCATTTAGCACATCGTAGACCTTTTCAAACTCCATGGCTTTATCGAAAAAATGCATCGCTCCAAGATTCTTGCACTTATCCCTGTAGTATTGGTAATTCAGATTGGAAAGAACAATAACATAAGGTTTATATTCGAAATGAGATATCTCTTCCAGAACCTTTATTCCATGACCATATTTGAGAGAAATATCCAGGATTACATAATCCGGATGCATTTCCTTTATCAGCTTTACAGCTGTATATCCGTCTGAAGCGCGTCCTTCTATCCTGATATTTTCAAGAGGTTCCAGCAGTTTAGTCAGTTTTTGAACAACCAGATCAGAATCTTCGACAATTAGCATGTTGTAAGGCATTTAATTATAAATTTCTTACTGCAAATATATCGCTAAATTGGAGAATTAGGTAAGAGCAGAAAGTATGAATTGACTGTAGTTAAATGTGTGACAAAAGATGAAAGTAATTATATGTTTTTCAATCAATTAAATTATTGTGCATGGCATACTGGGTAAGTTCAACATTAGAATTCATGTTAAGTTTTTCAAGTATCCTTGCACGGTAAGTATTTACTGTATGCACGCTTATAGAAATTTCAGCAGCAATTTCCACTGCTTTTTTACCAGAAGCGATCTTAATAAATACTTCATACTCACGGTCAGATAGCAGCTCATGGGGCTGCTTATCCATATCGTCAGAAAGGATATCTACCAGTTTTTCAGCAAGGGCCTTGCTTACATACTTTCTTCCCGTAAGCACTGTTCTTATAGCCTTAACAAGTTCATCCGGCGCGCTTTCTTTTGTAAGATACCCTGTGGCCCCGGCTTTAAGAGCCCTTATGGCAAAACGGTCCTCGGGATGCATGCTAAGGATCAATACCCTGTATTTCTTCTTCATAGCCTTCAGGTCTTTAAGCACTTCAAGTCCGCTCTTTCCCGGCATTGAAATATCCATTATAACTACATCAGGATCAAGCTCCTTAATTACGGCAATTGCTTCAATTGCGTTTGAAGCTTCACCAATGATCTTCATATCGATCTCATCCTGTATTGTCTTCTTTATCCCTTCTCTCAGGAAAGCATGATCATCCGCTATAATAATGTTGATTACTTTTTCTTCCATTACTGTATGATAGGTATAATTATTCTTATTTCAGTACCTGAATCTTTTATTCCTTTTATAGTAAGGCTTCCTTTAACTGAATATACTCTTTCCTTTATTCCCACTAAACCCAGTGATTTTGCGTTATTGATCTCACTTTCAGTAATGCCTCTTCCGTTATCTTCAATCGTAAGATAAATACTTTCTCCCTTGATAGAAAGTCCAACTTTTGACCTCTTCGCCCCCGAGTGTCTCGCAACATTTGTCAAGGATTCCTGTACTATCCTGAAAATAGTATTCTCAAGTTCACGCTTGAATTTCAGTTCATTATGCGATATAGATACAATGCAGTCAATTCCTGTTCTTTTCGTAAATTCCTCAGCCTGCCATTCAATTGCGTCCTTTAAGCCCAGTTTATCCAGCACATCAGGCCTTAGTTCCCGGGCTATCCTTCTTACAGAGTTAATTGTCTGGTCAGTTATATCAGACATAGATTTAAGACCATTCTGCAATTCTGCCCAGTCGGGCTTTCCGCTGATCTTTATCTTATCTATTTGACGGGAGAGGAAGGCTATATCCATCTTCAGAGCGGTAAGTTCCTGTCCAAGCTGGTCATGAATTTCCCGGGAAATCATTGTTCTTTCCTCTTCCCTGATTATCTGTAAATGCGCAGCAAGTGCATGTAGTCTTTCATTTGATTCTTTCAGCCTTTCTTCAGCGATAATTTTTTCAGTTATATCCGTAGCAATAAGTGTAAGCCCTTCAACAGCCGATTCTTTGACCTGAGGTATTGCCTGCACTGAATAAAATTTTTCATTTTCTGTTTCGGAACTTCTTGCATTGAAACTTTCCGCTTTCTTTTCCGAAATTACTCTTTCTAATATCTTCTTTACAGCAGGTTTTTCATCTTCATGGATAAGTTCAAATCCGTTCATCCCTATTATCTGATCGCTGTCATAAACGCTCACAAATGATCGATTAATCCCTGTTATTCTGTACTTTTTGTCGATTGTAAAAATAATACTGGGGCTGTTTTCAAACAAAGAACGCCACTTTTCTTCACTCACTTTCAGTTCATTTTCCATTTTTCGCCTGAAAGAAATATCAAGCATACTTCCAACCATTCTGTAAGGTTTTCCGTCAGCATCCTTCAGGATGTATCCCCTGTCAAAGACATAGGCGTATGATCCGTCTCTTTTGAGGAAAGAATATTCATCAAACCAAAATTCCTGGCCGGATACTATCGCATGATTCATACCATCTACAATTCTCTTCCTGTCATCATCATGAATTCTGCCTTCCCAATCAGAAATCTTCGGTCCGATCTCTTCTTCTTTGTAGCCAAACAGGTCCTTAAAACCGTCATTCCACCATACATTATCAGTCTGCAGATCCCAATCCCATAACGCATCATTAGTTGCTTTGGTTATCAGCTCAAAACGTTCATTTGTTTCAATTATCTCCCGCTGCGCTCTTTTTTGTTCAGTAAGATCCCTGAAAAAAACCTGTGCCCCGGTTTTACCTTCATGAAAATATGGAATAGCGGAGACCATTACTTCTATCTCACTTCCATCCGACTTAATGAATTTTTCCTCTAATTCACCGGCCGAAACGCCTGATTTGATCTGTTCGAGTCTTTTATTTACAATTTCTCTGAATTCAGGATGTATCAATTCATGTATATTTTTCCCGACAATACTCTTGTAAGAATCTGCCCCGAGCATTTTGTATCCTTCAGGATTGATATACGTAATTATATTGTCAAGATGAGCGTAAATACCGATTGGCGCCTTTTCAACAATATTTTTATAACGGTCTTCAATAATATGTCTTTCCTGTTCAAGCTCGATGTATTCAAGCGCAAAAGAAATATCCTCGGCAAGTTCAAGCAGCAGTTCAGTTTCAGTCTTTCCGAAAAAGTTCTTTTTTTCTGAATAAATATTGTATACCGCAACAACTTTATTCTTTATTTCGATCGGAAATGTAGCAAAAGATCTGAATCCTTTTGCCAGCGTTGAATCTTTCCAGCGCGCTAATAGCGGGTCATTTTCCACATCATTGCTTACATAATATACCTTATCGTTATAAGCTCTTACTATAGGTCCTCTTTTGTTTTCAGGTTCATCAGAAGAAATACAAATATTTTCAAGATAATTTTCAGAATCACCAAACTGATATGCCGGAAGTATATTTCGTGATTCATCATCCAGTATGCCAATCCATGCCAGCTTGAACATGCCGTACTGAACCGCAAGCCTGCATGCATCATTCAGTATCTGCTCTTTGTCTTTGGCCCTTACTATAAGCTGATTCATATTCGTCATAAGAGAGTATACCCTGTTGTGGAATTTCACACGCTCCCCGGATTCAAACCTCTCGGTTATATCAAGCGATGTACCAAACATACCTTTAAGTTTCCCGTCTGGACCCTTGTTTATAAGACAGTTAGTAAGCAGGTATTTTTCTTTCCCCGAAGAATCAGTTATTCTGCTTTCGTACTGCAGGAAACCGTCTCCTTTTTTAATGGCCTCCCTGATACTTTTAAAATCCACTTCAAGCTGTTCCTTTGTGGCAAAATCAGAGAATTTCTTTCCGATCATTTCTTCAGGCTGCAAACCGTAAATTTCCCTGGAAGCGTTGTTGACGAATGAAATATAATTATTCTCATCTGTAGACCAAATCAGTTCATGTGAAGCCTCCACCAAAGTCCGGTACTTACCTTCACTGCTGATAAGTTTTTCTTCAATGCTTTTTCTCGCAGTTAGATCGTGAACAATATAGATAAATTCAATATTGCTCCCGCGCAAAACAGCTTTGGTACTTATTTCAACAGGTATTACAGTTCCGTCCTTTTTTTTATGATTTATTTCAAATTCCGCTCCGGTATTATTTACAACCTCATTCATCTGTTTTTTAATATATTCTGCGTCGTCATATTCATGGATATCACTTATGCCAAGATTAAGGAACTCTTCCTGGGTATAGCCATACAGGACACAGGCTTTTGAATTTATCCCGATGATACTGTAATTCTTATCAAGAATAAATATGGGGTCATTTGCGCTATCGAAAATATTTTTCCACTTGATCTCTGATTTTGATACCTCAGATTCAAGTTTCTCCCGCTGCATTTCGCGCCTTTTAATTGTAAAAAAAAGCAGTAATGATGTAGCAAAAATGAACAGCAATCCTTTGTACAGTTCAAATCTCGGACCAAGCTCTGAACCTTGTGTGAAATACTGAACCAACTCCCCCGAAATGGCTATCCATAATGTTCCAAAGATAAAATATATAATGGATACAAAAAGTGCCGATGATCTGCTTTTATTTATTTTCAATCTTTTCAAAACAAACAATTGATCAATTGTACGAAATCTGGAATATTCCTCATTATTAATTTCAAAGACGGGTAATGTTATATATTATAATTTGCAGGGGTTAGAATTTGTTGTACATGCCTTGGTAATCAGACCTGCAAAATTGCAATTACAATATAAATAATAATTTAATCATTTTATATGCCATACAGGGAAACCGTTACATTGTAAAATTTTGAAAACGCAAAAATTGCCTGAAAATCAGAGTGTTTTTCAGGCAATTTTGAAGTTTCTGCTCTTTTGTGATCAGGAATTCATTAAAGATTCAATTTCGTCAGCCTCAACCGGTACATTGGTCATAAAATCATGATTACCGCCATCTGTTATCAGTATATCATTTTCTATCCTGATCCCCAGTTTCTCTTCACGAATGTAAATACCCGGTTCACAGGTCAAAACCATTCCGGGTCTCAAAGGTTCATCAAATACACCTACATCATGAACTCCCAGTCCGAGAAAATGAGATACATCATGCGGATAATACTTCTTGAATTCCGCGGACTTATTCTTTATATCTTTTACATCGCCGGGTTTAAGAAGATTCAGATCTACAAGTTCTTTTGCAATAAGCTCCCTTGTGATCATAATGATATCTTTCACCGTTTTTCCCGGTTTCATTTCACTAATAGTTCCCTTCATTGCTCTCAGAACACTGTTATAAACATCTTTCTGTCTGCGGGTAAACCGACCGTTCACGGGAATTGAACGCGTCATATCGGCATTGTAATTGGCCCAGCCAGCTGCAACATCAAGAAGAAGAATATCACCATCATTGCACGGATCATCATTTTTTATGTAATGCAAAAAACAGGCGTTTTCTCCTGAGGCTATGATAGGCTCATAGTCAGCGAATCCAGAGCCCTGCCTGATGTATTCATGAGCCAGTTCAGCTTCGGCTTCATACTCCATAACTCCTGGCTTAACGAACTTCAGAAGTCTTCTGAAACCATCTCCTGTAATATCACATGCTTTCTGAATAAGCTCGATTTCCTCTTTTGATTTTACAGCCCTTAAGCCATATATAAGCGGAGAGATCCTGTGATAAGAATGAAGCGGATAATATTTTTTGCAGAAGTTAATAAACCTCACATCACGGCTTTCAACTATGTTTTTAGCTCTGTCATGGTCATTGGAATTCAAATATATGTTATCCACAGAGCACATTACATCGTGCAGGGCGTCTTCAAACTTTGAAAGCTCAAAAACTGTTTTAATACCTGAGATTTCTGATGCGAGCTGAAGTGATAGTTTTCTGCCTTCCCACACTTCCAGGTCAGGGTTATGGTCTCTTATAAAGAGAATTTCCCTGAGATCCTCATTTTTGTTTCCCGGATTCAGTAACAAAATGGTCTCTTCCTGCTGAATCCCTGTCAAATAGAAAAGGTCACTGTTTTGTTTGAACTTCATCGTACCATCAGCATTTGACGGCAATATATCATTTGAGTTTATTACTGCCGCAGAATTTTTCATCATGATAGAAAGAAGTCTCTTGCGGTTTTCTTTGAACAGAGAGCTGCTTATGGATATTTTTTTCATATGTTCGTTTTACGGATTCCGTATTTACTTAATTTTTTACAAATTCAAAGTTGTGTTTTTTGTTATTGCGTCTGTGCCCCGGGTGAATCATTACGAGTTTCGCTCTTTATAATCTGCGCTTCTGAAATGGATCCTGAATTCAGTTCCCCCTGACAGCACTATTTCGATAATTCCTTCAAGCTGTTTAACAAGAGTGTTTACCAGTTTGAGTCCAAAGGAATTTGAGTTTTCTATATCCGGATTTTCCTTCATACCAATACCGTCATCTCTAACCAGGAGCCAATACTCTTTATTATACTCGTCAAATGCGGCGTTTATGTAAATGCTTCCATGTCTGCCTTTAGGGAATGCGTGTTTAAGTGAATTTGAAACAAGTTCGTTAATTATCAATCCGGCAGGTATAGCATTATCAATAGACATAACCATGTTTTTCACTTCTGTAAAGATCTTAACGCGATCTTCAAGAATACCGTATGAGTGCTGCAGATGAATAGTAACGGTTTCTATGTATTCCTTAAAATCAATATGCGCAAGATCTTTGGTCTGGTAAAGTTTCTGGTGGATCAAAGACATTGACTGAACCCTGTTCTGGCTTTCTCTGAATAGCTGCTTAACCCTTTCATCATTTACATACCCTGCCTGCAGTTTTAAAAGGCTGGTCACTATCTGGAGATTGTTTTTTACCCGGTGATGGATCTCTTTCAGAAGTATGTCCTTTTCAATCAACGAACGTTTTATTGCTTCCTCAGACCTTTTCTTTTCGGAAACATCCCTTTGCACTCCCCATATACTGGTTAGATTTCCTTCTTCTATTACCCCTGAAATATTTACCACAAAAAATTTCTCTGTTCCCGAACTGTCATATTCAACTGTTTCATCTTCAATTACATTATATTCCTGTGTTACGAATTTTAATATACGTGAGGTGAATTCAGGGTTCATATATTTAAGTTCAGAAACATTTTTCCCGATCATATTTTCGGGGCTTTCTTCATCATACATTTTTGCAAAAACACTGTTGCACTCTGCAATAAATACGTTCTTCCTGATCAGCTCCACCTGCAGGTCCGCAGCCAAACTAACAGGGATTGGCTCTATAAACTCCAGCCTGAATATACCTTCCGAGCTGTGTTCTACAAAATTTCTGTACTTCTCTTCGCTTAGTCTGATCTTTTCCTGTGATCTTTTACTTTCCGTAATATCTGTGGCAATACCAAGAACCGCTTTTTTACCGTTAAATTCAATTATCCTTGCGCTGTAATTGAGCCATTTTTCTTCTTTGTTCCTGGTAATGATCTTCATTTCGTAATTATCAGGAACTTTTTCGCCCTTCAGTCTTTTTTGACCGCGCTCTTTTGCGGTTGATTTAAAATCATCATGAACCATGTCCCAGAAGTTCTTTTTCAGAATTTCCTGGGTCTTGTATCCCGTCAAGACTTCAGAATAAGGATTGGCATAAACAAACCTGTTATCCTGAAAGATAACCACCTGGGCCGGCATAGATTCGGCTACCGCTCTGAATTTCTCTTCACTGAGCTTCAGCATTTCTTCTGATCTCTTTCGGTCTGTCATATCACGCTGAATGCCAAGATATCCGATAAACTCTCCCTGGCTGTTGTATAAACAATAATAATCACCTTCTATGTATATAGTTGTTCCGTTCGGTTTCGTGTAGTAATCTGTTGAATGTGAATAACCCTTATCCAGGAACATCTTCCATTTTTTCCTTGAATCAGTTTTATTTCTGCCGTAGTAAGTTTCTGAGTTAATATTAACAACCTCATCAAGCTCCACGCCAAACTGCTTTGCCAAGGGTTCATTTGCACGAACGATCTTAATATTACTTATAATATTATCCAGCAGTTTCTCATCGGTCTTACCTTTATCCCACTTAACAGGATTTTCTAACTTTGCAATAAAGATCCCATCCATTGACTGCTGAAAAAACGCGTCCAGATACTGCTTTGACTCCGCAAGTATCTCTTCGTATTGCTTCTGCCTGTTAAGATTCAGATATATCTGATTCACAGCTTCAATAGTACCATCCGGAAGAATATCGGCATAATGATAACTATCAAGCCAGATCAGTTCGTTCTTCTTATTTTTGATACGGTAAACTAAGTTCTTCAGACCTTTGCACCCGCTTCTTATCCATTCAGAGTATTCCCGGATCAGGTTATCCCTGTCCTCAGGATAAATGGTATTATAGTACTCTTCATTTGAAAGAGCGTTAAATTCATCAAGCGTATAGCCGGATTGTTTAACGAACTCATCATTAACAAATTCATATTTATTGCTCCTGATAAGCAGCCTGGTTATAGCAAGCGGCGAATTTTTTATAAGATTCCTGTATTTCAGTTCGCTGCCTTTAAGAGCCAGTTCAATATCTGCAGATGATGTCACATCAGTAAATGTAACCAGCACTTCGCTTTTGGAATAAGGCGAAAAATCTGTCCTGTATCTGAATTTGTTTTCATGCACTTTCACAATATGCTCGAAAGAATTATCTTTGGAGTTTAGCAGCGTATCTTCTATCAGCAAAATGAACTTATTGCCTGTCCTGCCCGGAAAAACTTTTCTAATATCCGAATTAAGGAAGTGCTCCGTCGGGAAATTTTCGCCGGCCGCACTGCGGTTAACAGCCGTAATAATTCCGCTGCTGTTAACTATCATTGCGGTATTCCGAATGGAATTGAACAATATCTCAGATTTTTTTTGTGAAGCGCTTAACTGATCCTCAACTTCACGCAATTTGTTTTCTGTTTCAAACCTGTAGAGGGCCATCCTTATGCAGGAATTCAGATCTCTTTCATTAAGAGGTTTAAGCAGGAATCCGTATGGATTTGTGGTTTTGCTTCTTTCAATTGTATCGTCATCAAAATGTGCTGTAAGATACACGACCGGTACCTTTTTCTGAATATTCATTAGTCTTGCAGTCTCAATGCCATCCAGTTCACCTTTCAGCGATATATCCATTAATACTATATCAGGATCTGCCTGTCCAAATTCTTTCAAAGCAATCTCACCCCGGTCCTGTATTCCAACTATTTCATAGTTCAGTTTCTCAAGTGTTCTCTTGATATCCAGAGCCGTTATCGCTTCATCTTCAATTATAAAAACTTTAGCAATTGGCATAGAACCAGATCTGTAAAATTAGCATTAATGAGTATTGAATGCACCCTGCGGTGTTTGAAAAACATAGATTTTCAGATGTTTAAAAGCAAAATTAACTACTATTTTAATTAAAAAAAGCCACATTAATTATGTTTTTAGCTATTGTAAGCCGAAAACATGAAAATAAACAAAAAACCCGCCAAAATAGCGGGTTTTTCCTGAGCTGGCGAAGGGAGTTGAACCCCCGACCTGCGCATTACAAGTGCGCTGCTCTACCACTGAGCTACGCCAGCAATGAATATTGAATTTTCAAAACTGATTACAAACATAAAAATATTATCAAAAACCTTCAATACTTAAAAAACTACATACTATTTTCAAGCTCGAGAAACTTCCGCAGGCTTTCAAGAGCCTTTCCCCTATGCGAAATCCTGTTCTTTTCTTCTGAACCGAGCTCGGCAAATGTTGAACTATAACCCTTAGGTACAAAAAGCGGGTCATAGCCAAACCCGGATTCTCCTTCGGGAGAAAAAGCGATATTTCCTTCACAAACACCTTCAAAAGATCTTTCATTCAGTCCGTCAAATAGCACGATTATACATTTAAATCTTGCCGTCCTTTTTTCAAATTCACTATCACCCAATTCCTGAATAAGTTTGGTATTATTATCTGCATCAGTCGCTTTTTTTCCGCTGAACCTGGCTGAATAAACTCCCGGCCTGCCTTCAAGCAGGTCAACTTCAAGCC
The DNA here is from genome assembly GCA_041859235.1 of Ignavibacteria bacterium. GTDB lineage: Bacteria > Bacteroidota > Ignavibacteria > Tepidaquicellales > OLB5 > OLB5. The sequence continues at coordinate 7,857 of JBHEKV010000077.1, read as the reverse complement.
CTGAATCATCTGCAAGCACAGGGATCTTTACCGCGTGATAAACAGCTTTTGCTTTGATAAGCGCGTTCTCTTCAAATGTTGAGCCGGATTCCTCAATTTCCGGAATGCCGGGAGTATCAAGCAGTGAAAAAACCTCATATCCAAGCGGCAGGAGAAATTCTTTGATCTCTGAGATCTTGCCTTTATTTTTTGAAGCAACAAATATCTTTTTCATAGATTACTTCAGTTAAAAGATTCTTTATATTGAAGCTGATACAGTTTTGAATAAATTCCTCCAAGCTCAAGAAGCTGCTGATGAGTTCCGGTTTCTCTAATTTCACCTTTGTGCATTACAATTATTTTATCACATTTTTGAATAGTTGAAAGCCTGTGTGCAATGATTATGGATGTTCTACCTTCCATTAATTTGTCAATTGCATTCTGAATTAGTATTTCACTCTGGGTATCAACACTTGAAGTAGCTTCGTCAAGTATCAGTATCCGGGGGTCGTATGCCAGGGCTCTTGCAAAAGTGATAAGCTGGCGCTCGCCCTGGGACAGCGTCACACCCCTCTCTTTTACATTCTGCCCATATCCCAATGGCAGCTTTTTAATGAAATTATCGATCCCGATTATAGAAGCCGCTTCTTTGATCCTGCTTTCGGAAATGGAATTATTACTTAGGCTGATATTATTCGATATTGAATCACTAAAAAGGAAAATATCCTGTACAACCAGACCGATATTTTTTCTCAGATCGCTTTGTTTAAGATCTTTAATGTTGATACCATCAACTGTGATCTCCCCCATTTGAGCGTCGTAAAATCTGCAAAGAAGATTCATTATTGAAGATTTGCCCGCGCCGGTCGCACCCACAAAGGCCACTTTTTCACCCCGGCTTATACTGAAAGAAATATCCCTGAGGACGTAATCATCTTTTACATATGCAAACGATACACTCCTGAATTCTATTTCGCCTTTGCACTCGTTAAGTGCGATAGGTTTATCCGGGTCCTGTATCACTGCGCGCCTGTCAAGAAGTTTGAAAATTCTCTCTGATGAAGCCATCGCAGTCTGCATAATGTTATACTTTTCTGAAAGGTCCCTTATGGGTCTGAAGAACATTTCTGAATACTGTATGAACGAAACAAGGATTCCGATCGTCAACGCTCCTTTAATTGCTTCACCGCCCCCATACCATATTATAAGCGCACCTGAAAGTGCCCCGATAAGCTCGACCACCGGAAAGAAAATAGAGTAATAGAACACAGATTTCTTGTTTGCTTTTGTATGATCGTAGTTTATTTTTCTGAAATCTTCAAGAGTCCTTTTTTCTTTTCCGAATATTTTAACCACAAGAATACCGCTGATGTGTTCCTGAAGAAATGCGTTCATTTTGGCAAGGTAATACCTGACATCACGGAAGGCAGTTCGTACCTTGCGCCGAAAAATAATGGTAGCGTAAATAAGAGGAAAAACCACTGAAAGTGCGATAAGTGTCAGCTGCCAGCTTAATGAAAACATAAAAAATAATATTCCGCCTATTATAAAAACATCGGCAAAAACCATTACAATACCGCTTGAAAACATCTCATTCAAAACTTCAATGTCATTAGTAAGCCTTGTAACAAGCCTTCCAACCGGGTTCTTATCAAAAAAACTCATTGAGAGCTTTTGGATATGCTCAAAGAGCTCCATTCTCAGGTCATATATTGTTTTCTGCCCGATCCATTGCGTCAGGTAAGTCATGGTGTACTGCAGCAATCCCTGGAAAATGAGTGTCGCAAAAAGGATAAGTATTATATTAGTCAATCCGTTTGCATCCTTATTAACGATATAATTATCTATAGCGATCTTTGTAAGATATGGCCGTATAGTACTCAGGAGTGCGACACCTACTGTAAGGATTATTGCGAAAATCACCCATTTTGTATAAGGCTTAAGGTACCTTATAAGCCGTTTCATCAATCGGGCATCATAGGCCTTACCTAAAACTTCTTCCTGTTCGTTTTCGTCGGATTCGACGGAATTTTTATTTTGCTCTTCTGCCAATTTATGCTGTTTCTGCCGCGTTTATTCCAGTTCTTTAAGTTCCTCTTCAAGAAGCTGTTTAAGGTAAATATCTGCATATATACCTTCCTTCTTAACAAGCTCCTCGTGTGTACCTTCTTCAGCAACAGAACCATCTTTAAGCACAATAATTCTGTCCGCGTTCTTAAGGGTTGAAATTCTGTGACTGATAAGAATTGTAGTCCTGTCTTTCATTACACTTTTCAGCCCCTTCAGTATCTCTTCTTCAGTATATGTATCCACTGCCGAAAAAGCATCATCAAGTATCAGAATTTCCGGATCTGCCGCAATTGCCCGGGCAATTGATGTCCTCTGTTTCTGTCCACCTGAAAGATTTATGCCGCGCTCACCAAGCATTGTATCAAATCTCCCGGGAAACTTATCCACATCTTTGTAGATCTGAGAGATCTTTGCGGCAGTTATGACTTTATCTTTATCAAAAATATTCTCTGCATAGGCTATGTTATTCTCTATGGTATCACTGAATAGAAATGTCTCCTGCGGAACCGCACCAATAGAGGTCCTCAGCCGGTTGAGGTCGTATAGTTTGACGCTTTTACCATCCACCAGGACATCACCTTCTTCAACATCGAACAACCTTGAAATAAGATTTATCAATGTGGTCTTACCTGAACCCGTATGACCGATAATACCAATGGTCTCTCCGGCTTTGATCTTCACATTCACATTTTTGAGCACATAAGGAAAATTGTAATGATACCTGAAGTTCACATTCTTGAATTCAATTTCACCCCTTATCTTTTCTGACTCTCCAGTATCAAAAACGGCACCTGCAGCTGCTGAATAGGGACTTTCGATCCCCGGTTTACTGTCAAAAACTTCACAAAGTCTTTTCATGGAAGCTTCGGCCCGCTGAGTCAGATTTATTATCCATCCAAGGGATATTATTGGCCATGTCAATAGACCAAGGTAAATTATAAAAGCAGTCAGCTCTCCAATAGTAAGCTCTCCGCTGATTATTTTATTGCCCCCGAAATATAGCACAATAATGACCGAAAACCCTGTCAACAGAAACATTATAGGATATGAAAAGGACTGAACTTTTGCGAGCTCAAGGTTCTTTTTCATGTATTCGGCAGACATGTTTCTGAAACCTTTGGTTTCACTTTCTTCTCTTACATAAGCCTTCACAACTTTAATGCCTGAAAGATTTTCCTGCGCCCTGGTCGTAAGATCAGAAAACTGCTCCTGTACTTTTTCGAACTTATAGTTGATGCTTTTGCCGATCCTGTAAACAACATAAGATATAAGCGGGATAGGCACAATTGCTATTAGTGTAAGCTCAGCATTGAATGAAAACATAAGGGATATAGCCATGGAAAAGTTTATGAAAGTCTCGGCTGTGTACATAATTCCGGGGCCCAGGAAATTCCTGACGGCGGATATATCGTTGGTCGCAAGAGCCATAATATCTCCGGTAGGGTGAAAATGGAAATACTGCTGATCCTGTTCAAGTATATGGGCAAAAAAATCATTGCGCAGGTCATTTTCTATTTCACGGGATACGACAATAATCATCTGTCGGGTTAAGTACAGAAATACGCCGCTTATTACAGCAAAACCCACTGTAAGCAATGCGTAGTTTGAAAGAGAAGTTCCTTCTGCGTGGTCCTTAATCCTGTCAATAGCTTTGGAAATAACAAACGGGATCAGATTGGTAAACACTGCACTAAGAGTTATAACCGCAAACCCTATGACAAGCATTTTCCGGTATCTCTTTAGATATGGTAAAAGACGCCTGAGATAAATCATTATTACAAAATTAGGGTAAATGGTAAAATGTTGCTATACCAAAAAATAAAGCCCCGCTCCGCTAAAGCCGGGCAGGGCTAATCAATTAACGCGGTACAAAGCTGATGTACCCGGATGAAACACTCTATGTACTGCTTTTCATCAAAAAACGCAGTTACTTTACCAGAACCATTTTTTTCATATCGTTAAATTCTCCTGAGCGAAGCCTGTAAAAATATATTCCGCTTGCAAGGCCGCTGCCGTCAAAATCTATTTCATAGCTGCCCGGTTTCAGTTCCTCATTCAGCAATACCCGCAGCTCTTTGCCAAGCGCGTCATAAATCGCCAATTCTGAAGCAATTGACTGTGATCCGTTCTTAAGTGAAGGAATGCTGAATTTAATTTTAGTCACCGGATTAAACGGGTTTGGGTAGTTCTGAGACAATGCATAACTTGAGGGAATTTCATTACTAACCGGGTGGATTACTGTTACATTGCCGCCAAAATTATATTTGAAAGCCCTGTAAGAAAATACGCCTGTTGAAAATGAAATTTCAAGCGCCTTGCTGCCGTCAGGTTTCACTTCGGTCAGCGTTGGATTAGTTGAACCCCAGCTTATCAGTGTATTACCATTCTCAAGTCTTTGGGCAAAGCCCATCGCGTTTCCGTAAATTGAAGGCGTATTTTTATACTCCCATACCATAGTTGCAATTTTGTTTGTTTCGTCAAGTATATACTCAACTGCCCGTGAAACCTGGGGAGTATGATAATTCCCGTTATCGAATAAGATAATATTGCCGTTTTGAAGCCTTCGTATTCCGTGCTGGTGAGAAAACCTGAAAATATCATTTGGGAACTGAAATTCATTCTTTTTACCGCCCATTCTCCAGATGATATCACCGGTGCTCCTGTTTATTTTGGTAATCTCATCAAGATGCCTGGAAGAAAGAAGTATATTTCCGTCATTATCCAGTTCCAGGGCATTCCCGTGAATATAATCAATTTCTTCAGCCGTAAAATCTTCATGGGTTGCATCTAATATCGGTATATGATCCCAGCTTCTCCACTGAAACACTACATTCTTATCTTCATCAATTTCCTGAACTATCAACCCTGTGACAAGTGCATTTGGGTTCCCTCCCGGATAAAGAAGTGACATATCTACAACCTGCTTGTCATAACTCATAAGCAGAGCATGCCTGTTCGGAAGAACTCTCAGTTCATGAATATCAGTCAGATATCCATTCCCTGTATAAAAACTATCAGAGAGAACGTAATTCGAATCAAGTTCAAAATATTTTCCCCTCACGCGGCTGAAATAAGTGAACCTGCCATTTGGCTGCATGTTAAAATCAAAGATCTGACCTCCCATCTGCCTGGAAAAAACGACCGATGCATCATTATTCATAATGATAAGATGCGGTGTGTTTGGTATCTGAACATTAAAAACAATGTTACTAACAAGAAGTTTACCCGGCGAAGGGTTATTGGAATAATTAACAGTTATAACCGGAAATGCTTCCGGTTCGATGTATGCATTTTCGACTAATTGCTTATAATCTGATGAAGAAATCTCATTCTTCAATCCCGGAAGCGGTTCAACCTCTAGCTGTTGTTTCTGAATTCGAAATGAATGAGCGAATGGTTCGATCCTGTTCCCGTTCTTCTTCCTTAAACCCGATGAAAAATAAAGAACAATTACTTCGTCATTTTTGAAAGCAGTCTTAGGAGTAAGAATAAAGAGATTCTCATCATTAAGATAAACAAGTTCAAATCTGTAATTTCCCCCTAAGCTGCCGGAAAGTTCAATTGTTTTTTTTGATACTGAACTAATATCTAATTCGTCTGCGAGCCTGAATGTAATTGTTGAATTGTTTTTAACATATTGAGAATTTGACCTTGGTTCGATATATGAAAATATGGCGTTAGGGGAATACTCCTGTGATGAAATTACCGGTGATTTGAAGCTGAACAGTAAAAGGAAAATTATTAAAGCTTTCTTCATAAATTGAATATAGTTAATAAATTGCAGTTTGCAATCTAATTTTAAAATGTGTCTCTTACAATATAATTTCTTACTGAAAAGTTAATGTAAAAGGTTAATGAATATTATACAATAATAATCAAAAAAATGAAATAAACACTACACGTAAAAGGTAGTATATGCAGTACTATTTACCTTTTTAAACGCAAGAAAAACATTTGTAAGAAAATTCTTACTCAGTTTTAAAGTTTTCGGCAATAAAATTGCTCTTTTTTTCAATTACTGGTTATTTCACCCCCAGGGTAAATTCGTTGAACGAAATAGCTACCTGACCAAAACCATTTTTTTTGTTTCGGTGTAATCAAACCCTGAGCTTTTGGAAGAATTGACTTCAAGCCTGTAAAAATATACACCACTAGAGATATTCACAGAATTAAACTCTATGCTGTAAATACCAGGAAGTTTATAACCATCAAAAAGTGTTTTAACTTTTTTACCTGTTATATCATATAAAACAATACTGCATTTTCTGGAATAAACATTATGCTCTTCCGGAATTTCAAATTTTATAATAGTTGTACCATTAAATGGATTTGGGTAATTCTGCAAAAGATTGAATATTTCCGGTTTAAAAGTGAATTGACCACCGCCGGACGTTGTCATTAATATTGAACCACCGGCTATCCAGCCAAAATCATTGGTTACAAAAAAATGACTGTAGATTGTGATATCTAAATTTTCGATGGCCCACTTTCTGCCACCGTTTGTTGTTTTACTAATAAAGCCAACCCCAGAAACATATCCGGTATTTACATCTGTAAATTGAACAGTATACGGAGTATTATTATAAATACTATCCTGTTTAAACCATGACACTCCGCCATCAGTTGTATTTAAAATAACACCTACATAACGTATACCAAAACCTGTGGTCCAGCCAAGATCCTTATTAATAAAATACACTGAATGCAACTGATCAGATCCCTGGACATAGTTAGTTATCCATGTTACGCCTCCATTTGTTGTCTTTAAGATCCTTCCCGGAGAAAAACCACCTGAAACCCATATTGTATCTTTGTTAAGCGTATATATTGATGAAAGAAAATGCCCTTGGAATTTTTCTTCCCAGTTTAAACCGCTATTAGTTGTTTTAAGTATGCTCCATCCAGATGTGTTATTAACGCTTAAGACAAAGCCTGTATCAGCATCAAAAAAGTGCAATGAATAAAAAAGATATTTGTCAAAGTTATAGTAAATTACATTCCAGTTGTATCCTCCATTGGTGGTTTTTCTGATGATACCATAAGAATAGTCAGCATTATCGCACAACCATCCTGTAAACGCGTTTATAAAATATATAGATCCGTTTATAGTGTAATAAGGATTATTCTTCAGAAGTACCCAATCGTTACCTTTATTTGTAGTTTTATACAATTTGCCATTATCACCTGCAGCCCACCCTGTATTATTATCAATAAAATAGATTGATCTAATATACTCGCTGGTATCACAGCATTGCTTTATCCATTGAGCCTGAGAAACCGGGATGAAATTAAAAATAATAAGTATAATTAATACGCGTGTCATATCATTTATTTTACCAAAACCATTTTTTTTGTTTCGGCAAAAGTGCCTGATTCAAGCCTGTAATAATAAATACCGCTTGGAAATGCTGACGCATCCCAATCTGCTGCGTATGTGCCGGGCTGCAATTCCTGATTGACTAAAACCGTAACTTCATGCCCGAGCATATCATAAACTGAAAGTATTGTCTTTGCACCTGATGTACCGCTTACTGCAAACTTAATTTTTGTTAAAGGATTAAAAGGGTTTGGATAATTTTGCGATAATGAATAAGCTTCGGGAATTGTTGTGCTAACAGACGAAACGAAAGTTAAGCCTGCTGTAGTCGTTTTCATAATTAGTCCGCTTTCGCCGGCTGCCCAGCCTGTCAAATCATTTACAAATTGTATTGCGTTCAGATTCACAGTATTTGGAGTGTAATTTTGCACCCAGTTATTGCCGGCATTTGTGGTTTGGTATATCGTGCCGTTTTCTCCTGCGCTCCAGCC
>JBHEKV010000187.1:0-8597 GCA_041859235.1 Ignavibacteria bacterium | reverse complement strand
CGTTGGCTGCATGTATGACCTTCATGACGGAAAAGTAGAATTTTATAGATAGTTTTTCTGATATGCCATACAGCGAAAAACTTGCAGAAAGAATTACAGCTCTCCTAAAGCCAAACAAAGGACTTGTAATAAAAAAAATGTTCGGCGGAATTTGTTATATGCTTAAAGACAGAATGATAGCCGGAATTGTTGAAAGTAAACTTATGATCAGATGTTTGCGGGATGATTATGATTCATTGCTTAAAAAACCACATGCATGTGAAATGACATTTACTGGCAAACCTATGAAAGGTTTCCTGTATGTTGCCCCCGAAGGAATCAAAACCGATAAACAGTTATAGAAATGGCTGGATGTAGGAATTGAGTTTGCAAAAAAAAGTCCCCCAAAGAAGAAAAAAGTTAACAAATAATATTTTAATGGATAATCAGTTATCAAAAAGAATAGCACAAGTGCTCGCTGCAAGAGATGTACAATACGAAATAAAACGTTTCGGCGGTTTTGATTATTTTATGACCGGCGGAAAAGTAATAGCCGCAGCGGTTAACGCGGATATGCTTGTTAAATGCAAGCCTGAAATGCTTGGTGAAATTCTTAAACAGCCTCATATAAAGGATATTCCCGATGCTGCAGGTAAACCTCAGAAGGATATGTTTTTGGTGGATTCAGAAGGAATTTCTTCAGTTGAAGAACTTGCGAAATTTCTTGCAATTGGACTTGATTACGCAATAAATTGAATATTGGTCTTTGTAAACATTCTAAAAAGAACTATTATTAAAAAAAAGTTATTGTTATATTTAGATAATTTGTTTGAAAATGAAAACATTAACACTAAAATTACCGGATTCTTTAGATCTTGATGATCACGAAGTAATGATGTTCCTGTCAGCAAAACTATATGAACAGGGAAAACTCTCATTAGGCGAAGCCGCTGATCTTGCCCGGTTATCAAAAAGGGAATTTACTGAAATGCTTGGTAAATATGGTGTTTCTGTATTTAATTACCCTTCATCTGACCTTACAAAAGATATAACTAATGCCTAAAATTGTTATTTCCGATACCAGCTGCCTCATAATTCTCTCTAATATCAATGAACTGGAAATTCTGAAACAACTTTACGGCGAGATAATTACCACAGTAGAAATCAGTAAAGAATTTGGCGAACCTCTTCCGGATTGGATTATTATAAGGTCACCTGATGATTTATTGATAAAAAGGTCATTGGAACAACAAATAGATAAAGGTGAAGCAAGTGCAATTGCCTTAGCTTTGGAAACTCCCGGTTGCACTATAATACTTGATGACCTTAAAGCCAGAAAGATAGCTGAGAAATATGGGTTAAAGATCACAGGTACACTGGGGATTATATTACAAGCAAATGAAAAAGGAATTGTAAAATCAGTTAAATTAATACTTGAAAAAATGAAAAAGTCCGGTTTCAGAATCAATGATGAAATTGAAAATGAAATTTTAAAGAAATCGGTTGACAGATAGAATTATTTTTTAACTCACATAATGAACTTGAAGTAACCGGTTGAAGACAAAACAAATGAATTGTATCTTCTGTGATATCGTTTCAGGTAAAGAAGAATCAAGTAAGATATTCGAAGATGATCATATTATCGCATTTATGAATATCAGGCCTGTAAACGCAGGTGAATTTTTGATTATCCCGAAAATTCATATTGATCATTTTATTGATCTACCAGGCGAGCTGGTCAGCCATATATTATTAACCGCTCAAAAACTTTCAAACAATTTAATGAAGCGTATGAATCCTTTGCGTATAGGTTATTTAGTGCATGGTTTTGGAGTATCTCATGCACATTTGAATGTGATACCGCTTAACTCTCCTACCGATATCGTATCAATGAAACAATTAATGGTTGTTAAGGGACAAATTGTTGATGATATAACTCTTTTACCGTTACCAACAAGATCTGAATTAGATAAGATTGCTGCTGAACTTAAATAATCAAAATGATATATTTCGCATTCCTAAAGGGAGTAAACGTATCGGGACACCGTATAATTAAAATGACCGAGCTTAAAGCCATGTTCGAGGATATGGGCTTTAAGAATGTACGCACGTTTATACAAAGCGGCAATGTTGTGTTTGAATCCCCTGCCAAAGCTGATGCTTTAAAGAAGAAGATAGAAGCTGGACTGTCAGAATCGCTGGGTTACAGCGTAAATGTTATCATTCGCAGCAAAGATGAAATGGAGAAGATATTGAAAGACTATCCATTCAGCAAAGTTAAGGGTCACGAAGAATGCAAAATTAATGTTGGCTATCTTGAAAGCGTACCGGAAAAATCTGCAATTAACGAGCTTGAAAGTTTGAATAATGATGATGAAATATTTATGGTGAAGGGTAATAATCTTTATCACCTATGCAGAAAAAGTTTTCAAGATTCACTTTTAGGGAAGAATATCGTTGAAAAGAAGCTAAAAGTAATTTGCACTATCAGGAACTGGAACACTACAAACAAAATTCAGAAAATTTGACTGCATTAAAGAAACAATATCAGCTTGTGCGGCATGCACGGGGTGAACTGCTGAACTTCTGCGGAACCCTGAAGCCTGAAGATTTACATAAACAGGTATCGGCATTCAATGATTCAACAATTACCGGAATGCTGCTGCACATTGCAAACACTTACCACTTCTGGCTCAAACGTTTTGCGGCCAAGCAGGAGTTTGAATATTTCGATGAGAAGAATATCAATGGAATAGAGGATATTAAACAAATATTTCAGCTGACCGATAAGCTGGTTCTTGGATTTCTGGATTCTTACCCCTATCATACCACCAGAATAAAAGGTGAAATATTCTGGCTTAAAACTGATATGACATTCAATGTGCTGGAATTATTCACACATGTTTTGACTCATGAGTTTCACCATAAAGGACAAATAATGACAATGACGAGAATGCTGGGTTACACACCGGTGGATGCTGATATTATAAGGTTCAATAATGACTAATAGCTGGATTTTTCCCTATTAAATAAACTCATCTATTCATAGTTTCGTGAAATATTTACTTCCATGCTGAACTCCCGGATTTGTGTTGATTCGGCATTTTATGATAAAATGAAACAGACCCTGAAACAAGTTCAGGGTGACAATCAGAAAAATTGATTAACATCTGTATACACGGTCATTTTTACCAGCCGCCCCGTGAAAATCCATGGACAGGCGAAATTGAAAAGCAGGATAGCGCAGAGCCGTATCATGACTGGAATGAGCGAATACATCACGAATGTTACGAAGCCAATTCAAGGGCGGAAATAATTGATGATACAGGCAAAGTGGTTGCCATAGTGAATAATTATGAACTGTTGAATTTCAATTTCGGTCCCGCACTGCTGGCATGGATACAGCATAAACATCCCGAAACTTACCTAAAGATCATTGAAGCTGATAAAAACAGCATTCCCTTGCACAACGGACACGGCAATGCAATTGCCATGTGTTACAACCACATGATAATGCCCCTGGCGAACCTGAATGATAAAATAACACAGGTTTTATGGGGACTCGCTGACTTCAAACATCACTTCGGGCGTGATTCCGAAGGCATTTGGCTGCCTGAAACAGCCTGCAATCCTGAAACAGTAGAAGTACTGATAAATATAGGAGTAAAGTACATAATTCTTGATACCAGCCAGGCAGCGTTCTACAGAAAAATGGGTTCAATTGAGTGGATAGATGTAAATGACGGCTCAATTAATCCCAAAAGGCCATACAGATGTTACTCAGAAATTAATACAGGTAAATATATTGATATATTTTTTTATGATGGTCCTGTATCTAAATCGGTTGCCTTTGATGACGTGCTAGAAAGCTCACAAAACCTGCTGAATAAAATTTTCAACGCAGAAGATAAGGAGTCGAAGGATAATCAATTGATAAGTGTAGCAACCGATGGCGAAACCTTCGGTCACCACAAAAAGCATGCTGAGCGGACTCTTGCCTTCTTTATGAAGTCACTTGCTCCGCAGAATGAGCTTAAAATTGTAAATTACGGCGAGTATCTTGAGGCAAATCCCCCGCTGTATGAAGTAAAGATCAAACCGGGTGATAACGGTGAAGGTACTTCGTGGAGCTGTGTGCACGGCGTTAAGCGGTGGAAAGAAGATTGCGGGTGCGGCGGTGGCGGCGGATGGATACAGCAGTGGCGCAAACCCCTCAGGGAAACCATGGACTGGCTGCGCGACCAGATGATAATTATCTACGAAAATATTGGCGGAATAATTTTTAATGATGTGTGGAAAGCAAGGAATGAATATATTGCTTTACTGCTCAATAACAGTTCAGAAGTGAGAGATAACTTCTTTAAAAATAATTCAGGTAAAGAGCTTTCCGAAAACGAAAAACAAATAGCAATAAAATTGCTTGAAATGCAGCGGTACTCCATGCTTATGTACACAAGCTGCGGCTGGTTCTTCAGTGAAATATCGGGACTGGAAACAGTTAAAATACTTGAATATGCTGCACGCGCAATGGAAATTGTAAATGAGATTACGGGTATAAATATTGAAAATGATTTTAAACTGCGCTTGAGCGATGCTAAAAGTAACATCGCAAAGTATAAAACAGGAAAAGGTGTCTACGAAAAGCTGGTATTGTCTCACAAACACTTAAATATCAACCAAAGGTAATTGAATATTGTATAATACAGAAAATATTGACGCATACTTCCTCAACAGCCGAACGGCTGATAAATGGCGAAGGATAGGCACCAAGCGCAGAGCCGGAGTTGCTGTTCCCCTTTACTCCATTTATTCTGCTGAAAGCACAGGCATTGGCGAATTAACCGATATCAAACTTTTAGCTGAATGGTGCATTACCACTGGAATATCAATAATTCAGTTGTTACCATTAAACGATGTAGGCGGCGACTTTGCGCCATACAATTCCGTTTCATCATTCGCAATTGACCCGATGTACCTCACCATAAAGGATATTTTATATGCCGATGTAACTCGTTTCCTTCAGGATCTTGATAGGATGAAGAAGAAATATAAACCTCATTTCCGTAAGGTCAACTATAAAATTAAACAGGCAAAGATTGACCTGTTGTGGAAGATATACAAATCAACAAAAACAGATGATATAGATGAATTCAATTCTTTCAAAACTAATAATGAATATTGGCTTAATGATTACGCAGTTTACAAAGTAATTTCGGAAGAAAATCCTGATGCCGGCTGGCAGAACTGGGATGAAGAACTTAAAAACAGGGATTCACACACTCTTGATAATTTTCAAAAGGTAAATTTCGAGCGAATTGAATTCCATAAATGGATGCAATGGCTGTTGTTTGAACAGCTGCGCGAAGTAAAACAATTTCTCGCTTTCAGGAATATACTCATAATGGGCGATCTCCCCTTCCTAGTATCGCGCGAAAGCGCTGATGTCTGGTCACACCCCGCATACTTTATGATGCAATTATCATCCGGCGCACCGCCTGATATGTACTTCGCAATGGGGCAAAAATGGGGTATGCCGCCGTATGAATGGAACAACATAGCAAATGATGGATTTGTTTACATTAAAGAGAAGCTTAAGTATGCCGAAAATTTTTACGATATGTACAGGATAGATCATTTTGTGGGGTTGTTCAGGGTTTGGGTAAGTCCCGTGGATGATTACTCCACTCCCGGCTCCTACATGCCAAAGGAAGAATACCTTTGGGAGCCGCACGGCAGGCGAATTATTGATGAAATGGTAAGTTCCACGAAAATGCTTCCCTGCGCAGAAGATCTTGGCACAGTACCCGGCTGTTCGTTTCATGTTCTTTATGAATACGGTATTCCCGGGATAGATTTCCAGCGGTATTACAAAAACCAGGGCGGCTTCCGCCCGCCGCAGGAATACAGGCTTAACTCTGCGGCAGTATGCTCTACCCATGATTCAAGTTTCTGGGTTAACTGGTGGCAGTTCGAGGCCGGCACAATTGATGAAAAGTTGTTTGATATGTCATGCGAAAAGGCCGGAATTCACCCCGGGCATGTAAAATACTGCAAAAAAATACTGTTTGATAAATACAGGTCTGACCACGGCAGACTCTATTGGAACGAAGACATCAATTCACCCCAGCTGGTGGCTGAAATACTAAATGTTTCACAGGATTCTGTGAATAGTATATTATATGCTTACGCAGAAAGTTATATGGAGAAAGAAAAATTTCTGTATTATTTGGGTTATAAGAGAGAAATTAACGGTATTACTGTCGAACTGGTTGAAAAATGCATGATACAAATGAATAATTCCGCTTCTATTTTCAGTATACAGTTATTGCAGGATTATCTCTCACTGGATGGCGAATTGCTGCAAAAGATCGGAAAGTACAATTACAGGATCAACACTCCGGGAAGTGTTAGCAGGAACAATTGGTCTCAATTGCAGCCCGTGAGCCTTGAAAAAATGCTCGGGCTTGATCTCAATAGCTCAATAAAACAAATCATATCAGCTTCCTCCAGGCTATAGATAATGCTTAACTTTATCTACTTATCTTCATTTAAAATAAGTGCCTTAGCGCCTTGCAGCTCCTGTTTTTCCTTCTCTGTTATTGTCGGGTATCCCAGGTTAAGTTTTTCTAATGTACCTATAATTATGTCACCAACTGCTGCGCGCATGAACCACTTTCTGTCAGCTGGTATTATATACCACGGTGCGTAATCTGTGGAAGTATTTTCGATGGCGTCTTCGAAGGCCTTCATATACTTATCCCACAATTGGCGCTCTTTCACGTCGCTGATCGAAAACTTCCAGTTCTTCTCTGGTTCATCTATTCTTGCCAAAAATCTCTTTTTCTGCTCATCTTTTGATACATGCAGAAAGAATTTGATGATCACCGTACCGTTTTCGTATGCCTGTTTTTCAAAATTATTGATAATTTCATACCGTTTCTGCCAGAATTTCTTATCTACTTTATCAACTGAATCAATTCCCGGTATATTCTGCCCCAGGATATACTCCGGATGTACACGTGTAACAAGCACTTCTTCGTAGTGCGAGCGGTTAAAAATGGCTATCATTCCCCTTTTGGGCATAGCCCTGTTTATACGCCAGAGGAAATCATGCTCAAGTTCCTCAACCGATGGCTGCTTAAAGCTTGTAACATTACAGCCTTGTGGATTTACACCCGTCATAACATGTTTTATCGTACCATCTTTGCCTGCAGCATCCATTGCCTGGATCACCACCAGCAGCGAATACTTATTCATTGCATAAAGCATATCCTGCAGTTCAGCCAGCCTAGCTATATCTTTGGCAAGCATTTCAGCGGCGTCTTCTTTATTTTTGAAGTTAGCTGAATAGCTCGTATCAAAATCCTTTAAATTCACCTTATTACCGGGTTTTACCAGCAGGTTTTCATCTTTCCTGAAATTATTATCTGTAGAGTTACTTCCCATAAAATTTAAGTAGTTAATTCTTCAAATATAACACTATTCGTAAAACTTATCATAGTATCCCTTAATTTTTCCCGGTTTAAAAGTACCTTCATTATATATCCTTAATATAAAGTCCCTGAATATCTCACCATTTTTGTTATAACTTTCTTTTTTCATTATCTGATAAAGCGCTATTGCCAGCACATGTATGCCTTCATCGCTTTCCTTCCATCTTTTTTTCGCGTCATTTGAAACCCCGAGGTTTTCGTTAATAAGCTGATCTAATGACTGAACACAATCCTCCTCAAATAATCCCTCAAGTGTATTATATCCAAGTGACTTGTTATGATTGTTAACTTTATCCATTACAAACTCATCTTTACTGAATGCTCCAATTATCTCCTTTAATACAGAATCTTTTTTAATATCATATGGCGGGTGCATCATTTCATGCGCGGCGGTACGGATTGTAATTTCAAACGGCCATTCAATTGAAGTAATAAAGCGCATTCCGCTTATTTTAATGCCGTGAGGCTTATTATAATAAAGCATATAGACCGTGATTTGATCAGTTGGTAGCTTAAAACCCAGAAACTTCTCATTTTCCTTGATAACGTCATACTTGTCCAATCCGGGTTTAACCTGTTCAATTCTCTTAATGACTTTCGGCCTGATATTATCAACCCAGTAATTTTTGAAATTTTTCTCTTTAAGGAATCTGAAAATAACAAGCAGTTCGTTCTTAACTGATAGGAAAATATCCCAGCTTTCAACATCAAAATACGGGGTCTGCCCGAAATTAGCTTTCAGTTCACCGGGGTCTTCAGTGGCGGCTATCATGTCATCAAGCTCTTCACCAACAATCGCTGAAAAATAAAGGCTAAGCCACGCTGAAATGATTATATTATTGTCGGTTTTCAGTTTCTTATACAGTCTGTCAATCGCTCCCTGTACTTCAGGCGTAAGCTTTCCTTCATATGGATTAAATTCATCCTTATAAAATTCTTCGTAATACTTATCACCTGTCAGAATATTCAAAAAACAGCAAAGGTCATATTTAAATGATGGTTCAATTTTCCAGTTAGTCATATTTATAGATTGAGAAAGTAATAAATTGTTTTGAAGGGAGATAAATAATAAAAATACAATAAACGCTTTTATAAGGAAGTACTTCATACACTTAAACTCTTTAG
>JBHEKV010000163.1:0-3347 GCA_041859235.1 Ignavibacteria bacterium | reverse complement strand
TGCAAATGCTGCTTGTAAATCTTGAAATGGAGCCGGATATGATATTAAAAACGATGCAGGAAATAGAATTAACCGAAAATTTTATTGCAGCTACGCTGATGTGCTTAAGGCAGAGTAAGTTCATTGCCAAGGCACAAAGCGGTATCTCTGTGAATTAGAGTTCCACCCTTATTTTTATTTCATACCTCAGGGAGGGGTGTTATGGGTTGCCCCTCTCTTTGCTATGTTTACCGCAGGTTGAGGTTATTAACATGTCACCCCTACGGGGCTCTCAAAACGGGTTGTCGTGTTTTCTACAAACATATCACCCCTACGGGGTTCAGAAACCTGGAGTTTTTATGCATTTTTTCACAGGCCGGTTTAGAAGCAAAAACTTTGTGTACCATTAAGCCTTTGAGCCTTGGTGTCTATTAAGTTTTGATTTATGCATCCTGTGAGGGAGTTAGGCCGCAGAACCGACTCTGACGGTGGAGATCTGGAAGATCAAACTAAGCTTACCAAAGATTGCATATTTTAAGATATGATTATGTACTTTTTGTCTTGATACAAAAAGTACCAAAAAAATCAAGGCTGATGAAAAACAGCTAAAACTCTTCGAACGCATTAGCCGCAAAAAAAACTCGTCCGGCTTGCTGCGCACCATTGGTGCGAATTGCACCATAGGTGCGATTTGCCGGACTCAAACAGTTTTTTGCTTCTATATTTGCGTTCTCAAGTTTTTTAACGCTGTTTTTCATAGGCCGTTTGAAAAGCGTAATAATATGATGGCGGTAAAGTGAAATGATAAGGATAGAGAATTTAAAGAAGAAGTTCGATAAGAATGAAGCATTGAAGGGTGTATCGCTTACATTGGGTGAAGGCACTGTTGCTGCGGTAATGGGACCGAACGGAAGCGGTAAAACTACAATGCTTAAATGCATATTGGGACTTGTTAAGGCTGACTCAGGTGATATTTACGTAAACGAGTGTCATGTTAACGGTGAATGCGAATACCGCAAACATATAGGCTATATGCCGCAATATTCATGTTTCCCCGAAAATCTGAAAGTAAAAGAAGTTATGGCTATGATAAAGGATATCCGCGGGAATCATTGCGTATACGATGAAGAGCTCATAGAAAAGCTTAAAATATCCGAAATGAACGACAAACAAATTGGGCAGCTTTCAGGGGGGATGAAACAGCGCGTAAGCAGCGCGGCTGCCTTTTTGTTTGGCGGCGATATAATTATTCTTGATGAACCGACTGCCGGGCTTGACCCGGTTTCAAGCGAAATTGTGAAGAATAAAATTCTTGAAGAAAAGGCAAAGGGAAAATTAATTATTATCACCTCACACATCGTAAGCGAAGTTGAAGCAATGGCTGATAGAATTATTTATATGCTTGAAGGCAAAATATATTTTGATAACACCAAGGACGAATTGTACAATTCAACCGGCAAGGCAAACTTGAATCAGGCGATCGCTTCATTGATCGAAAAGGCTGAAAGTGAAGGGAAAGAATAACGATGACAACACTTAAGATCTTAAAATATGTTTTATATGATGTGCTGAGAAGCAAAATGATAATAATTTACACACTCCTTTTATTCGCAATATCGTTCGGGATAATCTACACAGGTAAAGATGTATCAAAGGCTGTTATAAGTCTGCTTAATATAGTTCTGCTTGTTGTTCCCTTGGTGAGCATAATTTTCGGCACGATACATTTTTACAATTCAAAGGAATTTATGGAAATGCTGCTTGCGATGCCTGTTAAGCGGAAGAATATTTTCTGGGCTGAGTATGCCGGGCTTTCAATAGCGCTTGCCGCAGGTTTTGTATTGGGTACGGGTCTGCCATTATTAATATACGGCGGAGCCGCCGGCTCATTTTACCTGCTCTTAAGCGGAATATTTCTTACATTCATTTTTACAGCTATGGCTTTCCTGGCATCGGTGGTAAATAAAGATAAGGCAAAAGGTATAGGTTTTTCACTGGTTATATGGTTTTACATGTCAGTGATATTTGACGCGCTTGTGCTGGTGCTGTATTTTGTGTTCAGTTCATACCCGCTTGAAAAGGCTACCATAATAGTCTCGGCTTTAAATCCGGTTGATCTTGCAAGGATTCTTATTCTGCTTAAGCTTGATGTAAGCGCGCTTATGGGTTATACAGGCGCTACGCTTCAGCAGTTTTTTGGTTCAGCATTTGGCATGCTTTTTTCCATGGGATTCTTAATGCTTTGGGCAGTTATGCCAACACTATTTGCATTAAGAGTATTCAACAGGAAGAATTTTTAAGGAGACATGTGATTTAAACACGAATATCCGGAATAATTCTGATTTTTATTTGTAGAGACGCGATACTCGCGTCTTTTTTATTAAGAGACGCATGTAATGCGTCTCTACAGGGCTTCAATTATTAAATAGCAGTGTATCGAATTGTTTCGTATTTTTGTAGAAATAAATCCCACGGGAAAAATTTATATGAGATCCGCAAAATACACTCTGGCTGCAATTATCTTGTTTTTCACATCCAACATTTTCTCTCAATCTGCAATTGATACAACCTGGAACGGCGCCATAGATATTATGGGTACCAAGATCGGTATCGGCGTGAAGTTCACAACTACAGGAAAAACCATCAAAGCTGTGATGGATATCCCCGAACAAAGCGCTATGGGCTTAGAGCTAGAAAAAGTATCATTCAATAACCCAAAAATCCATTTCGAGCTTCCCGCATCAAACGGAACTGCTGTATTTGACGGGCTGTATTACGGTGATTCGATCGGCGGAACGTTTCTGCAATCAGGCATTAACGGCAGGTTCAGCCTGGTTAGGGGTGAGCTTGTTACGGGAACAACGCTAATTGATACGGTTGAAAAAACATTCAATTCTGAAGAAGTAACATTTTACAATGACGGCAATACTTTTGCGGGTACGATCACATATCCCAAAGGTGAAGGCAAATATCCTGCAGTCGTTTTAATAACCGGCAGCGGCGCGCAGAACCGGGATGAAGAAATTTACGGGTTTAAGATTTTTAAAATTATCGCTGAGCATCTTGCGAGTAAAGATATAGCGGTACTGCGTTATGATGATAGAGGTGTAGGCGGTTCTAAGGGGAAGAGTGTAAATGAATCAACTACGATGGATTTTGCGGGTGATGTAGTTGCCGCAGTCGAGCTGCTGAAGACGAAGGAGTATGTAAATCCAATGGGCATTGGACTGCTTGGACACAGCGAAGGCGGTATTGTCGCTCCCATAGTTGCCGGTAAAACCAATGTTGCGTATATGATACTTATGGCAGGTACCGGTGTAAAGGGTATTGATATAATAAAAGAGCAGTCAAAGCTTATCATGAAGTCA
>JBHEKV010000162.1:0-4673 GCA_041859235.1 Ignavibacteria bacterium | reverse complement strand
AAAAAACTTTCTGAAAAAATAATCCAATCCCAGGAGGATGAAATAAAACAAATGGAATCAATCCTGGCCCGAATGAAACAGCAAAACTAATATTGCCGGGAAAAATCGATAAATGCTGCAGCTTGAAAATTGTTTTGTGTTTATTAAGAATTCTTCCGAACTGCCTTGAAGTGATTGCGGCAAACAAATGTACAAGTTTCTAATCCCTTCCTCTCAGCAAACTTACTCTATATGGATACATGGTCGGTTTCATTATCCCGCTCTTTACGGCAGGGTCGTTATTTGTAATGTCACGGGCTTCTTCTTCTGATTCAGTTTCAAGGATCGACAAGCCGAACTCACCTGTTGTTACGGGTCCAGCCAAAATTACTTTTCCTTCAGCCAGTTTTTGCTTCATATAAAGGAAGTGTTCGCTCATAATTCCGGCTTCCCATTCCGACATCGTTTCAATAAAATTTTCCCGGGGCTTTTTGATGATAAGAAATTGCATAATATTGTAAATTATAATAAAAAATGCCCAAAAATGGGCATTTTTTGCGGAACCGACGAGATTCGAACTCGCGACCTCTTGAGTGACAGTCAAGCGTTCTAACCAGCTGAACTACGGCTCCTTGAAACTATTTACTAATCTATTATAAAAATCTTTATTCTTTTGTTTCTTTAAGAATTTTTCTCTTCTTATTGCTTCTGTTTTATTATCAAATACTTCATAATAAACAATTTTCCATGGTATTTTTTTAGCGGTATATTTGCTGCTACCACTATTATGAAAATCTAGCCTAATTCTTAAATTCGATGTATACCCGATATAAAAACTGTTATCCTTAAAACTCTGTAAAATATAAGTATAATACGTCCATTTTGTGAAAGTCAACCCCGAGCACTCGGGGTAACCAGCTGAACTACGGCTCCTTTTTGTAATATCAGCAAATTTAAGCAAAAATCCTAAATCTTACAAATCATAAATTCAGTATAAAACTTACATTTTCTAAAACCTGCTGTCTGTTAAGTGTGTTAATTATTATGAAAGGATGAACTACTAACTCAGCAATAAACTGATGATAACACACAAAATATCAATATTTCTCTTGATGCTTCTTTTCATAATTGCCGCAGGATGCTCTACTGCGGGGCACTACGAAAAAGGTAAAGAACATCTTTCCCAAAAACAATACACTGATGCGATATCTGAATTCCAGAAAGTTGAATCAGGCGATAAAGATTTCCGCCTGGCGCAATCGAAGATCGCGTTTATACAGGGTTTGCAGTCGTTTAATGACAGCCTGTTCAATTCAGCCGAAGTTCAGCTTGCGCGTGTTGCCGGTGATGATGAGTATTACCATGAGGCCCAGCTTATGCTTGATAGAATAATACAAAGAAAGAACAATGTCTACATTCCAAAAACTGATACGCTTGTAATACGTGAAGAAGAAACAGGTTCAAAAGGCAATGAAAAACCGAAAGAGAAGATCAATGCGGAAGTAAAAACAGATGCTGAGCTTACAAAGGAGTTTATCAATAAAGAAAAAGAGTTAATAGAAAAGTTTGAATCACTTTATCAATCGGCATATTCAGCGGCAATTGGATCAAAGAGCAATTACTTAAACAGTATGAAGTCAGTCGCTTCAAGGCTCAATGCGCTTGATTACGGCGCGAAAGAAAAAGACGCTGAAGCTCTGGAGCTGAAACAAAAGGCTGTTGTTTGGATGAGCAAAAGGGTTGAATTCATAACAAATCTTATAAATGATAACTCAATCAAAGAGACAAACACATCACGCTCTTTAAAAGAAGAAGGTGACAAACTGTATTACGGTGTAAAGCAGCAGATAAAAAAAACAAACTAAATATACTGCATGGAATTAAGGCTTATGCAGTTTTTTCGTCTTTGGTTTACACACCAATCTGCTCAAGTTCTTTAGCCAGGCTTTTGGGATATGTCCTGATATTATATCCGTATCTAAGCTGTTCTTCCATCCTGCAGGAGTATACCAGCTTCCCGTTCCAAACTGTCATATCCGGGCAGCCATCACACATGCTCTGCCTGCCGTCTTCAAGAAAATCAACAGGCTGAATGATCATAATAGACTGGTAGTAAAGTTTGCTGAAGATCCTTAATGGGTTTTTAATATATCTGAAAAATGTTCTCCTCAGCTTTTTGTCAAACAATCCCATTAAAAGCATTGATCTTCCTTTTCTGTTCATCTTAGGGCGGGTGTATGATAAATACTTCCCATACATCAGGTGATACGCAGTCTGAACAATCTCCATGGCTTTGCTTCCCATATACCCGAAGATCCTTTTCTTTGTTCCCAGCCTTCCGCTAAGCAGCCACTTAAACGAATCAGCCTTTTCAGAGCCGTTAAGGTAAGCGCAGGGGTCAAAATCAGGGTAAGTTTTCCTTATTATTTCAACTACTTCATCGGCCATAATATCAACCCTGTCAGGCACATCTTCATTGTATACAAGCTCTCCCATATTGATTTTCTTGGGACCAAGATACCAGTCAACATCCCTGTTATCAACAGCACGGTAAATTATGAAAACCATTACGTTCACAATATCTATGTTCTTATGCGCCCACTTCAGCATGTCAGGTATATGAATCAGCGTATCTTCATATACTGTGGAATTGAATGAACATGAAATTCCCCCTTCATCAGCCAGCATTTTTGCGTATTTGTACCGCAGCTCATTCAGCTCAACTTCATCGGCCTGTTTCCAGCCCGGGCGGTTCTGTTTGCTATCTATATGGAACGTAAAGCCGTAAACTCCCGCAAGCTTTAACTCATGCAGCAGCTCCTTAGTAAGTGCTATACCATTGGTATTCACTATAGGCTTGCAGCCAATCGATGCTACCATTCTGACGATCTCCACTATCTGCGGATGAAGAAGCGGTTCACCGCCCGCAATGGATACACTGTCTGACTTTCTGTAATGCATGAATACATCAAGTTCCTCTTTTATCTCATGCAGTGTCTTATGGCTGTTGATCTCATTTTTCCTGTAACAGCCCAGGCAGGCAAGATTGCATTTAGCTGTTGGTTCAAGCCATGAAATTATGTTGTCTGATAAATTCCATGGCAAACGGTAATAATCAAGGTGATGAAGTGTGTTCATGTTACCTCCATTTTGAAGTAAAGCCGCAACTTAAATTTTGCTAATATAACAATTCCTGCAAGGCTAAAAATATGATAATTATCAAAAATTTGTATGATAATTAGCACCGGGAAAATTAACTTCAGTAAATCCTAATTTTAACATTGCGTTTTCTTACTGATGACACTCTGAAATCCTACCGCATCTAACTGAAAATTGACTCATGGTACCCGTGAAAATGAACCGTAAATACAGGTAGTAAACCAATCAAATTCTAACTTGTTAATTCTTCCATCAAAAAATAAATTTGCCTGTTTACGAACTAATACTCAATTATGAAATTTATACTTCTTGTAATTCTTCTTGCCTGCACATCGCTCCATTCAAACGAAATCGTCTATACAGATCCAGTTAACGGTGCAGAACTTATAAACATTAAGAACAATATTGTGATAGGATTTTCGGTACCATTAAACTATGATGTTAATTCCAGAAATTTTTCCGTTACGGGGTCCCTTAGCGGAAATCACACTGGAAGAATTCTGATAGCTGAGAACGGAAAAAAGATAATTTTTGAGCCGGAAGCTCAGTTCAGTCTGAATGAGATTGTTACTGTTAAGCTTTGCGGCAGCCTGGGTAAGTTCAGCAAATCAGGATCTCTTTTCAATCAGTTCAGTTTCCGCACAACAACAAGAGTTATCAAATACGACCCGTTTGCGGGGCTTGAAAGGGAAACAGGAATATCAATAAATAGTAGTGGAATCGGAATGCTCGCTCCTCCGCCGGTACTGAACGTAACTATTAATAATTCACCTGCGGCAGGTTCACTTTTTTTCGCTCCGTTTTCTGTGGCAGCTTATATTACCATTCTCAGTAATAACGGAAGCATCAGCTGGTCTCAGCAAAGAAGCACTTCGGCATTTGACTTTAAAAAGCAGCCAAACGGAAATCTGACTTTTTTTGCAAATAACCCGCCAAGATTTATCGAAATGAACGAAGGTTATGATACCATTCATACTTACAAATGCGGCAACGGTTATACAACCGATCTGCATGAACTGCAGTTTCTCCCAAACGGTAACGCCCTGTTAATGGCATATGACCCGCAGCCCGTAGATATGAGCCAGATAGTACCGGGCGGACGCTCAAACGCAACAGTTATTGGGCTCATAATTCAGGAAATTGACCGTCAGAACAATGTGCTGTTTCAGTGGAGAAGCTGGGACCATATGCGAATAACCGACGCGACACAGGAAGACCTTACTGATTCACTCATTGATTACGTTCACGGGAACGCGATTGAGCTGGATAATGACAATAACATACTTATTTCATCCCGGCATATTGATGAAATAACCAAAATTAACCGAACAACAGGAAACATAATTTGGCGATTTGGCGGCAAAAATAATATGTTCACTATATATAATGATACTATGAGGTTCTCTCATCAGCATGATATTAGAAGGATAAACAACGGCAATATCACATTTTTTGATAACGGCAGTTTCAGATTTCCTGAGTACTCGCGGGCAGTGGAATACTCACTTGATGAAGTAAATCACACGGCCACACTT
>JBHEKV010000141.1:0-6835 GCA_041859235.1 Ignavibacteria bacterium | reverse complement strand
CAGGAACATGTAATTGTGGAAACAGAGCTTTAACCAAATAACAAAGAACAAATAGCAAATTATTGATTATGAATAGCATTTACGAATTTAACGGGAGAAAGTACAGATTAAGAAATCTTGATCTTGGTATGCTGCATAAAGCCTCTCCATTGCTGATAAAATACAGGGAGCTGATCTTTAAATATTCATCAGGAATTGATACATCAAAGCTTTTGTATTCTGAAAATGAGGTGAGCACCATAAAACTGGCAATTGACGAAGCCATGCGTGATATACCTGTTGATGATGGATTATTGAGTAAGCTCAGAAAAAGACTCAGAGAAGCTGACCAGGTTCTGCTAAAACCGGAAATCATAACACTTAAAAAACATATCGCGGAAATTGAATGCCTGGCGCTTTTTGAGATAATTACAGACGCTGAATTTGTTTCAGGATTGTTTTCGGATATCCTATTAACTGAAGAAGGCAAAAAAGCGAATTTTGATAAGAATTCATTCAGTGATTTAGCTTCAATAGAATTTATAAAAAAAGTGATTGCGGATTTTTTTTTGAGCGTTCAGTTGCCTACAGCAAAGTAATTGAATTTCGTGAAAAGTTTAACACATTGGATAGCTGTATTTCAGATTTGCCGGAAAGGTTTGATATCCCCGAAGGTATGGAGTACCTTTACATGATAACACAGCTAGCAAAACATTACGGCCTCCCGCCCCGCAAAGCGGAAACTATGGATGAGATGGATTTCTGGGCAATGCGTGAATTTGAATTACTGGAGCAGCAAAGAACAGAATATTTAATGAAACAAAAATTTAACAGGGAATAAACAATTATGATACTTGATACAGAAATTACGGCGCTTGTTCAATCTATGAATAAAATGGTAAGTGAAGTTTCGCGTTTGATTCCAGCCGGGGGTGTTAACAAAGATAAGGATATTAGCAATTCTGCAGCCACCTTAGATAAACCAAAGTCCAACTCCGCTGAAATTGCAGGCTACTTTGAAATAATGCTTGGCACAACCAAAAGCATGCTCGGGAATATGGGGGTGATGGATACAGGCTTCACCAAAACCGTGCAGGTTATTTTACAGTTACTCAGTTCCATAACAGGCAGCGGAGGCGGGTTTGGCGGATTCTTAAGCGGGATACTTGGAGTTATTGGCGGTATTGTGGGCGGTCCATTAGGCGCTGCCGCCGGAGGCGGAATTGGTTCACTGTTTGGAAGCAAGCAGTTAAACCTTAACTCACAATTGAACAGTTCAATAAACTCAACACCTTCAATGCCTCAGATAATCAACCAGGTGGTTGTTAAAAACCCGGTTACCTTTACCCGCGCATTTGATGTTGAAGTAAAAACGCGCAGCTTAAGAGGAGGTATTGACCTGTAATGCCTGTCTATATTAAAAAATACCGCGGCGGCAATTACTTTAATGAACGTGAATTCATAGATAGCCTGACCCTGGATTACATTCCCTCTGACGGGCTGCCAATATTCCGTTTTGAAACAGAAGATGCCGCAGGCATTGGCACGTACCGTGCCGGTGATTTTGATCTTAATATTTCATTATTACAAAAGGATTTATCACAAAACGGAGGCAGTATCAAAGATTTTTTCCTGGGCGAAGAGCGCGATTTTTATTACCTCGTGATTATAAAAACCGGCGTACAGTGTTTTACGGGCATTTCTCAGCAATCACAAATTGCCGCTGATTATACCTATTCGCAGAATCGCTGGCATGTTAAACTAACGTGTAAAGATATTCTGATTGAATGGGCAAAGCGCTGCGAAGCAGCGGCTAATTCCACGATCAGCTTCGCAAACGGCGAGCAGCTTACTTTTGAAGAGTATATTATAAGGCATTTTGCAGGATTGACAGGAAGTGTAGTGCTGATAGAATTGCCGGTTAAGACATACCTTGAGCGGCTTAGAGAGCTGTACAGTAATATTCAGTGGTGTTATGCGCTGGGTGATTACAGGAATTTTATTACCGGACAGGAGAATATCAGCCGCTGGGAAACATTTAAGGAGCTTGCCAAAGGACTTGGGTTCAATTTTGAGATGTTCCTTAATCCAGGAACCGAAAACATGAGTGAGCCGGAATTCATTTTTAAGATATTCTTTATTACTGACCTGGTAAACGAACCTGCAATTACACCTGAAATTATTGAAATAACTGAATCAATTACCGCTCCCCGGCTTGAGTGGCTATTTCTTAAATACAGGAGCTTTGTGTTCGCCGAGGCGGAGTACGCCGACGGCATATTTTTCAGCAAGGATGCAGCCTACGGCTCAGATACAAATCACGGTGATGGCACAACGCTTTATCCAACTTGTGCAATTACTTTCAACAACAAGCTGCTTAGTTATATAAATGAAAATCAGGTAACAGAAAAAAGCGTTGTGCGTGATATTGATTTCACCGAAATGCCGCTGAAGCAGTATAATTATGATTTTAATGCAAATGTACCAATTGGGAAATTGTATCCACTAGAAGAAGCCCAAGGCGGAGGCATGGCATATTCGAGAATTTTTAACTGCTTGCGTGTACACGGAGGAAATGGGGATTATTATGACTTTGCAGCAATTCAAGAAAATACTAGAAAGAATTATTTGAGGCTTGTAAAAAACATAACGACAAATCTTCGATTAAGAATAAAGCAATATTCAGTTCAAAATACAGCACTGTGGAAATCAATTTTAATAAATTCTGAGTTGTTTCTCATCATTTCAATACAGGAAATTAACATTAATCAAAGTATAGTCGAAATTGAAGTTGTTAAATTTTTATGACTTTAATATTTTTCAAGCGAAGGTAAAACGGGCTGTTACCATTAATTTGAGTATAAAATTTTAGAATGAAACTATTTGAGCCATTTATTACAATGAAATGATTATTATTTAATTGAGAAATTATGCCATTCGTTGTGTCAAGATATTCATTTGTGCTATCTACGGCATTAATTCTATACAAAGCATACGAATTCACAGAATCTGCATTAGTAGAGCAGTTAAAAGTAATCTTAATGTTCGGAGCGTTATTGATTACAAGATTTGAATCAATAATACCGAAAACTGTATTTAAAGTAATCGACAAACTATCCAGCGAATATATCACAATTTCTCCATTACCATTGTTACCGGTATTAGTAGTTGAATCATTACCGCAGCCGTAGATGTAAATTGTTAAAACAGCAAAAAGTGTAATTACGTATTTCATAAGATTTTCGTTATAGAATAAGATTGCTTCGCCGCCGCAGGCGTTTCGCAAAAGTATTTTTTGTTTTTAGCAAAAATAAGTGTTTCATTAAAGAGATTCAATTAAAATTTCCATTTCATATTAAAATAAAAATTATGAGCATAATCAACGGATATTCAGAACCTGTAGTGCGGATATTTGATCCTGAGAGTCCCGCCGAGGCCGAAGAAACCATTACTCTGCCTCTTACAAACAGCCAGGGACTCACCGAGTCATACGAAGTGAAAAAGATATCCCACGAGCTGATAAGTCTAACCCCCGGACTGCCTGATATCATAAACGCGCAGCAGATAATAGGCTATATGATAACTTTCACACTGAATTACAGCCGGTGGATAACCGGCGAGGCGCTGTATGGCGCAGTGAAAAAAATTTTCGATGCGGCGAAGGCCGGGCGGAAATTATTACTTATGCCAAGAGCTGACGCGCCATGGCGTGAGTTTGAAGTGCAGCTTGCCAACGAAACTCTTGAGCTTGGTATAAACAAAGGCGGAAGGAAAGCTTCAACGCACAGGCTGCCTGTGCTTGTTTTCCGCTCAGCAAAGCTTGAGCCCGATCTTAAATGGTTTCCCCCGGGATATGCGGAGCCGGGCGGCGGTACGGGGTTGCCGATTGAGGGAGCACCAGAAGCATAATACCAAATATCAAAGCTCAAATTTCAAAAATAAAACAGAATTGTACACACCCCGTCACGCCTTTGGCGTGCCACCCCTCTCAAGAGGGGAATTAAAATTGAAAAAATACTAATCCAAAAACCACTATGAAAAAAATACTATTTATCCTTGTTTCACTTTTGATGTTTCAGGTTTCACTTTTGAGCCAGTTTACTTCACTGCCTATCAGGCTTGTGAATGCGACCGGGGCTCCTTTGACCGGGCAGAGCGGGAACATTGAATTCACCAAGTACCCTCACAATTACCCCGCAGATAAAATTGCCGGAATCACAGTGACCGAAGTTGGCACAGCTGGCAATTACATTGCCAAAGGATTTACGGATTTCCAGTTCGCAAAGCTATGGCTTGCCGGAGTTGAGCAACAGTGGTTCGATAGCGTATTCACCGGAAACATTTTTACATACCTTAGCAGCAACTATGTAACTCTTGGCACAACGCAGACAATCACCGGCAGTAAAAATACGACCGGTAACTGGAACGCAACATCTACAGGTAACTGGCTGTACTCAGGGAGCTCAACAAGCAACACATTTTACAAACCCTATATTATCAACTCATCACCCTGGTACAGCGATCTCTCGCAAATGTCGGGCACTTCCCTGCTGTTCAAAAATGCGGGTGATTCCTTATACCTAAAGCGAGAATATGTTTATTATGATGCAGCGGATAACAGGTTATATTTCAATACAACCGGGTCACTTGGAACATTTAAGATCGCCAGGCGAGGCAACGGGCAGTTATTTGATATGAACACAACAGATTTTTACTGGTCAACTGAAAGCGGGCTAAACCTGAATCACGATATACTGAACAGGGATAGTATCGCATCAAAAATTTATACGGGAATAAAGGATTCAACCTGGAATGTGCTTGGCGAGCCGGTAAGCAAGTACAGATTTTTAACACTGAAGAAACCGTTTTGGCATAATCCGCTTCCCTACCCTGACTGGAAATGGTATTATAAATCGGTGAGTGAAACAGGTACTATAAGCGCAAGGGATAGTTTCACTGTTATGAATCACGCCGATATGACATATGATGAGACACCCTTTGAGGTATTTGGTGTTGAAAGCTGGAGCGATTGTGATACAGTAACTCTGCCGGTACGCGGATTGTATACCTTAACTTACGATTGCAGTGTGATCTTTCCGTATTCTGAATTTTCGGGAATACATGAAAGGGATTCCGTGATACTAAGAGTTGTAAACGAACTGAGCGTAGATATTCCGGCATCATACACTGAATACTGGCGTGAGTTTTATGACGGTACAATGTACCACCCTGAATCAAGGCCTGTGAGCAAGACGTTCACACTGTTCAATGCCGTACCAGGCACAAAGTATTACCTGCAGGTTTACGGTATTCTTAACACGGGACTGATAAATATTGCGGTAACAAAACCAACGATGACATATACTCTTATCAGATAAAGAAAAATTTACAAAACTAAAATTTAATATGGAAATCTTAAATAACCCTTTAGTAACGGAAGTAATTAAATGGCTGATACTTTTATCTGCCGGTTTGATACTTCAGCAGCTGCGCAGGATACTGAAACGGCTTACACTAGTTGAGTATAAGCTTCAGGCGGCTGACTACGCACTTGAAAAAAGCTTTAAGAACGGATATGAAATTCACCGTGACGCGAAGCTGAGGGAACTGCTGAAGTCAGATAGGTTTGTAAATAAGTGAAAATGTGAAATGTCAAACGTCAAATGTCAAATGTCAAACATAAAAAAACAAACGTAAAACACAGGAAAGCTCATAAAAGAAAAAAACAGTTTTTCTTAAAGTTTAAACATTAACTCATCAAGGAGGGAGCAATTAAATGGAATTAACAACATCACCGGTTTCTATAAATATTCACCGTGAAACCGACGTACTGGGTCTGGCCCGTGCGGAAAAGAAAAAGGATTACTGGCAGAAGGTCACGAAAGGAATTCTGCCCGTACCGGCGGGTCAGAGCATGGACTATGCCGAAGAACGCTTTATTTACTGGCTGAAGCAGGTTGAAAAATACAGAGAAAGAATTGAAAAGCATATAAATGATTTTGAGAAGATAAAGGATCCGCTGGGATTTTTAGCATGGATAGCGGGAGTGGTTGAGACGATAAAGAATATTATTGCGCTTATCACACATAACAAATAGTAATGTCATCCCGCTAAGCAGAAGCGCGGGACTGCATAATGCGCAGAATGTCAAAATCCAAATGTCAAAGCTTTGACCATTTTCAAGCATCCAAGCAAATATGCTAAATAAATGAATAATAAGTAAATATAAACTATAAATAAAACCAATTATGCAGAATAAAATAGAAGAATATTTAGGTAAAAACTGGCGCACAACGCTTTGGGGCGGAATTATGATGGCGGCTCTCGCTATCAACCAGGCGCCAACGGTAATCGACTTCCTGCCCGATAGTATTGAAGCATGGGTACGGGGAATTTCGGGTCTGATCGTAATTGCCTCGGGGATGAAGTTTGCATCTTCGGCAAGAGATAAGAATTCATAAATGATGGAACCTCACCCCCATCCCCTCTCCTAAGAGGAGAGGGGGGCAAAGCATTCCAGATTATTCAATAAATGTAACAATTTTTCTGCCTTTGGGCTGCCGAAAATAAATCTTTCAGAAAAAGAAAGATCACACAGTCCTTACGAAATATTAAATTAAACCCCTTTGTTGGTGCCGTGCCTTGCTGAGTAGAACGAAGAAAGGTTGTCACCAACAAAACGGAATAAAATTAATTGTATTTCAGGACCCTTGCTTTATCAATAAGCAGGCACATACCAAAACAACTTACATGAGCACATCTTAAACTTCAATTGGTCCAAAGGCAGATTTAATTTCAGAAAGGAAATATTAAATGGAAACTTCGGTTCAGCCGCAGATTAACAAAGAATACTTCA
>JBHEKV010000045.1:0-6025 GCA_041859235.1 Ignavibacteria bacterium | reverse complement strand
TAACTTATTCAGAAAAGAATGTTGCACTGCTTGAGAAAATGTTTTCGGAGTTTGAGTTTAAGTCCCTTTTAAAAAAGCTGCTTGGGGCTGCTGAGCAAAACGTAAATATACAGGCTGTTTCAGTTGAAGAACCTGCCGAAGCTGAACAGAAAATCCAGCACTTGGGAGCAATGCAGGATATTAAAACTTTCCCGCATAAATATTATACCATCAAGACTGAGGCAGATTTTAAACGATTATGTAAAAAGCTCAAATCAACAGATGAATTTGCGTTTGATACTGAAACAACCAGCGAAAACTCAATGAATGCGAAGCTTGTGGGACTTTCATTCAGCTATGATGAAGCCGAAGCGTTCTATGTTCCCTTAATGTTCAAAGAGTCTTCTGAAACTGACCTGTTTGGCAAGCCTGTTAAACAGAAGGGTAAGAGTGAAGATTCACTGCCTGATCTTAACCTGGAAAACATATTGGCGGATTTAAAACCTGTACTTGAAGACAAGAAGACGGCTAAAATTGGACAGAATATCAAGTATGATATGCTGGTTATGAAAAATTACGGCATAGATCTGAAGAATGTTGGATTTGATACTATGATAGCTGCTTATGTTCTTAGGCCTGAATCAAGCTACAAAATGGATAGCCTTTCTGAGCAGTATCTGAATTACAAATGTGTCCCTATCAGCGAGCTGATTGGCGGAGGCAAAGCCGGCACGCAGATCACAATGGACCAGGTGCCTTTCCAAGTGGCCTCAGATTACGCTGCTGAGGATGCTGATGTAACCTTAAGGCTCTATCACCGTATAGAATACGAGCTCAAGAAGATAAGCCTTGATAACCTTTGCAGGGAAATTGAATTCCCGTTGATTGAGGTACTGGCTGATATGGAATTCACCGGAGTGCGTGTTGATACCAAAATTCTGGGTGATATCAACGAAGAGCTTAAAAAAGCTGAAAAACGGCTTGAAAAAGAAATCTATAAAGAAGCAGGCACTGAATTTAATATCAATTCCACTAAGCAGTTAGCGGATATACTTTTTAATAGACTGCAGCTGGCAGCAAAGAAAAAGATCAAAACCGGTTTTTCAACTGATACCAAGGTGCTTGAAGAAATGAGAAATGAGCATCCAATCGCGCTTAAGCTGCTTGATTATCGAACAGTCACAAAATTACGCTCAACATATACCGAAGGTTTGCTTGAAATTATCAATAAACGCACCGGCAAGATCCATACAAGCTACAATCAAACAGTAGCCGCAACAGGCAGACTATCGAGTGCGAATCCGAATTTACAGAACATCCCTATCAGAAGCGAAATTGGCCGCAGTTTACGAAAAGCATTTGTGCCTGATAAGAAAGGCAATATTATCTTATCGGCTGATTATTCTCAAATAGAGCTCAGAATTATGGCGCATTTATCGGGTGACGAGAACATGATAAAGGCATTTGAAAAGAAACACGATATTCACACTGAGACAGCAGCCAAGGTGTTTAAGGTGAAGCTGGATAAGGTTGATGCAAACATGCGTCGCAAGGCTAAAGAGGTGAATTTCGGGCTTATTTACGGCATTCAGGCGTTTGGATTAGCTCAAAGGCTGAATATCGATCAGCGCGAGGCAAGGGATATCATTCAGTCATACTTTGCGAATTTCCCAACCATCAATAATTGGCTGGAAAAGACAAAGGAATTTGCACGCAAAAAAGGATACACCGAAACGCTTGCCGGAAGAAGGCGCTATTTGCCCAATATCAATAACAGTAATTCTGTGGTTAGACAGCGGGATGAACGCATAGCCATAAATATGCCTGTGCAGGGCACTGCGGCTGATATGATCAAGATCGCAATGATAGATATTTACAACGAATTCAATAAAAAGAAGCTCAAGTCCAAAATGATCCTGCAGGTACATGATGAGCTGGTTTTTGATTGCGAAAAAAGTGAGCTGGATACTGTTAAGAAGATAGTGCAGAACAAAATGAAGAATGCTATCAAAATGAATGTACCAATTGAAGTTGAAATGGGTGAAGGCATCAACTGGTATGAAGCTCATGCTTAAAGGTGTTCGTTATGTCAGATAAAGCAAAAGGATGGGCGCTGGTTGTCATTCAGTTTACACTGCTTGCTGTAATACTGCTTTCATCAGCGTATGAATTCAAATACGCAGGCAGAGCCCTGATGCCTTTTGTTCATTACATTGGCGTGACGCTTATCCTCATTGGGGCATTATTGTTCACTTTCATACTCATTAGTTTTGGCCAGTATATGACACCGAATCCGGTTCCAAGAGATGGCTCAGTGCTTAAAACAACAGGTATATACCGTCTTGTCAGACATCCGATGTATTTTACCGTACTTGTACTTCTGCTGGGTGTAATACTTTACTTTCAGGCTTTTTACAGCCTGCTTTGGCTCCCGGTAGCTTTTGTGTTCCTGGTGTACAAAACCGGCAGAGAGGAGGAATATCTGATGAAAAAATTTCCTGAGTATTCCGGGTATCGCAAGAGATCAAAAAGAATAATCCCATTCCTATATTAACAATTACTTTATATCAATTATGTAACGGCTATATTTATATAGTGTTTATTTTTTTACATTTAAACTGAATTAGCCTACCGTAAATTATTGATTTTCCCGTGATTATTCTTTATATTTGTAATTCAATCCAAACAAATAAGTTTTAATGGAGAAGGCCTTTTAGGGGAAAAGGGTGAGTGTATTCTTCAGCTATCATCTGCTTTCGTAAAGAAAGCTGATGTTATCCGGGGAATATTATTTAATAAAATAAATACTATTTAACCAGAGCTTTCCTATGGATACGAACAAAGTTACTGTAATGATCGTCGGAAACGATGATGAAGAAGTAAGAACATTTTCAATCAACAGATCCCTTTTAACTAATTACAAAAAATATCTCATTTACGCAGGTTCAGCATTTACTGCTGCAATTATAATATTCTTTGCGGTCTTTGCTTATTCTGTTAAGATCAGCATTGATAAAAGCGGCCTGAACAGCCAGCTTGTTCAGGTTAATTCAAAGCTTGAAACATACGATAGCCTGCAGTTAAGCCAGAAGCTTAACAGAATCGATAACAATCTTTCTATGATCGATGGTTACCTCAAAGAAAGAGGATTGCTGAAAACCGAAAATATCGGTGGGGTACCCAGCAGCAGAAGGCAGGAAACACAGTTCGATAAGATCAATTTTTATGAGAACCAATCAGAGATTTTTTACAATACCTTAAGGGACTTACCCATAGGATATCCATATCATAACGGCATACGCAGTTCTGACTATGGTTTCCGAAGGAACCCATTTGGCGGTTTTTCAAGTGAATTTCACTCAGGTGTTGATCTAAAGGGTCCAATTGGTGACCCCATTTACGCGACCGGTGACGGCGTTATTAACAGGTGTGATTGGTATAACGGCTACGGAAATGCAGTAGTTATCGATCATGCAAGCGGCTATCAGTCATTGTTCGGACATTTATCCAAAGTAAATGTTGTTCAAGGTCAGCAGGTTAAAGCCGGCGATGTGATAGGGTTCTTAGGCTCAACCGGCCGCTCCACGGGACCGCATTTGCATTACGAGATCCGCAAAGACGGCAACGATATCAGTCCCGAGCCATTTTTGAAAGTGTATTAACCTGGTTTTTTGTTAAATAAAAAAAGTTTAATCTATAATATATTCCTTCAAAAGGAGGTAAAAATGTTCGGAAGCAAAGATAAATCAAGCAACCAGCCGGAAGTATCAGCTCCGGTCTCAAGTAAATCAGCTTCATCAAAAGATATCAAAACTCTCATTGGAGAAGGATGTAAAGTTGAAGGCAATTTTTTCATTCCAACTGCAACGCGTATTGATGGTGTGATTAAAGGTGATCTCACCGGCGATAGCGGTATAGTTATCGGCCACACCGGTAAAGTTGTTGGCAGCGTTTGCGCCGCTGAAGTTGTTGTGTACGGCGCGGTTGAAGGTAACGTTGAAACCAACAGGCTTGAGCTTAAAAAAGGCTCAAGAATGTCAGGTGATGTTACGGTAAATAATCTAATAACAGAGCAGGGCTGTACTTTTAACGGTAAATGCCATATGAAGGATGAAACAAGCAATGTAACAGAGCTTGTTCCTGACTCAAATCAGCCATCAGGCAATGTGAAGATAAAATCTGTGATGAATTCATAGATAAAGCAGTAATCCTTAAACATCATGAAAGAAAATTATTCTAAACCGTCTTTAATATCGTTAAGGGCGGTTTTTTGTTTTATAAAATCCAAACACTATGAATAAGATATTGACGCTTTTCATCCTATTATTATCATTTAGTCTTTATTCTCAAACAGATAAAGAAAAGGCGCTGCAATACGGGAAAGAAGGAATAAAGCTTGTTGATAACGGTAAATTAGATGAGGGAATTGAACTGTTTGAAAAAGCAGGTAAACTTGATCCCGAAAATATAATCTATCCCTACGAGATCGCCTATGCTTACTGTCTGAAAAAGGAATATAGCAAGTCTATCGAGATATGTGAAAGTCTGAAGACAAGACCTGATGTCCTGGATGAAGTGTACAGATTACTTGGTAATTGTTATGATTTTACCGGTGCACAGAGCAAGGCAATTGAAACCTACAGAGAGGGAATTTCAAAATTTCCTTTATCAGGTAAGCTTTACCACGAAGAAGGCGTTTGCTATTCCGGTATGAAGGAGTACGAAAACGCTATTAACTCATTTCAGAAGGGGATTGAAGCTGAACCAAATTATCCATCAAACTACTATGATCTTTCAAAGCTGTATTACTACAGCGAAGAGGAATTGTGGGCTCTGATGTACGCAGAAACATTCATTAATCTTGAACGGAATTCCGGCAGAACTGCAGAGATCAGCAAATTGCTGTTTGATACGTATAAAAAGGGTATTATTATCAAAAGTGATAAAGAAGCAAGTGTGAGTTTCTCAAAGAGTCCTCAATTGAACGCCAAAGAACTTCTGCTTTTTGAAACCAATTTTGAGGCAGCTTTTTCGCTCGCAATTATTACTGCTGATGATAAGTCGTTATCCCTGAAATCGCTAAGTAAAATGAGGCAGGCTTTCCTTAAAATTTGGTTCGATAAAGGCTTCAATGAAAAGTACAGGATAGGTCTGCTTGATTACATTAAAGATATTTATGATAAAGGCTATGGTGAAGCATACGATTACTATATTATGGGGTACGGGGATGAAGCTTTCGTTGTAGAGTGGGTTTCAAACAACAAAGAACAATACAGCAAGTTCGAGAAGTATTATATTAATAATAAACTGAAAATAAATAATAATAACTCTGTTTACAGAGGTAAATAAATTATGAAGAACACAGATTTGCTCATCTACATGCTCGAAGATACACGAAAAGTTACCTTAAAAGGAATTGAGGATCTTACTAAAGAACAATTGTTTGCCGAGCCCGTTTCAGGCGAGTTCCCGATTGGTGCTTACTTAATGCATTTGGCCGAAGTAGATCTTGGATGGCTTAAAGTTATGGATGGCAAAGAGGAAGATAAAGAGCTATCCCGGAGAGCATATGACTGTAAATGGTTTGATGCCGGGAAGGATTATGATCCGCCGAAAGAAATGATCGAAATTGAGGAGTATCTTGATGTACTTTCAAAATGCAGAGCAAAAGTAATTGAGTACATTAAGTCGCTTGATGATTCAAAACTTGAAGAAAAATATACTTACATCAGGACTTATGAAGGCAAGGAATACCCCCGCGAATATACGCGCAAATGGATCATTTATCATTTGATCGAACATGAAGCGCATACGCGCGGACAGATGTTCATGCTGATCCGAATGGCCGGATTTAAGAAAAAAGGTGAGAACAACTGATGAAGAATATACTCAAACTCGAAGAGCTGGGAATGCTCTTGCTTGCGCTGTATCTGTTCAGCCAATTGGATTACAGTTGGTGGCTATTTGCCGCATTTTTTCTGGCTCCTGATATTGGCATGCTTGGGTATCTTGTAAATGCTAAAACCGGTGCTTTTACTTATAATTT
>JBHEKV010000142.1:0-9899 GCA_041859235.1 Ignavibacteria bacterium | reverse complement strand
AAAAAACTCACTTACTTCATCCAGTCCTTCATAATTATTCTGTTTGTTTCGGTTTTGCTATATTCATGCGGCGGCGATGATACAGTAACCAATACTCCTCCGCCGGAGCCGGTTGATACTTCTGACTTTCAGTATCCGTTTACAATTGGTTCGAACTGGAGCTATACATTAACCGTATCCGCGGAAAATATCCGCCCTGATTCCATCAGGTATTATTTCAATTCCTATCCGCTCACAGGATACGGATATACTGAGATACTGTATGATACTGTGGTTCAGTTAGGCGGACCCGCCAGGGTAATTTACGACAGGCTGATACTTGGCAGTGATACAGCCGCAAGCAGGTATTATTACTCGCAGAATGAATATTCGATGGTCTGCTACGGATACCGTGGTTCAACAACTGCATCATTTCCTTTCAGGAAAGTGAACGATAGTTCACCATTTCCCGCGGGAATGTTCGCAGCAGGGATCGAAAACATGATGACGTCGGTATCAGATACTTTCATGGTGATAAATCCCCCGGTTATAGTATTAAAATACCCTGTAGTAAAAAATACTGAATGGGTAATGTTTAATTTCGGCACCAGCAATATTTCAAAAAGATATACAGCCTGGGAAAATTATCATCTGGATACTGCTGTCATTCCATGCATACAAACTCAGAGGATATGGTCAGCTGATA
This sequence comes from Ignavibacteria bacterium, assembly GCA_041859235.1. Lineage (GTDB taxonomy): Bacteria > Bacteroidota > Ignavibacteria > Tepidaquicellales > OLB5 > OLB5. The sequence continues at coordinate 9,214 of JBHEKV010000142.1, read as the reverse complement.
ACGATAAGATACTCTATGATTATTATTCCAAATACGGGCAAATGAAAAGAAATTACCTGTTCACTAATAAACAGTTTACAAATCAGTTTGGCATAACTATCGGATATTACGACAAGCGTGAGGTTTACATTGTGACTTCATTCAACATAGCTGCACCTTAAGATCAATTAATATGAATACAGATAAATCTGCGGTTTTTTTATTACTGCTCACAATCATGTTCAGTGCATGCAAGTCAGATGATACAATAAATAATTCCGGTTCTTTACCGGTTGATACATCAGGGTTTGTTTATCCGCTTGATATTGGTAATTACTGGAACTACGAAAATACATCAACAGTATCAGATATCCGCCCGGATTCAATTGCACACTTCTTCACAGAATATCCTCTCTATGGCAGCGGTACAATGCGGATAATTAAGGATACTTTGATGAATGGGGTGACAACCCGGCAATTTGTAGATAGCTACACACAGGATTCAGTGTCATACACCAGCAAAATATACTACATTCAATCGGGTACAGCTTTGATGCAGTACGCTTATTCAATATATGCTTCGACAGGTATTTTCCCGCGGCTAAAAAATATTATACATTTAAAATTTTACGAATGTGAGGCGAAAACAACCGGAGAGCTATTGCTTCAATGCAGAAATTCAGTTTCGGACATAACAATGGATACTCTGATTTATGAAAACCCGGCACCGGAGGCTTTGAGGTATCCCATAATTACAAATTACCAATGGGTTTACAGGAATTTCGAACAAAGTATACTTACTAAGAAGTACCTTGGGTTTGAAAACCTGGGAATAGGGCATTTAACAATAAGCTGTATAAAAACTGAATTTAAATGGTCAACTATTGATGATATGGAAGCTTATCAATATTATTCCAAATACGGTAAATTAAGAGATTATTTATACCTGAATGATGTAGTGGTCACTAATGAGTTTGGTCACATTTTAGGTACAATTGATATCAGAGAAATAACAAATGTAACATCATTTCATGTAACAGAGATAATGCCCTGACTACTTCAGGGCATTATCTTTAAATTTCTGCGCGGTTTCCTTTGAGTTTTCAACATCGCGCATGCCAAGCACCATATCATAGTATTTGATCGCTTCAGGCTTGTTGCCCTTTTGTTCATAAATTACACCAGTACCCAAAATTGAAAAAACATAATATGGCGATTCTTCGCCGGCCTTATCGGTTATTTTGCAGATCTCAATAGCCACTTCATATTTTTTGAGCGCTTCATCAAGGCTGCCTGTTCTGCTGTAACATACGCCAAGGTAATAATTAACTTCGCGGCGTATGTAATTGTTGTTGTAGCCTGTTTTGCTGCTATCAGCTTTGGCAAGCATACCATTGTATAGCCCTATTCCTGCGCCGTAGTTATTAAGGCCTACATAACACTTGCCAAGGAATCGTTCAAACACCGGGTTATTGGGGTAAATTGCGGTAAGTTTCTGTGCATACTTTAAGGCTTCCAGGTAATTCTTTTCGTAGGATAAGTGGATATAAGCTAGTGTGACTGTTGCTTCTGTCTTTGAATATCTTCCGTTATCAGCGCAGTCGCGCAGCTGGGTTAAACCAAGCTCTTTATTTCCTTTCGGGAAAAAGAACAATACAGCTTTCAAGAACGGATAACGGTCAACAACGTAATCAACCGCGTAATTGTAAATGCCAAGCCCAAGTATAGCATCTTTGTTTGATGGGTTTAGTTCATAACTTTTTTGTATCAGGTTTAGTCCCTGTTTGCCGTCATCAATCGCTTTCAGCCAGTTATCGCGCATTACATTCATAAATCCCCGGTAGCCAATTACGCCACCCAGCAGAAATGTTGCCCAGTCATTGTTCTCATTTTCATCGAGGCGTTCTTCGCAAACTTTTATGCATCGGTCAACTTTACTTAAGTAGTTATCATCATTTGAGCGGTCATCTTTATTCAGGTATATCTTCCACCATTCGGTCATTGACTGGAAGAAGTAACCTGTCGGATCTCTAGGGTCCTCATCTACAAGAGTCTGGAATATGGTATTTGCTGAATCAAACTCCAGCTTATAAACATGGTCAATCCCCTTTAGTATCTTTTCATCGCGTGACTGCGAATATATGACGGAGCTGAAAACTAAAACTAATACCAGTATTTTAGGAATATTTCTCATAAATAGTATAACGATTAAAATTACTGTAAAATTTCATATGAATATACATTTAACAATAATTTACAAAGAAAAACCCCGCTCTGTTAATAGTTCGGGGTTAGTTAAAAACCAATCAATGCAATCTAGAAACCTATGCCGTAATATTTGAAACCGTTTTTCCGGACAAATTTAGGATCATATATATTTCTGCCGTCAAAAATTACGCGGTGTTTCATCAGCTTCTTGAGCTTCTCAATATCAAGCTTGCGGAATTCATTCCACTCAGTTACCAGCAATAGTCCGTCTGAATTTTTTAAAGCTGAATAGTTATCTTTATAAATTTTGACCTGTCTGAATTTCTTGCCGTATAACATTTTGAAATTGTCACTTGCTACAGGGTCGTATGCGTTAATTTTCGCACCGTACTGAAGCAGCTTTTCAATTATTGTCAGCGCGGGCGCTTCCCTTAGATCATCAGTTCTCGGCTTATACGAGAGGCCCCACACCGTGAAGGTCTTGCCCTTTATGTTATTCTTATTATGGGCAAGTATTTTATCAACCATAATGAGCTTCTGCCTGTTGTTGATCTCATCAATAGCTTTGAGTATTTTAAAATCATACCCTTTTTCTTTTGAAGTATTAAGCAGACCCTTTACATCTTTGGGGAAGCAGCTGCCGCCGTATCCAACACCTGGGAACAAAAAGCTTGAACCAATTCTGGGATCAGAGCCTATACCGCGTCGGATATTGTTTATATCCGCTTTAACAATCCCGCTGAGGTTTGCAAGCTCATTCATGAATGATATCCTTAGAGCAAGCATAGAATTTGCCGCATATTTTGTAAGTTCGCTGGAGCGTTCATCCATCAATATGAACCGCTCGGATACGCGCATAAAGCTGCTGTAAAGCTCCTGCATGATCTTTGCTGCTTTTTTACTTTTGGTGCCCACAACAACTCTATCGGGTGACATAAAATCAGGTACTGCAGCACCCTCTTTAAGGAATTCAGGATTTGAGACTACATCAAACTTCTTTTTGGTTTTTGAAGCGATAAGCTTTCTTACTTCATCGCACGTACCGACAGGTACTGTACTTTTGCTGACAATTACCTTATACCCGTTTATGTACTTTGCCATGTTACCCGCAACATCAAGTACATGCCTCAGGTCAACAGAACCATCTTCATACGGCGGAGTAGGCAGGCAGAGAAATATTACATCTGTCTTCTGTACTACATCCTTCAGGCTGGTTGTGAATTCAACTCTTCCTTCGGCGATATTCTTCTGCAGCAGTTCCTCAAGCCCGGGTTCATATATCACAGGATCGCCCTTTTTTAGCCGCTCAATCTTTTTTGCATCAAGATCCATACATATAACATTATTGCCGTTTTCAGCGAAGCAAACCCCGGAAACAAGTCCAACATAACCGGTACCAATAATTCCAAGTTTCATAATTGTATATTTAAGATGCAGCGCTTTGCTGCTTAATATCAGAAATTTTATAATTGTATTTAATGAAATAGAACAATCCTGCCCCCAAAAAGAGCAGGAAACTCATAGCGTGTGTAGCGGTTCCGTAGCCAAGAGCCGCAGGCTCTGATACCATAAACATGTTGACCAGTGTAACTTTGCAAATGTAGTGATAGGGTCCCGTGGCCGCAGGCGAGGGAATAAACATAGCGACATTTATAAGTACAAGCAGCAAATTGGCATCCCACAAACCGCGCAGCACGCCGGTGCCCTCACCGGCTGTAAGTATACCAAATGAATAAAAAGGTATATATGTACTTACCAAATAAGCCGCCCATATCAAAACAGAATATATTGCAATCCTGAAAAAGAGCGATGGCTTTTTCAGCACTTCAAAGCCTGTGAGCAGTGAGTCGAAAATATTATCAACTTTTTCGTGAAGCTTGGCCGGCAGGAACTTAGTGAAGAACTTTACAATGCTCAGGCTTCTATCCGGCTTGATAAGCATAAAGAGTATCCATGCAAGCATCAGAAATATTGCCGCTGAAAGGATTATTACAGCAGAGCCTATTGACGGGATAGAATCAGTGATTCTATCTTTAAAATAAATGAGCGCAACACCAAACATCAGCAGGAACATCACTGTATCAATTATCCGTTCAACTATAATTGTAGCAAAAGCTGAAGCCCGCGAAATATTTTCCCGCTTGCCAAGCATATACGGACGCACTACTTCACCGGAGCGCGGGAAAAGGTTATTCATCATATAACCTATAATTGTTGTGGCAAACAGATTCTTAAATGATATATCTTTCTTGATAGGTTCCATCAATACACCCCAGCGTATTGCCCGCAGGGCGGAGCCGCCGAATACACCGATGGACATACCGATAAAAACGTAAAGATAATTTGTGGTTTTTAAAATATTTAACAGCTCCGTAAGGTTCACATTCCTGAATGCCAGGTAAAGGAACAACGCCAGCAGTAAGGTGCTGATAACAATATTAAGTTTCCTGCCCCGGCTCAATTTGTTTTATCTCATATCTATTACTTCTGTCCCTTCAGGCGGACTGAATGTAAACTTCGAATTGGCTACGCCAATATTTGTCTGAATGTTCTTTATTGAATATGTTGATGAAGATTCATCTGTTACAATGTATATCTTCTTTATGATCCAGTCATCTTTGCCTACCCAAAGCTTCGCCGACTTCACATAACCGCTTTCCCTTGGTTTAAGTGAAAGCACATATACATCCTTACCGTTCAACTTTTCGGTACCTGTTAAGTCACTGTAGAAATTCTCCGGATACTGGAACAGGTACTTATTAGGTGAAAATGTATTACCGGTTTCCTTATAGTAATCAATCACAACCTGTTTTTTACTGGGAGTATATGACCAGGATGTGCTGCCATCGGTAACTATCGTCTGCGATCCGGTCTCTATCCTGTACTTATTTTCTTTCTTTATATAGAGTGTACCCGATGATGACTGCGCTTTGGATTTATTGAACTTTATAGTTTGCGAAAACGATGCCTTGGCATCAGTGATATCCTTATATGCATTTTGCACATTTTGAATAACTTCCTGGGCTGTTATGTCATCCTGCGCAAAAATATGCGAATTAGTGAGAAAAACAGCTAAAATTAACAATTTTGAAAGAATAATTTTTGTCATTTTGGCTCCATATCAATTATAATTATACAAATTTACACTTATTTAATGTAATAAACAGTGGAAATTATTTTGTCATTCCATGATTTTTTGAAAATAATTGTAAAATTGATGAAAAGGAATGAGGGAAAACTCAGCGTTTTCCCTCTAAGAATATGTGTTACATTTCACGAATCTTTACCTGCCGTTGTTGCCATCCTGCTGGTCGCTCTTCTCGTTCTGGTTCTGCTTAACTTTCTTGTGTTTCTGAAGGTAATCTTTAGTATTACCGAACCTGTATGAAAGATTTAGTGAGGCCTGCCGCGAGCTCCAGTCATGCCTTGAGGACTGGAAATAATCCGCGGAATTTACATCCTGTCCCCATTCAGAAGTATCGAAGATATCGCTTGCTTTCAGGCTGATAGTCAATGCGTCATTCAGGAATGTTCTGCTGATACCAATGTCAAAATTCTGCGTGGGAACTTCAGTGCCCTGCGCGTTAATTTTTTTGCCTGTGTATGAATAATAAAGCTCAAGGTCAAACAGTCCAGTAAATGTAAATGTTGACCTTACATTCGCTTTCCATGAAAAGCCGTCTTCTGAGCCGTAATCTGTAAGCAGCGGATCGGAATCAAATTTTGTATTATAGAAACTGAACGTTCCGTTCAGGCTCATCCAGCTTAAGGCGCGTGAATTGAGAAGCAGGTCAAGTCCGTAAGATTTAGAACCTGTCGCGTTCCTAAACGTAGTCACTGTTACAACAGAATCCTGCAGATAGTTGTAGCTTGATATTACATCGTGGTTCTGCCTGTAAAACAACAGCGGGGTAACTGTGGCAATCTTATTGAAGAACATAAAGCTCAGTTCATATGAATCGGAGTATTCTGGTTTTAATTCAGGGTTACCAACCATCGCGAACCTGGGGCTCCACTTTCTGTAAAAGGGATTCATCCTCCATATATTCGGGCGGGTTATCCTCCTGCTGTAACTTAGCTGCAATTGATGCCCGCTGCCTATTTTTTGCGAAAGGCTTGCTGAAGGGAAAACATCAAAGTAGTTCTGTTTGAATTCCTGTGTGCCTGAAAGTAGCTCACCCTTTGTATTTGTCTGCTCTACCCTTACACCGAATTTATAGCTGAAATCTTTGACTGATCCTGAAAACGAACCATATACTGCATTGATATACTCGCTCAACTTAAAACGGTTTTTGGTATCTAAATTGGTTACAAAGCCGTTCAGGTTATAATCAAGCGTATCTGATTTGAATTCATTATCATTTGATCTGAATGTTCCTTTATATCCGGTTTCAATTTTTGTGGTTTGTGAAAGCGGGTGTGTATAGTCTGTCTGTACGTTCAGGTTATTATTTTTTATGAGCGTGGTATCGCGCTGGTCAAGCGGAGTATTATTTACAGGTACCGAAAGTGAATCGTAATCCTGCTTATTGAGCATTGATTTCATTTCATTGCGGTTACGTGAGAATGTAATATCGCCGGTCCACTCCCTGCCTTTATCATCCAGTTTGTTGTTGAAATAAATACTTCCTGTCAGATTTTCCCATAAACCGTTTCTATCACTTGCCTGTGTGTAAAAATCAAGCAGACTGCCTGCGGGATCCAGATTCCTGGCAGTACTGTTATCTGTGTTATACCATTTACCTGTGCCAAAGCTGCCTTCAAATCCGATGGTTTTGCCAACTGATGTTTCATATTCAAATCCCGCCTGGCTCCATATCCAGTAACCGTGATTTTTTCCTTTACCGCTACTTAAAAGAGTTGATGGCTGCGTAACATAATTTGTTGTACTGCTGAATGATGAAACATTATCCCAGGTGCCTGAATAAAAATTACCGAATGCGCTGGTTTTCTTTTTCTTAAGACTGATATCAAGTCCGCCCCAGCCGGAAAGATTATCGGAGTAGTTTCCGCCGCCGTTAAGGCTGCCCTGGAATCCGAGATTCTCATTTTTTTTCATTACGATATTGATGATACCCGTAACACCTTCGGCTTCGTATTTGGCGGGTGGATTTGAAATAAGCTCTACCCGTTCAATCGCGTCAGCGGGAATTTGCTTTAAGCTGGCGAAGCGTGATGGTTTATCATCTATCAGAATTTTTACATTCTGGCTGCCGCGCAGGCTTACGTTATCGTTTATATCAACATCAACCAGCGGGGTTTTCTTAAGCACATCAATAGCAGTGCCGCCTTTTGTTAAGGCAGATTTTTCAACATTGAATATCTTTTTATCGGCGGTTAGCTGAATTAAACCTTTTTCTTCTTCAACCAGAATTTCATCAGTAGATACATTCTGCTTAGCCAGTTTTAATGTATCCAGGTTTATTGTTACACCAGAGCTTACCTGAAGGTTCTCAACATTCATTGCGGCGTATTCCATAAGGCTAAGCTCCAGCCTGTAGGTGCCCGCCGGGATATTTTCCATTGAGAACTCACCGGCCGGAGAGCATTTTGTGCCCTTAACGAGGGCGGAATCACCGGACTTAAATAACTTTACATCAGCTTCAAGCGGGGTGCCGCTGCCGGACTCGGTAACTTTGCCCTTAACGATGCCCTGCGCAAAGCTGCTGTAAATACTGAGGGTTAAAAGCAATACAAGCGCTTTAAAGGAAATTTTCATTGAATTTATGGATGAATTTAGATTAAATGAATTTAAATGTTAGTGGTAATATTTCAGGATATATTACAAAATTATATAATAATTAGATGATTTTAAGGCATAAATGGTTGCATATTGCTTGGCTTAACGCAGGAAAATTATCTTTTTTTAATACAACAGTGTATAGATCTTTTAATTTTAAAAATGCTATTAAACCTCACACTAGTCCCCTCTCCTGCTCCAGGAGTCCCTTTGGGATAAGGAGAGGGGAAAGAATCCCTGAAGTTTTAGGATTTTCCCCCTCACCCTTGGGAAGAGGAAATTGGGGGTGAGGGAAAAAACGGTAAATTGTTTTACGGCTAATTTTTACATTTTTCCCATTATGATTCTCACGATGAAAACGATTTCTTATTCTGAGGGTTTTGCTGACTTTTGTTGTGATTACAGCCTGTTTTCGGCATCGTGTTAGTTTCATTATGAATATATTCATGTTGGGAATCCGTTTCTCCGTGATAATCATGTTGGGAATGGGGTTGATATTTCACAGCTTTAACTTTCCCGGTATGATTCCCACTATGATTCCCAGGATGAATATTCATCATGGAAAAATGCGAAAAAAATGAAATTTCCCCCATAAGGAAGTTTCCCGCCTCATTGAATATCCGGTATAGGCAGGCAAAATAAATGAGGGCCTGCAACGAATTAAAAAAGTGATATGTGTTTTTTTGATATTTCATATTGAAAGGGATCAGTTTATTATATGCATTATGCATATAAAGGCAATATAATATATGTCAATTGAAAATGCAAGGGCATAATGTAAAAAACTCATCCGATGACTGCACCTGCAGTCAGGCTCTAAGTCACCGGATGAGTATATGCTGACTATTTCAATAATACCATCTTCTTACTATCAACAAACTTACTTCCATTCGGTTCTTCTGCTTCTATTCTGTAAAAATATACGCCAGATGCATAGTTTGAAGCGTTGAAATCAACAATGTACGAACCTGCGGTTTTAAGCTCATTGTTCACAAGCCGTTTTACTTCACGACCCAATATATCATAAATTACGATTTTAACCTTTGAATCTTTCGGCAGGTCGTAGTTTATTTTTGTTACGGGGTTGAACGGATTTGGATAGTTTTGCGATATCTTATATACCAATGGAATATTCTTCGGTTCATTGCCTTTACTGCTTGTGTTAGAGCCAAATACCTTACGGATATCTTCTGATACTATCCTTACATGTTGGGTTATGCTCTTAGGTTTTTCAGTCTTTACCACCTGCTTTAATGTTTTCATTTGAGTCAGTTCCTTGGATGCATT
>JBHEKV010000131.1:0-9229 GCA_041859235.1 Ignavibacteria bacterium | reverse complement strand
CGGTGAGCTTACGCATAACGCCAATATTCCAATGACAAACGGAACCGCATCAATTAATTTTAATTATACAGCGCCGGGAACCGGCGGTACAGATACATTATGGGCTGTAGGCATCGGGACCAATAACCAGAGTAATACGGGCGGAGATGCATGGAATCATGCTGTAAGCAAAAGGATAATAGTTCGAAGTACTGTGGGAATAGAGCCGAATGTATCACCTGCAGATTATAAAATAAGTGAAAACTATCCAAATCCTTTTAATCCATCAACAAGTATTGATATCAGTCTGGCAAAGCAAACTGATGTAAACATAAAAATATATGATATCAGCGGCGCTGAGATATACACGCTTGCAAACAGAACAATGAATGCCGGAGATCATACAATTACATGGAACGCTGTTACAAATTCAGGCGGAAACGCTAACAGCGGAATTTATTTCATGAAGATTAATATTGGGGGCAATACAACTACAAAGAAAATGATACTCGTAAAGTAGAATTTTAGTTTCACTTGTTTTCTTTTTTTAATTGACCCCAAACCTGCAGTATTACTGCAGGTTTTTTATTTACTTTTTCCACTCGCGGGCAGTAAATCAAAAAGCCATCAATTTATTTTGATGGCTTTTATAATAATACAGAAGTATTTAATTTGATAAGAAACTTATTTAACAGGAAGCACTATTGTAAAAACGGTGCCTTTACCAACCTGTGACTTGACACTGATATTACCGCCATGCTCGGTAACAATTCGTTTCGCAATTGATAGCCCAAGTCCTGTCCCCTTACCGTATCCTTTTGATGAAAAGAAAGGCCTGAATATCTTTTCAATGTTCTCTTTTGGAATTCCGGGACCGTCATCGGAAACTTCTATATGAACGGAATTGGTGTTCGTTTTGGTTTTTATTAAAATTTCGCCTGGCGAAGTAAACGCCTGGATTGCATTTACAACCAGGTTTGTGATCACTTCATCAATCTGCGCTTTATCAGCTTTTACAGGCGGCAGGTCTTTATCAAGTGACTTTTTAACAACAACAATTTTTTTGCCGATGCTGTATTTCGATCTGGCTATAACTTCCTCAACCAGTTTGTTAATATCGGTTTTGCTTTTTTCTACAACAATGGGCCTTGAAAAATTCAGAAGCCCCCTTAATGATTTTGTTATTCGTGTGGTTTCTTCAACAATTGTTTTCAGCTCTTCGTATTCAGGCTGGTCAGCGCTTTTGTTTAAAAGCAGGTAGTCAGCATTACCCGAAATGATATTCAGCGGGTTTGAAAGACTATGCGCTATGCTTGAAACAACTTCTCCAATAAGGGCAAGGTTTTCTTTTTCCCTCAATTCTTTCTGAAGCTGCTTTACTGTAGTGATATCTCTCAGAATTCCGACAGAGCCAATTGTTTTAACATCTTTTTCATCATAAATGGCAAACCTTGAGATACTGACATTTACGGTCTTACCTGATTTTGTAAGTCTTTCAGATTCATAATTTGCCAGGAATCCATTTCGTGAAACTTCGTCAATCAAAAATTTCTTTTCACCTTTTTTAAGCAGGTTTTCAGGGATCAGGAAATCGAATTCCCTTCCCATTACTTCATCTTTTCTGTACCCGAAGAGTTTTTCGGCTCCGTTATTCCATAAAAAAACACGGTAGTTGATATCAAGTCCGATTATAGCGTCAATAGAATTCAGGATTATATCAGAAAAGAACTTTTCATGAGCGTTCTTGCCGTCTTTCATCAGCTTCATTATAGTGCCCAGACAAATATCAACATCTCCAAGGATCTGCTCTATCTGCAGGTATTGAAGCCCTGTATCCTTTTTGATCTTTTCACGAAGCAGTTCTTTCTGCCTGCTCAGTTCAGATATCATCATTTGTTCCAAATAACAGATCCTCCCCAAAAAAATAATTTCTTAGTGTAAATATAACTATTGGCACAGTTTATGTGAATGACACTGCTCATAATAATTGATGACATAAATCATAGGAATGAAAATGACAGTTTGTTAATATAACAAAATTTTATAGAATTACTTATTAACAAATTTGACTATTATTTTCTGCTCGATGTGCAGAAACAAATAAGTGAGTTCACAGATCGGCCAAAATATCGGCCACAAACAAAGGAAATTTCGGGAATTATTTGATTTTTTGTATATTTTAACAAAATATATCGGCCAAAATACCGGCCAAAATATATATTAATGAATCATTAATATCATTATTTTTGTAAATTATGGTTAATATGAAAAATAAAACAGTATTCATCACCGGAGCCTCAAGCGGATTTGGCCGGGCAATTGCCGAGGCGTTCGCAAAAAAAGGATCAAGACTCATTATTGCAGCCCGAAGGGCTCAGAGAATTAAAGAAACTGCGGCAGAATTCAGAAAAAAGTACGGCATTGAAGTTCTTGCGGTAATACTGGATGTCAGGAAAAAAAGTGAAGTGGCTAAAGCAGTCAGATCACTGCCTGCAAAATGGCGGGATATAGATATTCTGGTAAATAATGCTGGCTTAAGCCGCGGTTTGGATAAACTGCAGGAAGGAAGTACCCGGGATTGGGATGAGATGATAGATACTAATGTAAAAGGTTTGCTGTATGTGACACGCTCTGTAATTCCGCTGATGGTAAAACGCAACAGCGGACATATCATTAATATAGGTTCCATTGCGGGACATGAAGTATATCCCAAAGGCAATGTTTACTGCGCTTCAAAACACGCAGTTGATGCCATTACAAAAGGAATAAGGCTTGATGTAGTTGATACTGATATAAGGGTTACAACAATAGATCCCGGGCTTGCTGAAACAGAGTTCAGCATAGTTCGCTTCAGGGGAAATGTTAATAAGGCAAAAGCTGTTTACACTGGTATTGAGCCGCTTAAGCCCGAAGATATCGCGGATGCAGTAATTTACGCTGCCAGCCGCCCGCTGAATGTTGTTGTGGCTGAAATGATAATTGTTCCGAATAAACAGGCTTCAGGGCAGGTTGTACACAGAAATTAAAAATATTAAGTTAATTGAACGATACAGGTATTCTAAGTAAAGATACTAAGGCAAGTGTTGATTACAATGTAATTGAGCTTGATATTGAGGGTATGGACTGCCCTTCATGCGCAATGAAGATAGAGCGCAGGCTTAACAAGCTTAATGGTGTAGAAAATGCCAAAGTGGATCTTGCCAATGAAACAGCAAGTTTTGTGATAACAGGAGCCGAAGCAAACCTTGAGTTTATAAAAAATGAAATTGATAAGCTGGGCTACAAGGCAATTGAGCAGCAAAGCGATGAAGATGAAGAATCTGCAGAAGCTGAAAAGCAGAAAGCGCGTTCACTCTTTAGAAGAAAGATTGTTACTTCTATTGTACTTTCAGCTATAATCGTCATTCTTGGAATGATCGATCACATCAGTGTACTTTCATTCATTTCTATGGATGCTGCTAACTGGATATCACTTCCGCTATCTACTGTTGTGGTGTTCTGGTGCGGCTCAAAATTTATGAAGGGATTTCTTGCAGATATAAGGGCGCACTCAGCAGGAATGGATTCGCTGATAGCGATAGGCACCCTTTCAGCGTACTTCTACAGTATAGTAATACTGCTCTTCCCTTCCGTTTCGGGTGAACATATGCATACTGTGTATTTTGAGTCAGCAGCAATGATAATCACATTCATTCTGCTTGGCAATTACCTGGAATTCAACCTGAAAAACCGCACACACTACGCTATTAAAGCTCTTACAGAACTTCAGGCTAAGAAGGCTGTAGTTCTGAGAAACGGCAATGAACTTGAAGTTTCTGTCAAGAAGGTCAAGATCGGTGATATTGTGCTTGTTAAACCGGGTGAAAGGATTCCCGTTGACGGGATTGTTATCGAAGGTACATCAAGTGTGGATGAAGCAATGATGACGGGAGAATCACTGCCTGTTGAGCGGTCAGCCGGAGAAAGCGTACTTGGCGGTACATTGAACCAGAACAGTTATCTGAAGATCAAAACCCTGAAGGCTGTAAATGATTCACTGCTTTCTAAAATTATCCTTATGGTAAAAGATGCCCAGAAATCAAAGCCAAAGATACAGCGAATTGCAGATAAAGTTTCAGCAGTCTTCGTTCCGTTGGTTATATTAATTGCACTTGCAACATTTTTTGTATGGTACAGTTATATAGGGCAAAACTTAAGTTTCTCTCTGCTGAAAGCTGTTGCTGTATTGATAATTGCCTGCCCGTGCGCCCTTGGTTTGGCAACTCCGATAGCAATAGTGCTTGGGGTTGGCAAAGCTGCCGAGCATAAAATACTGTTTAACAACGCCGAAGCTATTGAAAATGTGAACAAAATTGATACTATCCTGTTTGATAAGACAGGTACTCTTACTTACGGAAAGTTTGATGTGAAGAAGATCATATCCCACAACGGCGCCGGTGATTCTGAAATACTGAAGCTTGCGGCTTCAATTGAGAACTATTCAGAGCATCCCATAGCAAAAGCCATAACGGCCGCCTACAAAACTAATGGAAACGATCTGTATAGTGTCACCGGATTTGAAATGACTTCAGGAATTGGGGTAACAGGAAGCATAAATGGTAAACGGTACAAGCTTGGCGGCGCAAATCTTACCAGCGCGGAAAAACTGCCTGTTTCGGAAAGATCCGCCTCACAGAACATTTATCTATATGAAGATGATAAACTTATCGGAGAAATTGAACTGAGCGATAAGGTCAAAGATAATGCTTCGGAGATACTGAACAAGCTGAAAACTGATAATTACAGAATAGCGATGATCACCGGAGACAGCGAGGTTACCGCAAAAGATATAGCCGCTCAGTTGAGAATTGATGAATTCAAAGCACAGGTAATGCCCGATAAAAAACAGGAGTATGTAAGCGAGCTTCAGCAAAAGGGTTTCAGGGTAGCAATGGTCGGAGACGGAATTAATGACGCGCCTGCCCTTTCAGGAAGCGATCTGGGGATAGCTATTGGGACCGGTCAGGATATCGCTATTCAATCAGCTGATGTCATACTTGTAAAAGGTGACCTTGAAAACATACTGGCTCTTTTTAAGATATCAAGAAAAACAATCACGGTAATAAAGCAGAACATATTCTGGGCATTCTTTTACAATGCAGCAGCCATTCCGGTGGCTGCCGGCGTGTTTGCCGGCATAGGGTTAACAGTTACCCCGGTTATGGCTTCAATGATAATGGCTCTGAGCGATGTGGTAACAGTTCTGTTAAATTCAATGAGGCTTAAGTACTTGAAAATAAAGTAATTTATACTTATATTTACAACAATATACAAATTTTAGGGAACAATCTTTCAGAAAACTTGTTTATATTTACGTTATTGATTGCAGGTTTTAATTTTAAAAAGGAGACGAATTAAGGCAAATTCAAAGGCCTGCCAAGCCACCGGATTAAAAAACAAAGATTTACCTGTAATCACTGATAAATAAATAATTAAGAAAACGATTCACATTTAAAAATATTTAAAGGAGAATAATAAATTGAAAAAATTAGTTGCGTTATTTATAATAGTTGCAGCTTTTTTAAGTTTGAACAATAATTCTACATTTTCACAGCCTCAGATTAAAGTACACGTAACAGGCGGTTACAACCTGCCATTACCTGATCTAAAAGGTGAGCAGACATTTACTACTATTGAAAAAGATACATATGGAATGAAAAGCGGCTTTAATGCAGGCGCTGACGTAAAATATTATCTTGGCAAAAAAAGAAACGTTGGTATTACATTGGGCTTAACATACAATATGTTTTCAAATAACGTTGATTCAACAGTAGCTGGAACAACATACAATCAGAAAAATAAGATCAATATATTCCAGGCTGCATTAGGTGTTGAATACAACTTCATGCCAAAAGGAAAAACTCAGCCGTTCTTAGGTGTTGGTTTCACAGGTAATTTCTTCAGTGGTTCATCAAAAACTGAGCCATTACCAACAGGCGGAGCTGACATTACACTTAAATCAGCTTCAAGATTCGGTGTAAAAGTTGGCGGCGGTTTAGACTTTAAGTTAAGCAAATCAGTTGGTGCAATTATTGGGTTTGACTATAACATTGCAAACTTGATTGGCAAAGATTCAGCAACTTCAACAGTTACAAACGAAGTTACATTGCAAGATAAAGAATATACATTTGGTACAACTACAATGAAATCAAGAAGTATATCATATTTAAATATCTATGCAGGTGTTTCTTTCTTCTTCAATGAACCAAAAAAGATGAAAAAATAAGTAATTAATACATTTATATTTTAAGGGGAGTCTATAAAAGACTCCCTTTTTTATTTATACATTTTTGAAGATTTTGCATCATTATGAAAATATTAATTATCCTTTTAGCCCTCTTTGTATCTGTTAATACCTTTGCCGGCTATTCAGATACTGGCAAGATACGTACGAAGGTTATTCCAACATTCGGTATGCACTGTTCAGGCTGTGAAGAAACTGTTACCACAGAAATAATGAAACTTGACGGCGTAAAATCTGTGAAAGCAGACCATGTTAAAAAAACAGTGACCGTTAAGTACGATGATAAAAAAGTTACGCTTGAACAGGTTAAAGCGGCAATTGTAAATGCAGGGTATAAATTAAGTGAAGGATAAACAGTTAATCGGTTAATTAGTTAATTATTTAGTTAATTAATTAGTTCGTTGGTTGGTAAATTAGCTACAAGTTTGGTCTCCTGGAAATAGTTCTCAGAGAATACATATTTAATTAATTCAGGTAAAATAAATGAAAAAAGGAATTTTGATATTACTGATTTTAGGTGTTGCATCAATTGGAAGTATTTACGCTCAGCCAAAATTTGTGATCGCCCTCACAGGCGGATATGACCTTCCCCTTCCGCAGCTGAAAGGAACAATAGATTCAGCAAACAGTACGCTGGGTGAATCTTATTTTTTGAAAACCGGTTTCAACCTTGGCGCTACAGGAAAATATGCTGTTGATAAAAAAGGCAGAATAAGACTGACGTTTGGCGGCAGTTACAATAAGTTTTCAGGAGAAGAACAATACTCTCATACAAATGATATTGATTTTCACACGAGCATGAGCATTATTTCAGCAAATATAGGAGCTGAGTATTCTTTCACTCCCCGCGAAAAGACTGCTCCTTTCGTAGGCCTGGATCTGACAGGAAACTTTTTCAGCGGAGAGACGAAAGAAACCGTAACCGCCGCATCAAATACAGATCACGATGATTTTGTTACAACCACAACAACTCTTAAATCCGCATCCAGATTCGGTTTGGCAATTGGCGGGGGTGTTGATGTTGCATTCAATAAGAGCATCGGGGCGGTATTTGGCGCAAAATATCATTTTGCAAATATTGTTGGCAAAGAATACCTCACAAGCTCCGCTGCCGGAGAGTATAACCTGAACGATAAGGAAAACGGCACTGTTAAGGCAAAAAATATAATGTACTTCCAGATATATCTGGGGGTAACTTTTTACCTGGGCCAGCAGAAAAAGTCTAAATAAGAAAAGTTCAATTTTGAAGCCCGTATTTATACGGGCTTTTTCGTTCCCGGATATGAACATTTTATATTAATAAATTGTTATTATACAATTGTAAAAAGTTTTTTTATTTGCTAAATTTATTACTGATAAACAGTAAAAGTTAACCATTCCTACGCATATGAAAAAGTACTTCTCATTACTTTCAGCCCTGTTAATTGTGCTTACAGCTTCGGGTTTTGCTCAAACCAAAATGAATTTAACGCTTTACGGCGGATATTCGCTTCCGGTTGCGGATCTTAAAGGAAATTTCCCGGATTCACTTGGTACTTCATTCCTGGATTTTGACAGATCAAGCAGTCTGTTAACATCCGGCGGATTCAACATTGGAGCCATAGGAAAATACTGCGTTGATACGCTGGGAAAAGCCAGGCTAACTGCCGGGTTCAATTATAATTCATTCAGCGGATCCAAAGATTACCCCAGAAGCGGCGCAACCCTGACCTATAAAAACAAAGTTAACATTTTTACTATATCAGTAGGGGCCGAGTACGGCTTTTTACCGAAGAAGAAGGTTAATCCCTTTGTTGGCCTTGACCTGGCTATTAATTTTTTCAGCGGTAAAATTGAAGGGTCAGGAGATTCAACATTCACAATCCAGAGAAAAAGTGAATCACGTTTTGGTATTGTTGTAAATGGCGGCGCGGATATTAAGCTTAATAAGAATATTGGCGCAGTAGTGGGCGTGAAATACGGCCTGACAAATCTTATCGGTAAAAAAACTGAAACTACAACAACTTCCAATCTTCAAACAGACGATGAAGAAACCGGCAGTTCATCGTTCAGGGAGCTGGGTTTGAATGATGAAGAAAACACAAACAATAAATCTAAAGCTATTTATTACATCCAGTTTTACGCCGGGCTTTCATTCTACTTCGGTGAAATGCTAAAATAATTATTTACAATTTTTTTCAGCAGTTACAGGCTTATTTCTTTATATTGCATAAAAGGAAATGAGCCTTTTCTGTAATGTTCCGGGTTTTTAGATATTTTTTTAATCTTTTTACAAGTAAATTTGTAACTTATTGTAAATGCAGGAACATCATATGTGTTCTTAAGTTAACATAACAAAGGAAATTAATGAAATTCTACCTCATAATTGTATGTATTGGGCTGTTTTTGATAGCGAGCTCAGCCAGAAGCCAGCCTACCGGAACTGTTCAGTTTTACGGGGGTTACTCAGTGCCCATGGGTGACCTGAAGGGAAAATTCGGGGATACTTACGGTACATGGACGGGAAACGGGAATCCGGATACTAACACATATTTTATGAAAAGCGGGATAAGTTATGGAATTTATGTTAAGTTTCCTGTAAAAAGAAAAAGCCCGGTGCAGATAACCGGCGGGGTTGGTTTTAATGTTTTCAGCAATTCTCAGGTTTACAACGATCCTTCAGGAGCTGCGGATATTTCCCTAACACAGAGTCATTTAGCTGTTGTTTTAGGGGCAGAGTACAATTTCGCGAAGAAAAAATCCAAGCTGAACCCTTTTATAGGAGCCGAGGCAATGGTTAACGTAATAGGCGGAAAACTTACCATAATTTATACAGAAGAAACAAAGGATTTCACCATGAATTCCACAATCAGGCTAGGTCTTCAGGTGGGGGGCGGAGTGGATATTGTGGTTCACAATAACATAGGTTTTGTTCTGGGGGCTAAATACGCATTCGCTAACCTGGTGGGCAAATCTTACCAGGAAGAT
>JBHEKV010000032.1:0-30591 GCA_041859235.1 Ignavibacteria bacterium | reverse complement strand
AGTCCAATACCTCCGGCATAAAAGGGTCTTAAACCCAAGCCATAACCCTGGCACATTGAAACGTAATGATCGTTGTATCTGCCTATATCTAGCGAGCGTGAGTCAACCAGATATGAATCATTACCTTTATTATCAATAATTGCGCCAACACCTTCTGTCATTCCGAACCCTTGAGAATATGAATTGGCTATATAAAAATCATTGCCTTCTCTATCAACCAATAATCCTACTCCAAAACATCCTGCGCCGATCGAAAACGAAATTCCTTTGTATGTATCGTTCCCTTTTTCATCATATAATAATCCTAAGCCACCAATTGCCGCACCAAGGTTGCCTGAGCCCTTTGATTCATAAAAATCATCACCTGCTTTATCGAAGATAAATGATGATGAGAAGAGTCCGCCTGCTAAAGCGAAGTCGCTTGATGTATTGTAGTAATCATTGCCGGCAAGATCGATGATGCAGTTAAAACCACCCATTGAAAATTCCCCTCTTGAGAGGGGTGGCTCGCCCTGGCGAGACGGGGTGTGTTTATCAATATTGTATACATCATCGCCGCCGAGATCTATGATGAAATCGAATTTACCTGTGTAGATGTTCTTTCCGGGTCCGCCGATTGCGATGCGGATTCCGTCTTCATCGGAGTAATAGTAGAAGTCGCCCTGGACAAATTTGTTATGAATGTTTTTAAGTTTTTGATTAAACTTAATATCAGACAGTATTTTAAATAAATAATAACAATCAATCAAATCAACAAATGATAATACTCTAATAGATCTGTTTTGAGATATTGTTGACAATAACTCAACTGTTTTCTTTGAGGTAATTATGTTTGAATCTCTGGATCTATTGTAAGAGAGAATATCAAAGTTTGAATTATTTCCATCATCTTCTTCTTCGAATATGCTTAATAAATTATTTTGTAAAAATAGTATATCCTCATTTGATATTTTTTTATTATGTTTTGTATAATCTTTTTTAAGAGAAATATTATCCTTAATAATTTTTGGTAACGTTAAAGGGTCATAATCATATATGACGACCATATTTTCAGATGACAATTTTTGATAATTAATATGATTAAAAACACTCATGGTAAGATCTATTAAATTCATTGTATCAATTGCTCCAACACTATCCAGCCAAGTTTCACTTCTCAATGGATTTGTCATCATATCCTTCACAAGCGGCAAGGTGAGTTTTACATCATTGGTCGGATTTTTTACAGCGGTTGAGAAGAACTCAATTGGAATGGTAATATCTTCCCGCGTCAGTCCGCGGTTGCGGAGTGTCTGATCGAGCAGTGAGTTTATATCACGCTGCTGAGAAAAAATATTCAGGGAGATAAATTCAATCAGGAATATGAATAATAGCTTTTTCATTAAATAAATATAAATGATTGAGTGGATTAAAAGAATGAAGAATTGACCACCTCACCCCCTGACCCCCTCTCCTACTAGGAGAGGGGGGAAATAAAATTCGAAGTTTTGGCTCTCCCTCTTTTTTTAGGAGAGGGAGTTGGAGGGTGAGGTGAATCATAAATATTCAGACCACCTTCCTCCCACTTTGTGGTTTTAAGGCGTAGCCCCTCAATCTGGCATACCCCGGATCTCTTCCCCCTCCCGTGTCAAAGCCAGGTCTGCGACTTATCTAAGGAGGGGAGCTGATTATTTGTGTATTTTTGGCATTTGGATTTTGACATTTGTCATTTTAAGTACATCTACTTATGAAACAAAATTGATTTTAAACGAGTATATAACTTAACATTACCAAACGAGGTTTTAGACCATGAAACTCACAAAAACGTTATTTTTAGCATTTATTCTTCCTTTTGTTGTGGCACTGAACGCCTGCCAGGAACAAAGTGATAAGCAATCATTAAATCAGGAACAGCCTTTTTATAACAGCAAAACAGATGCTCCGACAACTACCACGGATATTGAATCCTCACCCAAAAACAAAGAGTTTACAAGCGGTGAAAATAAATCAGATGGTACATTAAAGCAGATCAACTACCAGCAGCCAACAGAAAATACCAATCCTACCGATAAGCGGATGATAATCCGCACGGGTACAATGAGCATAGAAAATGACAGCTTTGATGAAACCGAGCTTAAGGCAAAGGAGATTGCGAAAAATCTTGGTGGATTCATAACCAACTCCACCGCGCAGGTAAATCAAAGCGGTAAGAAACAGGGGACGCTCACCATTCGCGTGCAGGCTGATAAATATGACGCATTGCTTGCAGAGCTTGCCAAGACCGGTAAAGTAATGAACCAGAACATCAACGGGCGTGATGTAACCGAAGAGTATGTTGACGCTGAAGCAAGACTTAAAACTCAGCGTGAGCTTGAAACAAGGCTGCTGCAATTGCTCGCAGAAAAAACCGCGAACTTAACGGCAGTAGTAGAAGTAGAGCAGAAGCTTGCCAACGTTAGAGAGAACATTGAAAAGACCGAAGGCAGAATGAGAATGCTTAAGGACCAGGCATCGTTTTCAACTATAACATTAAGCATATATGAGCCTGCAATTTTAAATACATCATCAGGCGGATTCTTTTATGAGCTTGAGCGCGGTTTTGAAAAGGGTCTGACCGGATTTACAAAAGTGTTAGCCGGTATAATCACATTTGTGATCGCAATGGCTCCGATACTTGCTATACTTGGATTTATTGTTTACATAGTTATAAGGGTAATTAAGAAAAGAAAAGTTGTGAAGGCATAAGTGATTGATTGCAGTACAGCATTATATTAAGAACAAGGGGTTGCAACCCCTTGTTCATGAAATATGAAATTATTGTTTCGAGCAGCATCCCCAAAAAACAATATAGAACGCTTAGGGATCTTTATGAGAGATCCCTGTTCTATTATAAGAAATTCTGAGGAGCTTTAGCGACGAAGAATCTCACGGGGGAAACTCGCCTGAATTTCGTTTTTTGAAAGTTGGTTAGGCTTTTAGGTGATATCTATGGGATCCTTCTTTCCTGCCTGCGGCAGTCACTCAGGATGTGATATCCTTCACAACAATTGTTTTAGCCCAGTTATCGCCCATACGGCGGCGGTCTTTGTTTGAGCTTATCAGTATGAGTTCTACCAGAATTAGCGGTGCGAAGTGAATAATTATTTCACGTTTAAATGAGCGCCAGCCGCCGATAGGTCTGCCGGTTGATATATCCACCACCTTCTGTTTAAGCAGCCTGCGGGCAATGCTTTTGCCGCCAAACATATCACGAGAGTATGAATAAATAGCCCCTGTCAAAATAAATCCGATCATAAATACAAGCAGAATATAATAAATGGCGCCGGTTCTTCCGGTTTGCTCCATAACCGCTGTGAATATTGCTGCCGGTATTGCTATGGCAAATATCACTATAGTACGGTCAATTATGAAAGCAAGTATTCTTGAAAAAACTGAGGGAAGCTCGCCGTATACAGAAGTATCAACATTGCTTGAGAATTTCATTTTTAGGGGACCCATATCAGTCATCTGGCTATTGAAAGAAGGTACATTTGAAAATGGTCTTAATACCAATGCAACCACTAAGCAGGGCATAAGCAGAAGCAGGAGGGTCAGCAATGCTGCAAGCACAACAGGATATGTTCCCGAATCATCAGTGAGAAGCTCAGCGAATAATTCATACGGCCCCGAAAATGTTGCTATAAAATAAAGCGATGCAAGTGAACAAACAACAAGCATAGAAATGCCTATAGTACGAAAAAGCCACAGCGGTATAATTTTGGGGAAATTCATAAACTATGATAATAACAATTGATCGTTTTTAGTTTTAACGGTTGAAACGGGAAAATGTTTCGCGGCATCAAAGGGAAACTGCTATTGTGCTGTGAATATTACCATTGGCTTCTATTTGTTATATTTTTTTAAATACTTTATGCTCTCCAGCAATTGCTGTGCTTCTTTGTATCGTTTGTCTTCTTTCTTAATTTGTTTAAGATGCCATGCGGCTTTATCGTATTTCTTTTCTGCGATATATTTTGCGCCAATTATATAGTTATCTTCCCCTGAGAGCTCTTCAGGGTTTTCTTCGGTGACCGGGGATTCTTCGGTTACCCCTGTTTCTTCACGGGTTATCTTCTTTTCTTTGGTAGTTTTTTGTTCGGAAACTTCTTTATCTGAAGTTAATTCTTCAACTTTCTCTTTAACTGATTCTGAATTTCCCATTATAAAAAATAGTGCGGCAGAAAGCCCGCCGATAAGAACCAACAGAAAAACAGCAATTACAATAACTTTACCGCCCCCACCGCCGGATTTACCGGGCTGACCCGAGCTGATTGAGCGGAACGGGTTATCGTAATATGGTTTTATGAACTCCCTGTAATATTCCGGATCCGCCGTCTGGTAGTGGCGAGCCAGTTCATCAAAATACTGGCGGCTGCTTTGCCAGTAAGTTTCAAGATCTTCCTTTGAGGGTCCTGTTGCCATGATTTTAGAAAATTATTTGACGTTAATTTTGCAAGTTAAATATTTTTTTTAAATAAAAATGTCCAAATTATTGAATAATAGCGTTTAAATGAGCCAGCAGGCATAAATCACCGGAATAACTAGGATATACCCAATTTTTTCCTATTGACATATGAAATGTATTTATTATATTTGTAACAGATTAAAGAAGACAGTTCTTTTAGATAAATCAAAATTTTGCAGCAGGAGTTAGCTAGGTAAGGGTGGCTAACGTTTTTAGTACGAACGCTCCCAGTGTTCCGAAAAAACCTGCTGCGTTTTTTTTGCCCAAAATTGCAGAAAAACAGCAATTATGAGCAAAAAACGCGCATAAAAAAACCGGGATTTCCCGGTTTTTTTTCTGTCGAATTTCAATTTTTAGGATGCATTAGAGCCAAGTTTCTTCTCGATCATTGCCGCAGCGTTACCCACGGTTACTATTCCATCTGCATCGCTTGGTTCAAAGATCAGTTCAAAACTGTCCTCAAGCTCTGTCAAGTATTCATAAAGATCCGGTTTTGTAACAATTCCAAGACTATCCAAAGTTGTTGAATTACTGATCTCACCAACGGATACCCCGGTATAAGCGGCTGTGAATTCGATTACCTGCTGATCGACTGAATTAGACATTAGTAAATCCTTTCTTTAGTATAATTAAAAAGGCGAAACGATTTCCGTAAATATACAAAAAAATTACGAAAAAAATCGATTTCGCCAAGTTAGATAGGATGGCTGCCAAATCATGAGTGCTTATTCAGGTATTGCGCAAGTTTTCAAAATCTATAATTTCTTCAAGCAATCCGTTTGCATCGCAAATCCTCAGTTCGGCTTTCTGATTGTTAAGCATATTTTCAGCAAAATATAAAAGCATTAGTTTATATTTCGCCTTCTTAACAATACTGTTGGAACCTTCTTTTCTCAGGACCCAGCCATTAAGTCCGAAACCCGGTTCCAGAAAATACCTTTGCTTAAGTGAAAAATCTGAACTCATAAATAGTGACATTGTGTGACCTTACCTTTTTTTGCCGGTAAGCGCAATAAAATTTCTTATATAAAAATTCATTATTAGATTACCCCGTTTTTATTCATACTAATATATAAATCATACATTTCATTTGTCAAAGAAAAATATCAGTCATTGTCGATTTCAGGAAGACAATTTATGGTTGTTTTTTGGTAAAAATTGCTTATTTTTAAGGAAAAGTGTCGAAACAACATGGAAGTAGCTGATTCTAAACTTATAATTCTGCTTAAAACCTTCAGCAAACAAGAGTTTGAAAGATTTGAAAAATTTGTAAATTCACCGTTTTTCAATTCAAGCGAACAGCTTATTTCATTATTCTACATACTGAAAAAAGTTCACCCTGATTACAATTATCTTTCAAAAGAACAAATCTTTAAGGATTTTTACCCGGATGAAGAGTACAAAGATAAAAAAGTCAGAGATCTTCTCAGCAGAATGCTGGAACTGGCACAGGGTTTTTTATCCCAGCTGGAGTATGAAAAAAGCAGGAATGTATCTTCGATTTTTGTTATGAATCAGCTGCTCGAAAGAAATCTCGAAAGACATTTCAAAACAAGGTACAAAGAAGCAGAAAAAAAGCTAAGAGAAGAAAGTATCATTGACGAGAACTATCTTTACTCAGAATACATGCTGATGAAATTGAACCGCGAGCATGTTGATCTCTTCAAGAACGTGATCTATGAAGAAGAATTGTCAAGAATTGTCAATTCTGAATACGAATTGTTCCTGAATTATGTAATACATAATGTTCTCAGTTATGCACTGCTCTTTTCAATAAGAAAATACGCCGTAAATAATGAAGTGAATCTTGAGTTTTCGGATATGGTGATCCAGTTCCTTGATAAATATCCGCGTGATAAGTATCCGATCATATCCATTTTCAGGTCAGTCCTGGAACTTCAAAGCCGGGAAAGTGAGCCTGTGAATGAAACTGATACTGCAACATATAAAGAGCTGATCAGAACACTGGATGAGAACGATCCTGCGATGAATCTGCATACCAAACGCAGCATATATGTTTACCTGGTCAATTACACACGATTGAAGTCACTGGTATTCAATAAGTTTTTCAAGGATGAGCATTACAGGCTTCTGAAATACTCGATTGAAAATGATCTATACCCTAAAGTGGGGAATTATTTCAGCGAAGCATCTTACGTAATAGTGGCGTCTGAATCTTTGATAAACAAAGATTTTGAATGGGCTGAAAAATTCATAGAAGAGTTTAAACATAAACTCAAAAGCGAAGTAAGAGAGAACGCTTATACCCTGTGCATGGCTAATCTGTATTACAGAAAGGGGAGCTATGAAAAGGCGCTTAAATTCCTTGTGAGAGTTTCTATTGAAGATATCTATTACCAGCTGAAAGTCAAGAATCTTCAGGTCAAAATTCATTACGAGCTTGGCGACTATGAAATGTGTAAAAGCGTTATAGATTCATTCAGACATTTTTTGGGAAGTGTAAACCAGTTTCCGGAGTTTGTAAAGGTCAGATTTGTTAATTATGTGAATTTTACGAGCAGAATGGTAAATGTTTGGCTGGGTGGCGACCCGCGTAATATGGTTGAAATAAACCGTGAACTGCAGGAAATGCCGCAGGAAAAAGTTGAAAGTAAGTCTTGGCTTCTGGCCCAGGCAGCAAAAATAAAGTATTAATTTTGCTGAAATCTAGCAAAATCCCTTAATTATAATCTTGACTTTTTTGTATAGATAGGTTATTTTGCACAAACAAAAATTGAAATCTAATCAAATTTCCCATAATTGAATGAGTACAGATCTCAGCAATGTAGAAGAACTTGCGATATCAGATTATAAATACGGCTTTGAAACTGATATTGAGATGGATGTTGTTCCCAAAGGGCTCAGCGAAGATACCATACGGATCATTTCGTCCAAAAAAAATGAGCCTGAATGGATGCTTGAGTGGAGACTGAAAGCGTACAAACACTGGCTTACAATAAAACACGAAGACCAGCCGCACTGGGCTAATATTTCATACCCGGCTGTTGATTTCCAGGATATCATTTATTACGCAGCTCCAAAGAAAAAAGTTGAATTGAAATCACTGGATGAAGTTGATCCTGAACTGTTGAAAACATTTGAGAAACTCGGCATATCTCTTCAGGAGCAGAAAAGACTGACCGGTGTGGCCGTAGATGCAGTATTTGACAGCGTTTCGGTTACAACTACTTTCAAAGAAGAGCTTTCAAAGCTTGGGATAATTTTCTGCTCAATGAGCGAGGCAATTCAGGAGCATCCTGACCTGGTAAAAAAATACATTGGCTCAGTTGTGCCCTACACAGATAATTTTTACGCGGCGCTTAATTCCGCTGTATTTTCTGACGGCTCTTTCTGTTATATACCAAAAGGGGTGAGGTGTCCAATGGAGCTTTCAACATACTTCCGGATAAACACAAGCGGTACGGGACAGTTTGAAAGAACCCTGCTCATAGCAGATGAAGGCGGTTATGTAAGTTATCTGGAAGGCTGCACTGCTCCAATGAGAGATGAGAACCAGCTTCACGCCGCAGTTGTGGAGCTGATCGCATTGGATGACGCGACAATAAAATACTCAACTGTTCAGAACTGGTACCCGGGTGATAAAGAAGGCAACGGCGGCATATATAATTTTGTAACCAAACGCGGAGCCTGCAGAGGCAATAATTCAAAAATTACGTGGACACAGGTTGAAACCGGTTCCGCCATTACATGGAAATATCCAAGCTGCATACTGCAGGGAGATAATTCAATTGGTGAGTTCTATTCAGTTGCTGTAACCAACAATCACCAGCAGGCTGATACCGGCACAAAGATGATCCATTTGGGTAAAAACACCAAAAGTACTATCGTCAGCAAAGGTATATCGGCAGGCAGAAGCAATAATTCATACCGGGGACTCGTAAGGGTTCACAAAAATGCGGATAATGCAAGAAATTTCACCCAATGTGATTCATTGTTAATTGGTGATAGATGCGGAGCACATACTTTCCCATACATTGAAGTAAGCAATGAATCGGCAAAGGTTGAGCATGAAGCTACAACATCAAAGATCGGCGAGGACCAGCTCTTTTACTTAAGGCAGCGCGGTATTGCACAGGAAGACGCGATAAACCTGATTGTTAACGGGTACTGCAAAGATGTTTTCCGTGAGCTGCCTATGGAATTTGCAGTAGAAGCCCAGAAGCTGCTCAGCATTTCGCTTGAAGGAAGCGTTGGGTAATTAACAATCCCGCCAGGGCGGGACTTCGAAAATTACTACGTAATTTTCTTGTGAACAAATAGCACAAAAAAGAGAAATAAATAATATATAATCACAAAAGGAATTTAAATTAATGTTAAGCGTAAAAGACCTTTTTGTAAGGGTAGAAGATAAAGAGATTCTAAAAGGCATAAACCTTGAGGTAAATGCAGGTGAGGTTCACGCAATTATGGGACCTAACGGTTCAGGTAAAAGCACACTTGCCAATGTTATAGCGGGCAAAGATGGTTACGAAGTAACCGGCGGCTCTGTTACCATGGATGGCATGGACCTTCTTGATATGTCACCCGAAGAGCGCGCAAGAGAAGGCGTTTTCCTAGCATTCCAGTATCCCGTTGAAATACCCGGTGTAAGCAATGCTACTTTCCTTAAAACCGCGCTGAATGAGATAAGAAAGCATAAAGGACTCGAAGAGCTTGACGCAATGAATTTTTTGAAATTCATGCGCGAAAAAATGAAGGTTGTTGGCATAGATGAAAAGCTTATCAACAGGCCGGTTAACCAGGGATTTTCAGGCGGAGAAAAGAAGAGGAATGAGATATTCCAGCTTCAGATGCTGCAGCCGAAGCTCGCAGTGCTTGATGAAACCGATTCAGGGCTTGATATTGATGCGTTAAAAATAGTTTCAAACGGGGTGAACCTTTTCCGCAATAAGGATAATGCGGTAATAGTTGTTACTCATTACCAGAGATTGCTTGATTACATTGTTCCTGATTTTGTTCACGTTCTTGTGAACGGCAGAATAGTTAAATCAGGCGGAAAAGAACTTGCACTTGAGCTTGAAGAAAAAGGGTATGACTGGGTTATTAACCCCGAAACCGAAACAGCATCTGTCTAATTTCAGAATCTTATAGTAAAATGGAAAATACAAGGATCAAAGATTTTTATATATCAGAGTTCAGGAAGTCTGAACAGAGTATGAACGGCGAAGCTTCTTCAGCGTTTCACCAGCTCAGAAGGCAGGCTATTGCAAGGTTTGATGAAATGGGCTTCCCTTCGGTAAAGAACGAAGACTGGAAATATACAAACATAAAACAGCTTTTTGATTTTGATTTCACTTCAGGCACTGTAAGCGGAGTTACCAAAAAAGATGCAGATGCTTTGCATATAAAAGGTCTTAACGAGAACATTATAGTTCTGGTTAACGGTATATATTCTGAAAAACTTTCATTTATAAAAAAACAGAACAGCGGTATAATTATTGATAATTTCAACAGTGCATTGAAGAATAACCCTGAGCTTGTGCTGGAACATACAGGGAAGTATGCATCAATCGAAAACGGATTCACTGCACTAAATACAGCTTTCGCAAAAGAAGGCACAGTCATTTTTATCCCTGATAATGCCGAGGTGAAAGGTCATATTCATATTTTGAATATAACCGGAGAAACCGGAAAACACATTTTAACTCAGCCCAGGAATCTGGTAATAACCGGCAAGAATACAAAAGTAAATATAATCGAAAGTTATCACAGCCTGGGCAGTGAAGCAAACCTTGTTAATGCAGTAAGCGAAGTGGTGGTTGGCGAAAATTCAATTGTTGAAATATACAGACTGCAGCAGGAAAATGAAGGTTCGTTCCATATCAACCGAACACAGGCAGTACAGGCAAAAAATTCAACTTTTACACATTACAGCGTAACACTTGGCGGCGGACTTGTAAGAAATGACACCAATGTTCTGCTGGATGCCGAGAATTGCACCGGGAATCTCTACGGTCTTTATCTGACCGAAGGTAACCAGCATGTGGATAACCATACATTAATTGATCATGCAAAACCCCATTGCCAGAGCAATGAAATGTATAAGGGAGTTCTGAATGATACTTCCAGGGGAGTTTTTAACGGCAAAGTATTTGTAAGAGAAGATGCCCAGAAAACAAACGCATATCAATCAAACAAAGCTATCCTGCTTGCGGGTACTGCTACTATTGATACAAAACCGCAGCTTGAGATATATGCTGACGATGTGAAGTGTTCACACGGCGCGGCAATTGGTCAATTGGATGATGAAGCGGTATTTTATCTGCGCTCACGCGGTATCGGGGCTGATCTGGCAAAAAGGGTTCTTATAAGAGCTTTTGCCAATGATATTTTTGAAACAATTGAGAATGAAACTTTTCATGATCATTTGAACCAGCTTGTTTTTGAGAAGCTGGGGTAGGAAAGTAATAATCAAGTGTATTGTTGTTGGTGAACTTAAAAACAAGTCCAGCAACACCAACAACGGGGTAACGGGGTAAACAAGAAAACAAAATTGCAGGAAACACTGACAAAAAAAATATTTGATGTTGATGAAATCCGGAAAGATTTCCCTATTCTGAACACGGAAATTGACGGGAAACCTTTGGTTTACCTTGATAATGCCGCTACATCACAGAAACCGCAAAGTGTTATTAACGCGATTAGTGATTATTACTCAAACTATAACGCCAATATTCACCGCGGAGTGTATTCAATTAGCATTAGGGCTTCAGAAGCGTATGAAAATGCGAAGAAAAAGGTAAGGGCATTTATTAACGCTGCTGGTGAACGGGAAATCGTTTTTACACGCGGAGCTACAGAAGCGATAAACCTGATAGCATATTCATACGGACTCGATAATGTCTACGAAGGTGATGAAATAATAATTTCTGAAATGGAACATCATGCCAATATAGTACCATGGCAGGTTCTATGTGAAAAGAAAAAAGCGGTACTTAAGGTGATTCCCGTGAATGATAAAGGTGAACTTATTATTGAGGAATATAAGAAGCTGCTTTCAGACAGAACAAAGATCATAGCTGTTTGTCAGATATCAAATACACTTGGTACAATTAATCCAGTAAAGGAAATTGTACGTTTAGCAAAAGAAAAAAACAAGAATATTGCAGCAGTAATAGACGGTGCGCAGGCGATCCATCATACTGAAGTTGATGTAAGAGATATTGGCGCAGATTTTTACGTGTTCTCTTCTCATAAAATGTACGGGCCAATGGGAATTGGCGTTTTATACGGCAGGGCAGAATTGCTTGAAGCAATGCCGCCATACCAGACAGGCGGCGATATGATAAGAACTGTGAGCTTGAAGGGGACAACATATAATGAAATACCAATGAAGTTTGAAGCTGGCACGCCGAATGTTGAAGGCGCAGTGGGTCTTGCGGCGGCTATTGATTATCTTAATACAATAGGTTTTGGTGATATTCACAAACAGGAAACAGAACTGCTTGAGTATGCGACAGCTAAGCTTGAGCAAATAGAGGGATTACGGATAGTAGGTACCGCGAGTGAAAAAGCCGGAGTAATATCGTTTGTTGTTGAAGGTTTAAATGCGCTTGATATAGGGATAATGCTTGATACAAGCGGAGTAGCCGTCAGAACGGGTCAGCATTGCACAGAACCCCTGATGGACAGGTTCGGTATTCCGGGAACGGTAAGAGTATCATTTGCATTTTATAATACAAAGGAAGAGATAGATGTTTTTATAGAAGCATTATTGAAGGCGATTGAGATATTACGCTGAATAAGGGGCTGCGGCCACTTGTTCTTAAATTTATGAAAATGGATAAAACGATACAGGAAGTTGAAGATGAAATTGTTGATGAGTTCAGTTTTTTTGAGAGCTGGCAGGATAAGTATGAGTATATTATTGAGCTGGGGAAAAAACTCCGGGGTTACCCCGAAGATAAACAGACAGCCGAGTACAAAGTAAAGGGGTGCCAGTCAAGTGTTTGGCTGGTAACAGATGAAAAGGACGGCCGGGTAATTTTTAAAGCGGATAGCGATTCTACAATAGTTAAAGGACTAATAGCACTTCTTATCAGGGTGTTGGACGGCAGATCACCTGATGAGATACTGGAGGCGAAGCTTGAATTTATCGCGAAAACCGGACTGCAGCAGCATCTTGCTCAAACCAGGGCAAACGGGCTGGCGGCAATGATAAAACAAATGAAGATGTATGCACTGGCATACAAAGCTAAACAGCTAAATTGAAATGACTGATAACACAGAAGAAAAAAACACTGATCAGGAAATAACAGGGCGGGAATTGAACGGTGAAAGCATCCTGCAGGAGCAGGGAGAAAAAGTTTCTTCCGTAAATGCTGATGCAGCTGAACTTAACAATGCCGTTGTGGAAGCCTTGAAAAGCGTATACGACCCCGAGATACCGGTGAACATTTACGAGCTTGGGCTGATATATTCGGTAAATATAAATGAAGGCGGTAAGGTTGTAATTGAAATGACGCTTACATCGCCGGCTTGCCCGGTGGCGGGAACGCTGCCGCCTGAAGTTGAAGGCAAGGTTCGTTCAATACCCGGAGTAACTGAATGCGTGGTAAAAGTAGTTTGGGATCCGCCATGGGGTATGCACATGATGAGCGAAGAAGCAAAGCTTCAGCTTAACCTGTATTGAATCAAAAGTGTATATTAATAAATTTTCTAAATAATATAATAATAAAATATGTTCCAGATAAACACAAGAGGACCGATTTATGATCCTGAAGCGGTTCAGCCGATGAGAGATGAATTAACTGCGGCAGGATTTATTGAGCTATTAACACCTGCTGATGTTGATACTTATGTAGGGCAAAAAGAAGGCACAACACTTGTTATGATAAATTCAGTTTGCGGCTGCGCTGCAGGAAGCGCAAGACCGGGTGTAACACTTGCCCTGCAGAATAAACTTATCCCCAACAGGATAGTTACAGTATTTGCAGGTCAGGATAGGGATGCTGTAGATCATTTAAGAAACGTTTACTTGCCGGGAATCCCCCCGTCATCACCATACATGGCGTTATTTAAAGATGGTGAAGTGGTATTTTTAATGCAGAGAATGAACATTGAAGGCAAGACCGCTGAAATGGTTGCTGAAGAACTTACTGCAGCGTTCAATGAACACTGCTCGTTTGAAGGCCCTTCAGTTCCCAAAGAACAATATGACGCAATATTGCATGCCAAAGCATGCGGTTCAAAAATTCCAAAATACAGCGGTAATTAATATTTTAATTAATCAGAAAAATGATTAGACCGGTTAAAGTTACAGCTATCAGAAAGTATGTTATACATGCTGAGTTTGAGAACGGAGTTTCAGGCGAAGCTGATCTTTCAGATGCCGCTGGTAAAGGTATCTTTAAGTTTTGGGATGAAGGTAACAGCTTTTTTGATGTTTTCATTAACAAAGAAACATTTGGTATTGCCTGGAATGAGAACCTGGAAATAGATCCTGAAGCAGTATATAATCAGATAAAAACAGCAATTGAGGAACATGTTTAATGCCTACAATAAGCCGTTTTTATGGAATGCTTATTATAATGTATTACAGAGAAGGATTTAACGAAGATCCGCATTTCCATGTAAGATATAATGAGTTTGATGCAAAATTCA
The DNA here is from genome assembly GCA_041859235.1 of Ignavibacteria bacterium. Classification (GTDB taxonomy): domain Bacteria; phylum Bacteroidota; class Ignavibacteria; order Tepidaquicellales; family OLB5; genus OLB5. The sequence goes on along the minus strand of JBHEKV010000032.1, from coordinate 16,484 downwards.
GAATAGAAGATTTGGAGATAATGAGCGGTAAACTGCCTTCGCATGCAGTTTCATTGATTAAAGAATGGGGCACAGCCCATCAAAACGAATTAAGAGACAACTGGAAAAGAATTTTAAACAGTGAGCCATTGGAAAAAATAGAGCCTTTAGTATAATGAAATTCAGCACTCAGGAAGAATACGGATTACGCTGTTTGTTAAGAGTTGCCGGCGAAAAATGCGAAAAGGGAATGACAATTCCCGAGATAAGCAAAGCCGAAGGAATAACTACGCATAACACTGCGAAGATACTTCGCGCGCTGAGGCTGGGCGGATTCCTGGCAAGCTCACGCGGTCAGATCGGCGGCTATACGCTCAGCAGACCCGCAGATGAAATCCTTATTAAAGATGTTCTCGATTTCCTCGGAGGCAAACTTTTTGATGCTGAATTCTGCAATGATCACAGCGGCTCTGACAGCATTTGTACGCATTCAGTTGATTGCTCGATCCGCTCACTGTGGCAGATGCTGCAAAATGCTGTTGACGGAGTACTGAAGGATATGACAATAAAAGATCTTGTCTCGGGTGATGAAAATATTGTTTCTCAGATCTCGAATATTGGTAAAGAGGAAACAATAAGACTTTAGGTTTACTTCAATTTCGGTGCACTTTAAACAGATCACTTTCTGTAAAGCCGGGGCTGATATTCAGTCCCGGCATTTTTTTTCAAAGATCGGCTCTTTTGTTCAGATAATAAAGATTATCTTCACTTTCCGCATATTCCGGCGATAAATGTCATAAAATTATACCGAATAATATGATAAATAGTGTGTTGTTATTAATTATGTATTTTATTAATTTATTTTTGAAGTCCGTTCCCATATTCCTGCACAATTAATCCAGCGGGGCCGATTCAGAATAGTAGTATCTTTTTATAAATTGTCTCTTAAGTTTCAAACAATGATAAAAGAATCTGAGAAAACCGGTTCAGAGGCAAACTCCAATAATTTCAATAACATTGATTTTATCAATCACTTTGATAATATAACTGATTATGCAGTTGTACTGCTTAATAAGGAAGGAAGAATAATTTACTGGAATAAGGGAGCTTCTGCTATGAGCGGTTATGAGCCGTTTGAGGTTACCGGTAAGAATTTTCAATGTATGTTTTCAGAAGAAGATATAGCGAAAGGCATTCCCGAGCGCTTGCTTGAGAAGGCAAAAGCAGAAGGCAAGGCTGAATACTGCGGGGATTATGTTAACAAAAACGGAATAAGATTTAACATGAACAGCAGCATTACCGTTATTTCTGATCCACAGAATGTTATTAAAGGATATACCGTTATTGCAAGAGATATTACATCAGCTGAAAATAATTCTGACCAGCTCATACAATCTGAGCGCAAATTCAAAAACCTGATTGAATCTGCCCCAGATGCCATGGTAATAGTGAACGGAAAAGGTGTTATCACCCTGGTAAACAACCAGACCGAAAAACTTTTTGGCTACAGTAAAGATGAACTTGAAGGACAGAAAGTAGAAGTACTGATGCCCGAAAAATTCGTTGGTTCACATATTAAGCTGAGGGAAGAATTTTCGGAAAACCCAAAAACACGTTATATGGGTGAAGGCAGACAGCTTACCGGCAAGCGTAAAGATGGCAGTGAATTCAATATTGAAATTGCCCTGTCTCCCATCAAGGCCGAGCATGGTGAAGCCCTTCTTGTTGCTGCCGCCATAAGGGATATTACCGCCAGGATAATTATTGAAAATGAAATCAGGGAATTGAACCGTACGCTGGAGAAGCGCGTAAAAGACCGAACCGAGGAGCTGGAAAGATCACTGAACGAAAAAGTGACAATGCTGCAGGAAATACACCACCGCGTAAAAAACAACCTGCAGACAGTTTCCAGTCTCTTGAGGATCCAGTCAGATAAAATTCCCGGCAGTCCGGCAGTAGAATACCTGCGGGCCAGCGAAAGACGGATTCGCTCAATGGCTCTTATTCATATGCAGCTGTACAAAACCAAGGATTTCAGCAGGATAAACATCAAAAATTACACACATGATCTCTGCAGGCAGCTTTTGCTTTCGTTTGGCATTTCAGATGACAGGATAAAACTCAATATAGATATAGAAGATATTTTCTTCGCAATTGATACTGCTCTTCCGTGCGGTTTGATAATAAACGAACTGTTTACTAATTCTCTTAAACATGCATTCCCCGAAAACAGGCGGGGTAATATCTCAATCAGGATCCGGGAGAATACGGATGGTTCATATCAGCTGCTTTATAACGATGATGGTATAGGGGCCCCGGAGGATTTCATCTCCGGAGATCCTTCTAAACTGGGAATTCTGCTTATACACACCTTAAATGACCAGCTGGAAGGTGAAATAGAAATTGATGTTGATCGCGGAACAGAATTCAGATTGAAATTCAGGAATACAATACATAAAACACATTACAGAACCTAACATTTAAACTTATGAACTACATATTCAGAAAAGCCAGAATTCTTGTAGTTGAAGATCAGAGGATAATAGCTCTTGATCTGGCAACAACAATACGGAGAGTTGGTCATGATGCAATAGGCATCGAATCTAAAGGCGAAAAGGCTATCCAGACCGCTGAAGCGTTAAAGCCTGACCTCATTTTCATGGATATTTCATTGGCGGGCGATATAGACGGCATTGAAACCGCAAGGATAATTAGAGAAAAGCTTAAGATACCAGTGATCTATATTTCAGGTAATTACGATAACAGTACAATTGAAAAATCAAAGAGCGCCAGCGCCTATGGATACCTGGTAAAACCTGTTGAAGATTGTGATATAAGTACTATAATCAACACTGCGATCTATAGGTATGATGCAGAGAATTTTATTCTGAATTTAGGCTAGGGTTAATTCAGTACAAAATTCCTGGTATGCCGGAAGCAGTTGTTAAAACTCCATCCCGCCTGATAGTAATACTTTGAAGCAGTTATTTTTCTGTTCGTAGAAGATCTCCTCGTCTGCATCAGTTTACTCTGGCCAGAACTACCGAAAAAGAAGAAGCCGAAGGACTTGAAGCGGTACTTCATGGCGAAGATGCGTATGCTATGGATGGAAAATAAGTGAATCTCTTTGATATTGTTTGAAAATTATAAAGGGGGCTTTAGCCCCCTTTGATTTATGAGGAAATGATGTGAAAAAGGTTATTTAACCAGGATCATTTTTTTAACATCTGTAAATCCTCCCGAACTTAATTTATAAAAATATACACCGCTGGGCAAATTCGAGGCACTGTAATTTGCTTCATAACTCCCCGGATTCAGTTCTCCATCAACGAGTATTGATATTTCTTTCCCGCTGATATCGTAGACCGTTAGTTTAGTAAATGAATGCTTCGGAATATCAAACTTGATCTTTGTTACTGGGTTAAACGGGTTCGGATAGTTATCGTACAGCTTAAATACCGAAGGGATTTCACTGCCAGTTTGATTTAATCCAACCAATCCTGTTGTAAAATTCCATACAACCGACCAGGGTCCCTGCCCTCCGATATTTGTACCCGCAATTCGCCAGTAATATAGTATATTATGATTTAAAAAACCTGCAGGAATTTGAAATTGCGTATTAATTACTGTATCAATATCAATAACGGTTGTTAAAAACATATCAACCGATACCTGTATCCTGTAATGTGTTGCCCCTGAAACGGGGTTCCATACTAATATAGGTGTTAAGCTGTGACCGCCCGAATTATTTGGCGGACTCACACTTACCGGCGGCTGCGAAGGAGGAATTACTCCGCTGCCATTTGTAGTTTTTAAAATATGACCGCTTTCACCGGATATCCATCCTGTATTGAAATTAATAAATGAAACAGAGTTAATATCCACACCAGAAACACCGATGTTTTGATTTACCCATGTAGCGCATCCATCAGTAGTTTTAAGCAGTCCGCTTTGTTTGCCAAGCCAGCCCCTTTGTTCATTATGCATGTATAATGAGTGAACTCCTCCACCTTGTGTATTTAACTCAGTCCAGTTATCACCATAATTTATGGTTTTGTATGTTCTGTTTGAAACATGGTAACCAATACCTGAAACAGGATGAAACCAGAAATCACCTCCGGAACCATAACCATTACTTGCACTGTTCATCACAGGTGTCCAGTTGAATCCTGTATTTGTAGTTTTAAGCAATACATGATAATACGTATATGACGATCCGCCATTTACAAATCCGGTTTCACCATTTATGAAATGAAAACTGCTCATTGCATTCATACTGCTGTATGAAGCATTGCGAGAATACCAGTTAGCACCGCTGTTGGTGGTGAAATAAAAACTTGTACCGGTTTGTCCGGAATTGATATAGTAAACAGAATCGTCAGGACCATTGAAAAACTCCATATATCCTGTGTTACCGGGAACAGTGACAGAATCCCACGAAATTCCGCCATTAACTGACCGATAGTAAAAAAAACCGGTATGGTACCATGTATAAATTCTGTGCAGACCGACAGGAGGAATAACAACCTGAAAACCTTTCAAATTTCTCCATGGCATATTTAAAACAACCGACCAGTTTGCGCCGCCATTGGTGGTTTTTAAAATTTGAGTTGTTGTGCCGGCATAAACAATATTTTCATTAACAGCATGTATCTGTATAATATTGCCAACTGCCGGGTTTGGCTGCACAACCCATGTTTGACTGTATATTACAGTGCAATACATAAAAAAAATTAAAATTGGTTTGATGAAATTCATGTCACTCTCCTTTAAATTGTTTAATAAAATTATTTCTGCTGATAATTTTTATTTTTTAGGTATTCCGTGCACAGTACCGCAAGAGTTTGGTCATAGTCTGATTTTATCATTTTTTGAACTTTGTCTATCAATCTGTGAGTTTCAGGTTTTAACCTGTAGCCTTTGGAAATTTTCTTTGCTTTTTTAATTCTCATGTCTTTTGCTAATATATTGTTACATACCTTCACTTTTTTTCATGCTTTTATATCTGTCCCTGAATTCAGGAAGGCATGAAATTTTACTGGTTTCTAATTCTGAGAGATGTTTTACTCTTTCTTCCCTTGTGAGCTCTTTACTGTTAATGATCTTTTCTATATATATAAAGTTACTCCTGAATTCATTTATTTTTTCAATATTGGCATCAACAATTTTATATAAGTTTGTTTCACAATTGTTAAGCTTAAGTCTCTTTTCGCTGATTTGCTTGTTTAAACTGTCATTTATTGCGGTTAAGGCATTGAGCCTGTTTCTTAAAAAACCAATATCTGCAGAAATTTCATCCCAAATTCTTTGCATATTATCATAGTCCTCTTTTTTTAATTTATATCTTTTTTGGTAATCATCACAGCAACTAAAATAAGCAGTATCTTTTTGTAACCCGCCTTCTTCAATATTAAAATAGATCAACGAAGTATCAGAAAGTTTATCGTAGTCTGTATTTAAACAAAATTTTGTTTCTGCAATATCATTGCTGCATTTATTGATCTTAGTCGATAGATCTTTGTCCAATGACAAGCGGAGATCATTTTCACGCTCTTTTTTGATCACTTGCTGTTTAAGTTCTTTGACTTCACTTTCCTGTTCCTGTAAGTGTTCCATGGCCTGTTCCCAGGTTATACCTGTGCAGCCATCAAATAGTAAAAAAGATGTTAAGACAGAAATAGCAGTAATTATTGTATTCTTATTTATTAAATATTGAGTAAACATATTATTTTTTAAATTATTTAATTTATTTACATTCATTCGGAATATTATCAAAAGAAACTCCGTTTCTCCCATGGTCTGTTTGAGAATCATAATTTGAATATTCACTCTTTAATTTATCATCGTAGGCTTTCATTATACCGTTTATTTCATTTGTTTTTACCACAGTGTTTTTTAAATAACTTTCCAGATCTTCAATCACCTTTTTTACAAGTTTGCAATGACCCTCTTCATGTTTTCTTAACTCTTCAATTACTTTATCAAAATGAGATTTACACTGCTGCCCTGCGGAAGAATATTTTGACCATTTGGGAAGTGTGATGATACATTTGGGATAAATGGTCAATTCTGTTATAATGTTATTTTCATATTTGTAATTGTACTCGCGCCCATAGTTTAGATAGCCCTCGCAGGTACCTGTACCGGTTTTGCCTTCCAGTTTTTCATAGGCATCACTTAATTTTTCACCGGGTATATCATAATAATTAGTTTGAGTTGATTGCCAGGAAACGACAAGTTTTACCTGTGAATACTGCAAAGAAGATATAAACATTAAAAAACAGGCAAGTAATAACTTAAATTCTTTCATTTTTATAAAAATTAAATTAGTTAAATACTATTTTTTGTACTGATTATTTTTTCAGGAATTAAATTTTAAAATTACTTTATCCTTTTTTAAAAGGTATTTTTTGCTGAACTGAAGCATTGTCAGACGATCGCTGCCTGTAAGGCAGATATAAATACCGGCGCGTTTGTTTTTGTGCAACCATATAATTAAGCAGTGTTTGTGTTTGTTATTGTAGAATCCTTCCTTAAAATCAAAACCTGCTAATGCAGCTTTATCGGAGTTAAAAGGTTCAGTAATAATATCCGAGTCTTCGTAGGACCCGTCTTTTGAGGCCATAAAAATCTTTGGATCTTTGTATTTATCAGCTGTGTCCAGCGGTAAGATCTGAATTTTGAGTTCAATATTATTCTTTTCGGATAGATATCTTATTGAATGTTCAAATAATGTATCATTTACCACCGGTACCAGTTCAATTTCTCCGGGTTCATTAAATGTTAGGTTACATTTATCCAGCAGTTTAGTAAATTCCTCCGGAAGTTCATTCCCCGATATTATGCTGACAGAAAAAAGCAGCAAAAAACAAATTTTGAATATCATAGATTTATTTTCATGTTAATTACAGTTTGTGAACTTCTAATTTATATTCCCAGAAGATAAGAATAAGACAGCCCGAATGTAATTGCACCTGTTTTATTTTCATCCAGTCCTTTATAAATTCTGATTCTTGGCAGAGTGAGTCCGTGTCCTTTTTTATTATCTCCGATTAATGCTGATAAACCAATATCGAAATATATACTGCTTTTGCGAAAATCATAATTATAGCCTATACCAAACATTACGCACAATCCAGCAAATGCTGATTTACCTGTAGTACCCCAGAAAGGGACTAATTGCTTAACACCAAAATTCAGGGCATTAGAATTACTGTCCTTTGAATTATGTTCTATACCTGCGGAAATTACAGAAGTAAGAAAATGAAGTGAAATTTCGGCCTCACCGGTAAGAAAAGATTGTTTATTTTCTCTGCGTAAGCCGATGCCGGGAGATAATCCAATGTAATAGCCGGAGCTCTTTGAAATTGATTTATTTTCATTTTTATTGAGAGGACTTATCAAAATTTTGTTTCCACCGAGAAAATGGTTTTGTGAGTAGGTCAATCCACTGAATAAGAAGATGAAAATAAAATATTTTGTTATTGGCATTATCTGTTACTTTTAGTTCCTGTGTTATTAGTGCACTAAATGTGCACTGAAATTTTATTGTGTGCAAAGTTACAATAACATTTACCTGTACTGCAAAGAAATTTTATTTAAAAAATTACCGGCTTAATTGCACCAATTGGTTGATCAATCACAGCTTATGATTAATATTATCAAGTATTTATATAGGTTTTGCAACTGTTTATTTTTTACCATATTTTAGGAGAATTTTTCATTCGGTTTAAATTTGAATACATGAAAACAACCAAACTATTCACAATTTTGAGAACATTTTCAGCCGATGAGCTTAAACAGTTTGAAAAATTTATCGGCTCGTCTTATAATAATCCGGGCAGAAATGTTTTGCCGCTTTTTAAGTTGATAAAGAAATTTCATCCTGTGTATCCGGTTGAAAAACTGACAAATGAAAAATTGTACAGGCTGCTTTACAGGAAAGGGAAAAACTCAGAAAACAAAGGTTATATAAAAGTATTGTTATCTCATTTGACCAGGCTTGCAGCGGATTATTTACTAAACCTTAATAACCAAAAGGAATACGCTAAGAACTTTTCCGCAGTGAATAACCTGAAATCACTTAATAACAGAAAGCTTGACAGTTTGTTTTCTTCTCAGCATAAAGCTTTAGAAAAATCAATAAATGGCAAAATTGATCAGGATTCAAGCATGTTTTTGCTAAAAATGATGCTTGAAAAAGAATACTGTAATTATTTACTCGATAGGGAAAAACAGCAGAAAACATCTGAGGTACTTTTGCGGCAGACCGAATACCTGCTATTTTACTTTTTAACCGAGCTCTTTAAAAACCGGGCGCATTATAAAACCAATGAGTACGTTTTTAATGCTGAATATGATGGAACTCTGCTTAAGTCCGTTATGGATAATTTTAATTTTGAGCCTGTACTGGAACGTTTGAAAAGGAATGACAATAAGAATTATCCTGTATTGGCGATATATTATAATTCTATGATGGCGCAGCTTGATATTGATAATGATACATATTTTAAGAATTTCCGGGAATTGCTTGAAAATAACTTAAACCTTTTTGACCGCGAAGAACAGGGAAATTTATTTGTTGACCTTGAAGCATGCTGCTGGAAAAGATTAAATAATAATATTCCGGAAACAAAAAGAGAATTCTATTCAATAGAACTGTTTAATATTTATAAGAAGGTTCTGCATCTTGGATTACATAAATATGAACATGATCACATGAGAATACACAGATTCAGAAATATCGTGATGGCAGCATTAAATTTAAAAGAGTATGACTGGCTTGAAGATTTTACAAAAAAATATTACAAAGAGCTTGCTCCTGAAAACAGGGATAATTTATATAATTACAGCCTTGCTGTAATTAATTTTAACAGAGGTAAATTCGAGGAAGCGCTCAAGCAGTTTTCTAAAATTGAATATGATTACTTTTATCTTAAGGTTGATGTTAAAAACTGGATGCTTCTGATCTATTATGAATTAAACCTGCAGGATCAGGCTAATTCACTTATAGATTCATACAAACACTTCCTTGCAAAAAATAAAAATTTATCGGATTTGTTCAGAAAGAACAATCTGGATTTTTTAAATTGTTATATAAAACTACTTAAGTATAAAAATGGTCAGGATACTCTTGATCTTAAAAAACTGAAAAAAAGTGTTTCTGAAAGCAGAAAATTTATTCATAAAGGCTGGATACTTAAAAAAATAGATGAACTGGCTCAATAATGAACTATAAATGATGAAGACATCCAAAATATTCACTATTCTAAAAACATTTTCCCGTGAAGAACTGAAGCGTTTCGGGAAGTTCATAGAATCACCTTATCATAATTCAGGCAGGAATTTAAAACCCTTGTTAAAAGTAATAACAAAAAATCACCCTGAGTATCCTCAGAATAAACTTACCGATGAAAAAATACTAAAAGCTTTAAAAATGGTCAGTAGGGATGGCAGAAGCAGCCAAAAAGCCCAGCTTAATGTCAGGTTTTCAGAATTAACAAAACTCGCCGGTAACTTTGCGGTTATAGAACGGTCGATTAATTCCGGTTTCAGTTATTCCAAAACTCTCGCAGAGTTTTATCTTGAAAAAAAACTGTACAATTACTGCAGAAGCGAATTAAATGAGTGCAATAAGATACTGGATACAAGCGGACTGGATGAAAATTATGCCCTTGAAAGGCTGCTGCTGCAGCGTATTATGTCATTAAGTTACCATAAGGAAAACAAAAAAGATAAAGCTTTAAAAGAGCTTAAATATATTCCGCTTTATGCACTTTCTTATTTTGTGACAAATGTAAAAGTACAGCTTTACAGTAATCATTTGGAGTACCCTGTAAATTATGATTTACTTAAAAAGATCACTGATAGCCTCAATGTTGATGAACTCGCGGGTTTGTGTGAAGATGACAGCTCCGGGTTAATTAACAAAATGTTATACGATTGTAAAAGATGCCAGTTCTATTTGTATGAGGATCCTAATATTTTCAGTGAACTGATCGGGTACTATAAGCTGAATTTCGAAGCGCTTTCAGATGTGCTTAAGTGGCAGTATTTCCTGGGTTTGATGAAAAGCGGAACACAGCTTATGGGAACTGTGAATTTTGCATCGTTCGGCAGTCAGCTTAACCAGCTGATTGATTTTGTTTTTGGCAAAGGATTGTTTTCGTTCAGCAAAGGAGAGCCGCTGGAAGATGTTTTGTTTACTTCGATAATAAAAATAAAGTTTGCAATATTAAGTACGAAGGAAATCCATGAGTTCTCCGGAAAATATATTGCTGAAGTTAAGCCGGAGTTCAGAAACAGAGCATTAAATTATGCAAATGCATTTTTAAGTTTTAAAAAAGGGGAATTTGAAAAAGCGCTAGATTACATTAATTTAATTCCTTCTGCAACCATAAGCGAAAAAAATAACCTTTATAAACTTAAGATTGCCGTATTTTACGAACTGAATTATACCGAAGAATTGTATTATCTGCTGGATAGTTACAGTCATTTCATCTCTAAGAACACAAGGTTTTCTAAGGCAGAAGGGAATTATGGATTTTCAGATATCATAAAGAATTTGATCTCACACAAAAGCAAAAACATTAAACTGCTGAAGAATGAGAGAACCAAAATACTGGAATCGATCAGAACATCAGAATTTGAATGGTGGCTGATCCAAAAACTTCAAAGGATCTGAAATGCCGGTTAATAAAAAATTATTTATTTACTTTCATCGCGGGCTAATACTCTTCTTCTTCAAAATCTTCATCAATTTCATCGATATCTCCGATAGGGTCATCTTCCAGGGCTTTTTCTAGCTCGGCTATATCAACCTCTTCTTTGTATGCTTCATCTTCGTGGTCTTCGGGCTTATCAAGCAGCTCCGGACTGCATACGGGACACTCGCTGCAATCAACATAATCAGGAATATTTCCTTCAAAATACTTCGCGTTAGCGCCTTCAAATTCATGCACTGCTCCGCACGCACATTCAGTTTTAATTTTTGCCATCTGTAAAAATACTAATTTGTCTCAAAAAAATAAATGAAGAGCGCAATACTCTTTGTTGTGATCTTGTTAAATTCGTATTAAAAAAAGGAGGCATGCCTCCTTTTCTGACAAGCTGTGCAGATAATTTCTTACTTCCAGTTCCTTACTTTAACATCTCCATACGGATAGTCAACTTTGAAATCAAGGTATCCCTGGTTCAGGCTTACATTTTCCATTGTCAGCCTGAAATATTCGTTCTGTTTGGGTCTGCGTATTTCAACTTTCCGCGCGTAAGTACTTGTACCGGAATATGAAAAATTTGAAAACTCAAACTGTATTAGTGTTTGACCGGTTTTGCTGTAATATGCATACTTGTATACAAAGTAGTTATCCTTATCAACCCAGTACTTTCTAGTAATTGTTCCGCGCTTAAGAGAAAGCACATATTGGTTTCCTTCTTCTGTCATAGCAAGCTCATCTTTTTTACCTTTAGAAATTCTTACGGTTCCCGAAAATGAGTTAAGCATATCATCAAACGTACAGCGAATTTTGGTGAGTGTGCCGATATTCAGTATTGTTGTTGAGCCTGTTGTGACCACATCGTTCAAGTCGTCAAAAAAAGTGAACCTGTCGCGGTTGAAGTGCGCAACTGCCGCGTCAATTCCAAGCGGTCCCTCTATTTTAAACCACAAGTCATTTCTTTTCTTCACGTGAATTTCAATATCACCTGTTTCATCAATTTTGGGTGTTTTTATTTTTATTTCTCCCGTTGAAATGATATTATCAACTTCGGCTGAACGTGAATTTACTTCTTTTACAATGCGAGATACTTCAATCTTAACCGGGTCAGTTTCCACAGTTTGGGTTGAGTCTTCAGTTACGGTTGTGTTTTCTTCCGGAGTTAAAGTGGAATCCTGGTTTTCCTGCGCTCTGCTTTCGACTGCAAATATCAGCAATAAAACTGCGAGAGTGTAAAAAAGTTTTTCCATAAGTATTTTTCTATATAACTAATGATAATTAATTGTTAAATTAGCTAATATTTTGCAGGAATTCATCACTTTAATCGAGTAGATTTTTGCGAAATTCACGCGAAATTAACACTGAAACACAAATTATTACTGAAAGGCTGAAGTTTTTGATGAAAACCACAAAATCCAGGATAGAAAAGGATTCACTTGGTGAAATTGAAATACCCTACGAAGCATACTACGGAGTACAAACACAAAGAGCGGTTCATAATTTTCCCGTAAGCGGATGGAAGGCGCATCCGGTTATGGTTGATGCATATGTTTACATCAAAAAAGCGGCAGCTATGACAAATGCTGAGCTTGGCCTGTTGAACAAAAAGATCGCCGGAGCGATCATAAAAGCCGCTGATGAAGTATTAAAAGGCAAACACAGAGAGCATTTTGTAGTTGATGTTTACCAGGCCGGCGCGGGTACATCACATAACATGAATACCAATGAAGTGCTTGCGAACAGGGGAATTGAAATATTGGGCGGCAAACGCGGTGACTATAAAATTATCAATCCCAATGACCATGTTAATATGGCGCAGTCAACAAACGATACCTTTCCCACTGCAATGAGGCTTGCATCGCTTTTAATGGCGCAAAGGTTAATGCCGGTTATCAGACACTTCCAAAAGACGTTAGAGAAGAAAGCGAAACAGTTTTCCAAAGTAATAAAATCAGGCAGAACACACCTGCAGGATGCGGCTCCAATTACGCTTGGGCAGGAATTTGAAGGATACGCGGAAATTGTTGCCAGACATTATGACCTTATACTTGCATCACAGAAACATCTTGCCGATCTTGGTATTGGCGGCACGGCTGTTGGTACCGGGCTTAACACCCATGCCAAATACCGCAGCCTGATGGCTAAGAATTTATCAAAAGTATCAGGGTTAAAACTAAGACCTACAAAGAATTATTTTGAATCCATGCAAAGCATGATGCCGTTCATGGAACTTTCGAGCGCGATAAATAACTTCGCGATTGATATGACCAAGATTACCAACGACCTTCGTTTACTGGCATCGGGTCCAACAACGGGCTTCGCGGAAATTATCATGCCTGCAGTTCAGCCGGGCTCATCAATTATGCCGGGTAAAGTGAACCCTTCAATGGCCGAAATGATGAACCAGGTATTGTACCAGGTGATGGGAAATAATCATACTGTGATGATGTGTTCACAGGCGGGTCAGCTTGAGCTTAACGTAATGATGCCCGTGATGATCTTCAATATTGTTTGGATGATAGAGATACTGAAAAATGCGCTTAAGGCGTTTGATGACAAGTGCGTAGCAGGCTTAATAGCCGATGAGAAGAAATGCCGTGACTACGCGGAAAAATCTATAAGCATTGTAACAGCACTTAACCCGATTATTGGTTACGCCAGAGCCGCGGAAATTGCCAAGGAATCGGTTAAAACACATCGCTCAATTATGGATGTGATAAGATCAAAGAACCTTATGCCTGAAAAAGAGCTTAATAAAGTGCTGGACTTGATGAAACTTACCAAGCCGGGATTATAGATTTATTAGGCAGAGTCCTGCAAAAAGCGCAGAAACTCTGCGGTGACGAAAATACTGTCCCAAACTGGAGTTTGGGACAGAGATCTATTGTTTTTAAATCTTCTAAACTGATTCCCAAACTCCAGTTTGGGAATCTATGATTTTGATAATTTGAACCCAACACGCGCTGAAATAGATTTTGCGAAGCTTGCATTTAACGTTGAGCAGATAAGACGCCATATTCACGGCGAGTATCCAAAACGGAAGATAAAGATATGCGGTGTTGTGAAGGCAAATGCATATGGTCATGGCATCGAAGAGGTAAGTAAAAAACTTGTTGATCTTGGTATAGATTTTTTGGGTGTTGCCAATTATGATGAGGCTATCCGCTTGAGAAAACTTATCCCCAATACGCCAATTCTGGTATTCGGTACGCTGATACACTCAAAACTTGAGCCGGCGAAATATGTTTCAATACTTCATAAACATAATTTAACGGCTACAGTGGCATCCTATGATACGGCGAAGTTCCTTAACGATTACAGCAGAAAATTTAAAAGCAGGTTTAAGATTCATATAGAAGTTGATACCGGTATGCGCCGTATAGGGCTGGATTACAAAGGCGCTTATAAAACCATTTTGCAGATAGCCGCGTTGAAAAATATTGAGCTTGAAGGAATATTTACGCATTTTGCTGCATCGGAAGAAAAGAATAAGACGTTTTCAAAGCTGCAGCTTAAAAGATTCAATAAACTGCTTGCAGAACTGAAAAAAGCGGGGATTGAATTTCCGATAGTACACTCAGCCAATAGCGGAGCTGTTCTGGACCTCAAAGGCTCATATTTTAATATGGTCAGACCCGGTCTTCTGTTATACGGTTACTATCCCGGCAACGGAGTGCGCAATAAAATAAAGCTTAAGCCTATAATGAACCTGAAGTCCAGGGTGACGTTCATTAAAAAAATAGAAGCCCGCGAAAGCGTATCATATGGGAGGAAATATTTTGCAAAGCAGAATGAATTCATAGGTTCCATACCGATAGGCTATGGAGATGGTTATCAAAGGCTGCTGACAAACAAGGCGAAAGTACTTATCAACAAAAAGCTGTACAGGCAGGTTGGTGCGGTAACAATGGACTGGATTATGGCCAGCCTTGGCAAAAGATATAATATCAAAATTGGCGATGATGTGCTGCTTATGGGTGAAGAGAACGGAAATTATCTTGGCGCAGATAAACTTGCGAAAATGTGCGGTAAGATACCATACGAAATGATCTGCGCTGTTGCCGATAGGGTTGAAAGAGTGTATTTAAACGGTTAAATAATGACATTTAAAAAAGATTACATAAATTACCTTCTGTATACGGTTGTTAATTCTCCCGGAAGTGAGTTCAGGGAAAATTACCGTCTGAGCAAACTTGTTGACAGCATCATCGCGATAGATGATGTAATGAAGGTAACTTATATAATCGGGAAAACTGCCGGACTTGAACTGCTGTTCAAGTATTTACTGTATATTTCGGATAAAATTGATAAGTCGCAGGTGACAATATTTAACCTGAAAGATAATTTTGAGTATGACAGGATAAATATCGCTAAGATATGCTCTAAGATAGACCTGTACAAAAGCGAAAGCGTTCAGGAAGCAATAAAAGAGATTACGGTTGAAAGATCTGAGGAAACTGCAGAAAAGAATGGACTTAAAAAAGACGAACTGACAGCAGACGGGCTGAAGGATGCCATTAAGATTGATACGACCGAAAAGGAAAATATTGTAAATATAACTGAACTTGAGGAAATTGATACTGATGATAGCAGCGAAGATCAGGGTGATACCGGCCTTACTCTCATAGAAAACGCTGAAACATACACAGGCGAAGCCGAAGTTTTTGAACTTGAAAGCATCAGTGAATCTGTTGAGAACTCGGATAAAGAAGAAGAAATTACTCAGTTAAATGATGAAAGTGATGATAATGATTCTGATACCGAAGAGATTCCGGACGGGATAGTATCAGGTGAAATTGAAAATACTGCTGAAATTGACGAAATCATTAAAGAAGAGGAAACGGTTATCACAGAAATTGAAGTGATAAATGGTGATGATAATTCAGATGAAACACCGGAAGACTTACTGCCTGAGATCGAAATAGAAGTTCATAAGCCGCTTGGATCTTCACAGGAAGATGATCATGTGAAAGAAGAAGCCATTACCAACGAGGCATATTATACGTTTGAAACAAGGTTTTTTGAAGAAGTAAAGATACTCGAAAAATTACTTGCTACCGTCACAAGAGATTGTATGAGCGATGATGGCAAGTTAAGCGAAAAATGCCTTCAGTGCCTTACGGAAATTATGGGTATTACCAGCGAGCTTTCAAACCTTTCCAGGCAGCTGTCATTTGACTTGATAGCCGATATTTTCCTTACGATGAATATCTATTTCACAAAATCCATCAGCCAGTCTGAACTTCTAACTGATGAACGCATAAAGCTGTTCGATTCATCCCTTGCGCTGGTCAACAGCCTGATAAAGGGCGAAGATTACCTGAATTATGATACGATTGTTGACAAGATCGAGGACCTGAAGGCTGATATTACGGGTGACCGGGAAAAAGAAAACAAGCCTGAACCTGTAGAAGAGATAAAACCTGTTGAAGCGGAAATAACAGCAGGTGATGAGGAACTGCCTGATGCGCGGATCGAGG
Source organism: Ignavibacteria bacterium (assembly GCA_041859235.1). Classification (GTDB taxonomy): domain Bacteria; phylum Bacteroidota; class Ignavibacteria; order Tepidaquicellales; family OLB5; genus OLB5. The sequence goes on along the minus strand of JBHEKV010000032.1, from coordinate 310 downwards.
AATTGAGATCATCCGGCAGGCAGATCTATGAAAGTTCGTACAGGCCGGCCGCCGAAAAGCCGGCTTTAAAAAAATCGCAGATGGAATCTGCTTTGTTCAGGCTTAAGTATCTTATCAAAGAATTTGAAAAAAGCTTCACCGGCATTGGTAATTTAAAAGGTGAGTACAGCAAAATAGAAGCTCTTGAAAAGATCAGTGAGCTGAATAATGCGCTGAGGCTTATTGCTAAGATAGCAGCTGTAATAAAGAATAATGACGTGCTGAAACTTGCAGAAGTAACATACGTATTCCTTAAATATGTTAAGGATTA
>JBHEKV010000197.1:0-8197 GCA_041859235.1 Ignavibacteria bacterium | reverse complement strand
GAAAAAGATGCGGATATCACGCTTTATGCAAATACTTGATGAGGCAGGTATACCGAATACTCTTAGAATTAGACGCGGGATTGATATAAATGCAGGATGCGGACAGTTACGGCAGGAATCAGCTGGTTAAGAAGTTTGGTAAATCATTTTGTAAGACCCCCTCGCCCTTCGGGCACTCCCCCTTTGTAAGGGGGAGACATTAATGTAAGTTAAAGCCTCCTTATAAGGATTCATCAAACAAATTGTGTATTAGTTTGATATTTTCAATTTAAACAGCAAAACCCTAACATAAATCATATTTTCCACTGATATATATTATAGTAATTTCCGCTAAAAAAGGCTATTTTAGAACATAAAAATTCAGGGTTTTAGATATTTTTGCTTGTACTATTCACATAAAACCCCTAATAGATAGCTTTTTATCAATTAAAAGAAAATATTATAAGGACAAATTTTTATGCCTACAGATAAACGTATTACTGATTTACTCAGACTTCACAACATGCGTGAAAAAGCCAAACTTGGCGGCGGCGAAAAAAGAATTAAGGCGCAGCATGCCAAAGGCAAATATCTTGCCAGGGAAAGGATTTTTATGCTGCTTGACCCCGGTACATTTGAAGAATATGATGCTTTTGTTACTCACAGAACAACTGACTTCGGAATGCAGGAACAGATCTTTCTTGGTGACGGAGTAATAACGGGTTCGGGAAAAATTGAGGGGAGGCTGGTTTTTGTTTTCAGCCAGGATTTTACCGTTTTCGGCGGCTCTCTTAGCGGCGCGCATGCAGAAAAGATATGCAAAGTTATGGATATGGCTGAGAAAATGGGTGCGCCTGTAATCGGACTTAACGATTCAGGCGGCGCAAGAATACAGGAAGGTGTTATTTCACTTGGAGGTTATGCTGATATATTCCTCAGAAATGTTTTGATGTCAGGTGTCATTCCGCAGATAAGCGCTATTATGGGACCGTGCGCCGGAGGCGCGGTATATTCACCCGCGATCACAGATTTCATTTTTATGGTAAAAGGTAAAAGCCACATGTTCGTTACTGGTCCAAACGTTGTTAAGACAGTTACGCATGAAGAAGTAACGTTCGAAGATCTTGGCGGGGCTAAAACCCATTCAACAAAATCAGGGGTAACGCATTTTGCATGTGATGATGAAATGCAGTGCCTGCAGCACATCAGGAAGCTTGTAAGCTACATTCCCCAGAATTGGCGAGAAAAGACTCCAATACGTGTTTCGGTTGATGACCCTGAGAGAATTGAAATGGAGCTTAACCATGTTATACCTGAAGATAACACAAGGCCTTATGATATGAAAAAGATCATCAATCTTGTGGTTGACCAGGAAGAAAAGCCAAAATCAGAGTTTGATGAGGAAATTAACAAAAAAGATAAAAAAACAAAAACAGCCAAAGCACAGCCTGAGCTGGTAAAACCGGGTTTTGTATCAAGCTTCTTTGAAACGCAGGACCTTTTTGCTCCGAATATTATTACAGGGTTTGCAAGGCTTGATGGTATTTCAGTCGGTGTAATTGCTAACCAGCCATCAAAGATGGCAGGTGTGCTTGATGTTGACGCATCTGTTAAAGGCGCCAGATTCGTAAGATTCTGTGATGCATTTAATATTCCGCTGGTAGTATTTGAAGATGTTCCGGGATTTATGCCGGGCACGTTCCAGGAATGGCGGGGAATTATCAAACAGGGCGCCAAGCTGCTTTATGCTTTCGCCGAAGCAACTGTGCCCAAGCTAACTGTAATTACACGCAAAGCCTACGGCGGCGCTTATGATGTGATGAACAGCAAACATATCCGCGCTGATTACAACATTGCATGGCCGGGCGCTGAAATTGCCGTGATGGGTTCAGCGGGTGCTGCTGAAATTATATTTAAGAAAGAAATTGACGCTGCCAAAGACCCGAAGAAAGCTTTTGATGAAAAGGTTGAGGAGTATAAGGAGAAATTCGCCAATCCGTATGAAGCTGCGAAGTTCGGTTATATTGATGATGTTATCGAGCCATCAGAAACACGCATTAAGCTTATAAAAGCATTGCGTATGCTTCAGACGAAGGAGCAATCAAACCCGAAGAAGCGGCATGGTAATATTCCGCTGTAATGTAAATTCTATTTGCAAATCCCCCAATAATAGCAATATTTTGGGGGATTTTTTTATATCTGCATTAACTATTTTATAGATTAATCTTAAAGTAATAATTTATCAATTACTAAAAAATGCGAAGAAATAAATGAAAAATAATAATTGGTTTACTATTAAGTTTATTGAAGAACAAGAAAAAAATGTCAAAAAAGATTTTGAAAATTTTTTTGGTAAGGGTATAGGTGGATTTTGTGATTTTGCACTAAATGGTTGTGAATTAATACTACAGGCAATTTGTCATATGACAAATAGATGGGAATTAAATGAAAGAGGTGATTTTAAGGATTTCGACAATGCATTCCGTTGTTTTGCATACTATCATTATGATCGGATTTTTTATTCAATTAAATCATGTTATAATTTATTAATATCAGGTTATTATACAGAATCATCAATCTTATTAAGAAGTATTTTAGAAACATTTGTTAGACTAAAATTTATTGACAAAGTCAAAAATGTTGATCTGATTATGAAAGCATTATCAAACAATGAAAGGTTTCCTTATTCTTACAAACATCAATTTGATTTAGTATCGGCGGGTTACTATCAATTTTATCAACTTTTATGCAATATGACTCATGGGGGCATGGCTTCACATATGTTAAAAGTTACAACAAATTCCAAAACAAAAGAAATGATTCCGGATAATGGAATCATATTCAAAGCGGAACAAGCAAGTTTTATTATTAATCAATTTGTAATTTATTTACTCGGACATCTGAATTTTTTATACCATGTATTTGATGAAATACCTACAAAAATGCCCTATGAATATAGAATTAAGTTGGCTGAAACAATTAAATGGTTAAATAAATGTACAGAAGAATACGGAAAAAACGAAAAGAATAAGATATGGTTAGATAAAGCAGTTGGTATCATAAATATTTAAAAATTCATTTTTAGAATAGCAATTGTTCAATCTTTTGCAATCTTGATTGGCAAAAATAATTAGTATATTGCATTACAATTAATTTTATATAAAACTTAAAATTTTATGATGTAAATTATGGTTAATCTTATATTCACAGAATTAATAAAAGGTGAAGAAAATCTTCAAGAGTATTTTAAAAAAGCTAAAGAACATTGGATAGATATGGTTTCATCGCCTAATTTTCTGGATGAAGAAAAGTTTGCTCACACATTACATATTGAACAAAGTTATTTTGAAAATAATTGTGGCGGCAAAACACTAGGGAAAATAATATTTGCAATAGTGGGAATAGGATTATTTTATGATTACCATATTGGACTTAATGGTGACAATAAGAAGGAAGCTAGGAAAATTGTTAAGGTATTTCAAAATAGTGCCTGTAGCCAAGAAGTCAAATTTACGTCTGAAGAAGTAGCGAAAATTTATGATTTAAACTAACCTAAAGGTAGGTGATGAAAATTACAATTTTATTCATTCTAATTTTTTTGTTTAATTCAACTTCATTTTCTCAAAATGGTTGGATACAGCAACAAAGTGGGATAACTCAACCATTAACATCCGTATATTTTACTTCATTCAACCAAGGTTGGGCTGTAGGTCATTCGGGTAGAATATTGTATACTTCTAATGGTGGAAGTAACTGGAATATTCAGGCAATTGTCACGGACGCAGCATTGAGGACTGTTAATTTCGCTAATTCTAATACGGGTTTTACTGCTGGTAGTACAAACAAACTATTTAAAACTACAAATGGTGGAATTAAATGGGATACGTTGACTAATAGTTCAGTGTATAATTGGGTGCAGATATACTTTTGCACTGATATTGTAGGTTTTGCAATTGGTTATGGTTCAAGTTTCAATGGAAGGTATATTTTAAAAACGATTAACGGTGGTAATTCTTGGACAAATTCGCTCTATGTAGATTCATCAAATATTGGTTTTTCTTCAATATATTTTACAGATCAAAATACTGGTTGGGTAGGTGGATCATTATTATTGAAAACGACAAATAGTGGAATAAATTGGTTTACCCAGCCCACAGGCAGCAGTGATAATTGGGCGACAGTTTTTTTTACCTCACAAAATATAGGTTGGTTAGCGAGTGGTACAAGTTCAATTGTAAAAACAACAAATAGTGGTAACGCATGGCTCCCGCAGAATAGTGGAACCAACCATTCTTTAAATTCAAGTTTTTTTGTTAATGCAAACACTGGTTGGATAGTAGGTTACACTGGTACTATTATTAATACAACTAATGGAGGTAGTAATTGGAATTCTCAAACTTCAGGAATAAGTACTCTTTTAACTTCAGTTTATTTTGCTTCAATAAATACTGGTTACATTGTGGGTGATAGTGGCAAAATACTGAAAACGACAAATGGTGGGATTTCAATTGGTATTACTCAAATTAACAGCGAAATTCCGAAATCATTTTCCATTTCCCAAAACTACCCCAACCCGTTTAATCCGCTGACAAAAATTAAGTTTGAACTTCCTTCGCTATCGCGAAGTAAGTCAAGTATTCCGGTTAAGCTTATTATTTACGATCTGCTGGGAAGGGAAGTTGCAACACTCGTGAATGAAGAGCTTAAGCCCGGAACATATGAAGTTGACTGGGACGGCTCAAATTATTCAAGCGGTGTGTATTTTTATAAGATAATATCGGGTGATTTTATTGAAACAAAAAAGATGGTTTTGATGAAGTAGTTTTGGAATGCATAAACTGTGCGTGCCCGGCACTGACGTGGTTTATGCATGCATTGACATAGTCAATGCACTCCAAAGAAAAGCAAAAAAGGCATTCAATTGAATGCCTTTTGTTATTAATTGACCGCCCGGAGGTCGGTCTCTACATATTAATTCTTAAACGCGGGCTCAAATATTCTTTTTATTCCAACTGATTTGCCGGTCTGTGTATCAATATTCACAACTACTGCGCTTATCTTCACATCGCCGGTTGCGACATCGGTTTTGTGGGGAGTCTGGTAGTAAAACCTGGCGATTGATGCATCCTTATTTCCGCCAATAACGCCGTCAAACGCGCCGGTCATGCCGACATCTGTTATGAATCCCGTGCCGTTAGGCAGTATGCGTTCATCGGCTGTCTGCACGTGAGTGTGCGTGCCAACTACCGCGCTTACCTTTCCATCCATATACCACCCGAAAGCAATTTTCTCAGCGGTAGCTTCACCGTGGAAATCAACAAAGATCAAATTGGTATCTTTCTTAACGCGCTCAACGATTTTATTGGTTGTTCTGAAAGGACAGTTCAGGGTCGATAGATAAACCCTGCCCATAACATTAATTACACAGAGATTAAACAGTCCGCCTTCAATTGAAACAGGGTAAAGCTGGTAACCTCTGCCGTAAACATCTTCGTGGTGATTCGCGGGTCTAAGCATTCTTGCATCATCTTTCAGTATGTTAACCGATTGCAGCTTGCTGAATGTGTGATTGCCGCCTGTCATGCAATGTATACCAGCATCATACGCGCGTTTTACATCCTTATCAAGGAAGCCTTTGCCGCCGGAAAGGTTCTCGCCGTTGGCAATTACAAAATGTATATGATGTTTTTCAACGAGCTTTTTCAGGTTCTCTTCAACATACTTCAAACCCGGCTCGCCTATTATATCGCCTATGAATAATATATTTAAGTTCAATTATGAATTACGAATTAGGAATTAAGAATTAAAATCTGGTTTTTAAATTACCTATGAACAATTGTTAATTGCTCACAAGAAAATTACAAAGTAATTTTCGAAGTCACGCCTTGGCGTGATTGTATCAGTAGCTTTCCGACTTATTGGGAAACTTCTTATGTTTAACGTCTTTAATATAACTTCTAAATGCATTTTTTGACTGTTCGGCAATATTGAGATATTTCCTCACAAATCTGGGGTGAAACATCTCAGTCATTCCCAGCATATCGTGCGTAACAAGTATCTGTCCGTCACAGTTCACACCAGCGCCAATTCCGATAGTTGGTATCTTAAGCGAAGCAGTGACTTTTTTTGCGAGTGATGCGGGAATTTTTTCAAGAACCACGCCAAAACAGCCTGCATCCTGCAGTATCTTTGCATCCTTCTGAATCATGCGCGCTTCTTTCGGGTCGGTGCCGCGTGTAACGTAGGTGCCAAAAATATTTATTGACTGAGGCGTTAATCCTAAATGACCCATCACGGGTATTCCGACCTTTACAAGATGTTTAACAACTTCCGCAATACGCTCACCACCCTCGAGCTTAACGGCATCCGCGCCTGTTTCTTTCATAACCCGGCCGCAGTTGCGCACTGACTCACGCAGATCAACGTGATAGCTCATAAACGGAAGATCAACAACCAGCAAAGCTGTTTTAACAGCTTTCTTAACGATTTTCGCGTGGTAAATAATTTCATCAAGTGTAACTGTGAGTGTTGTAGCGTTACCCTGTATTACATTACCAAGGGAATCACCAACCAGTATAAAATCAATTCCGGCTTCATCAAGATATCTTGCCATTAGGTAATCATAAGCAGTAAGCGCAGTAATTTTTTCGCCGCGCTGTTTCATGGTAACCAGGGTTTTTGTGGTTATCTTTTTTCTTTCCTTCTGAACTTTAACTTTCTCGCCTTCTGCCATTTTTGTAATGTAATTATTTCATTATGAACCGTGTTAATTCATTATGAACCATATCAATTCATTATGAACCTGGTTTTCATACGCGGTTCAATAAATTCTGCAACCCTGTTTATGCTTTTAAAATCCAGCCCGAATGTTGTTTTAAATCCGTTAAACACCGCTTCGGCTGCATCTTTATAATCTATTTTTCTGCCTGTGATATTATTCAGGCATTCAGTCTTCTCTTCAATTTCGCGCAGCATTTTAACCCGCTCTTCGCCTGTGATATTAAGGTAATTAACAATATTTTTATGATGAGGACCAATCAGAATTGAGCCGTGCTGCAATACTATATCGCCGAATTTGCGCTGTGCGCTTCCGACAAGTTTTTTGCCTTTGTAATTTATCTCATTTTTGATTGCGCTATTAAAGCAAAGGTTATACATGCCGGTTCGGATCAGTTTCAGCAGGTCAGGGGTATCTTTGGTAAACGATAGTTTTTCGAGTTTAGGGTCAAGCAGCTTTAATCCGTTAACAATTGCCACGGAAATTTCTTTGTAAAGCTCATGGATCTGTTTTTTTGAGCGGAAAATTACCGAGTAAGTAAGTTCTTCTGAATGCAGAACCGCTCTGCCGCCCGTAGGGCGTGTAACGATATCCATGCCTTCGGAACGGATCTTGTTTGTATCAATATACGCTTCTTTTGAAAGTCTTGACTGGTTGTAGCCTAAAGAAATTGCGTAGGGTTTCCAGCGGTAGAATCTGAGAAATGCCGTATCTTCTGTTTTGCAGCGTTCAACAAGCTTCATGTCAAGCTCCATATTAAACACACCTGACCTGATGCCTGTATCGAGGAATTCCCATTTTTTATTTTCAGCAAGCGGTATTACCGCCGGGTTTCCTTGGGCTGAATTATTTCCTGATGATCCCGCGCTCACTTTGCTCAATAAAAGAGATTATAGTTTTAACTTCTTCAGTCATTTCAACAGTATCTTTTACTGCCTTAATTGCATCGCTTATATTGTACTCCGGACCGTAAATAAGGTTGTATGTATTTTTAATATTTTTGATCTGCTCATCTGTAAATCCGCGGCGCTTTAAGCCTACAACATTAAGACCCTTATAGCCAAGCGGCGAGCCGCCTGCCAGAATATACGGCGGTACATCCATTGTTACGCGGGCGCTGAAAGCTATAAAACAATGCGCGCCAATGTGTACAAACTGATGTACTCCAACCATTCCGCCTATGATAGCCCAGTCATCAACAACAACGTGTCCGCCCATGTTGATGGCGTTTGATAGTATTACATTATTTCCTATAATAGAATCATGCGGAATATGAACGTAACTCATTACGTAGCAGTTTGATCCTATTACGGTTGTGTTTCTTGCTTTTGTGCCACGGCTTATAGTAGCAAACTCACGTATAACTGTGTTTTCACCTATTGAGACAGTGGTCTTTTCACCGGTAAATTTCAGGTCCTGCGGTTCATTGCCAACGATCGC
>JBHEKV010000048.1:0-7766 GCA_041859235.1 Ignavibacteria bacterium | reverse complement strand
CAACTCAAACCAAGCCCGTTAGCTTAAGCAAATGGGCAGGTGATATCATTCCCCAAAATGGCGCAGGATATGTCATAATTAAAAATAAACAGTTTTACATCTATCCGCAGGATAACAATGATAATCTTGTTGATACACTGATGGTGTGGAATACTGATAATAAAAATATGACCGATGATAAATACCTCCGCTCTGTTGATGAAACGCTTCAGGCAAAACACAAGGTGTTTGAACCATGGAAGTTCAATTATTATGTATCGGAATTAATGAAACTGCTGGAGTGAAAAACTAGTTTGTGACAGCTCCCCTCCTTTCAAGATAACACGAAGTGTTATCGCAGTCCCGCTGAAAGCGGGATAAGGAGGGGAAAGCAAAACGAAACGTAAGTTGAGTTTTGCAGGGGTGGTGAATTTTAATAATTGCTTTCGTTTCTCTCCAAGGGAGTCCCCCGCGGACAAACCGGAGTTTGCTGCAAAACTCCTTCTGAGGGATACAGACAGAAGCATGGCTAACTTTTACCCCGCCTATGAAAATTGCCGTCCTGGAAATTATTTGAGCAGATTAAATGCGGGAAAAGCTGTTTGAGACCGCAAATCGCACCTATGGTGCGCATCATGGCGGGCGAGCCGAAGGACTTAAAACACTTTAGCGGAGGAAGTTTCTTTTCCCGTAAGGCGAAAATAATTTCAGGCAATTTTCATCAGCGGGCGATTTTTCTTTGGTTACTTTCTGGCGCATGTCCCGCACTTGATGCGGGAATCGCTCAAAAGAAAGTAACATTTAAATCGTAATTTGCTGCTATATAGTTTCCCTCGAAAGGAGTCCTTCTCCGAAGGAGCGGATTCCCGCGGACAAACCGGAGTTTGCTGCAAAACTCCTTCTGAGGTATACAGAAGAAAAATATCATAAAAAATGATACCACCCCTGCATCAAAAACCTTATGGTTTTTGATGCTGTCCCCTCCTAAAATAGGAGGGGAGCATTAGAAAAAATTATTTTGAATCAATTTAACAAAAACAAAATTGACAAAACCTAAGTTATCACAATAGAATTGCTATTCTAAAAATTAATATGATAATCACATCAAAAATACTAGCATCACACAAAGAGCTCATTCACGGCATATCAACACGATTTCCCGATGAGCCCCCGTTTTACAATAATCTAAGCAAACACGTTGGTGATGAACATGATACAGTAATGAAAAACCGCGCGCGGTTTTTCGGGTCGCTTGGTATCGCGGAAACAACGCTCGTTCACGGCAACCAGGTTCACGCAGATGGCGTATCAATCGTAACCAAGCCCGGGTTATACCCCAATACCGATGCTCTTATCACTTCACAAAAAGGACTGAACCTGGTGATATCTGTTGCTGACTGCATGCCTGTTATGATATATGATAAAACAAACTGCGTAATTGCCAATATCCACTCCGGCTGGCGCGGTACGCAGAAAAATATTGTTGGTAAAACTATTTCAATTATGAAAACTGATTTTCACTCAAACCCGGCGGAGCTTGTTGTATTTATGGGACCCGCGATAAGCAAACCTAATTTTGAGGTAGATAAAGATGTAGCTGATATGTTCCCCGCTGAATATGTTTCACCAAAGCCAAACAGCGAAGGCAAATATATTGTTGATACCGGTAAAATGGTTTTAGCAAGCCTGCTTACAGCCGGCGTGCCGGCAAAAAGTATTGAGCAATTCCCCGGCTGCACTTACGATACACCGCATCTTCATTCATACCGCAGGGATAAATCAGGCTCAGGCAGAATGTTTGCGGTAATTGGAATGAAGTAAACCTCACCCCTAACCCGCCTGACTGCCGGTGCCACAAAGTGGCTCCGTTGGAGCAGTTCTCCTATAAGGAGAGGGGAACAAAACCGAAAAATCTGGAATACCTCTCCCCTCCTGCTCCTTTTGTCCCGAAGGGACTCCTTTGGAGCAGTCCCGCTTTTCTGCTTAGCGGGATCCCTACAAAAATACAGCACAGGGCTGGGGGGTGAGGGAAAAAAGTATAACCTCACCCCTAACCCCTCTCCTGCAAGGAGAGGGGAACAAAACCGAAGAATCTGAATAACCTCTCCCCTCCTGCGTTTTTTGTCCCGAAGGGACTCCTTTGGAGCAGTCCCGCTTTTCTGCTTCGTGGGATCCCTACAACAATACAGCACAGGGCTGGGGGTGAGGGAAAAAAGTATAACCTCACCCCTAACCCGCCTGACTGCCGGTGCCACAAAGTGGCTCCGTTGGAGCAGTTCTCCTGTAAGGAGAGGGGAACAAAACCGAAAAATCTGGAATACCTCTCCCCTCTCCCTCTGGGAGAGGGGCTGGGGGGTGAGGGAAACGAAACTTCCCCCATGAAAGTCAAAAATAATAAAATTTGATTTAGAACTATATTTTTTCGGAATTTATGATTAGATTTATACAGTAAGCTTCATAATTCTTTCTACGGAGGTTAAATTGAAAAAGCTCTCTTGCTTCACAGCCCTTCTTGTTTCATTACTTTTTATTTCCTTCATCCAAACATCTTACTCGCAGCAAAGCAGGGTTCTGGAAGAAACTACAGCGAACCTGCATCCTGATTTTTATATCACATCACCCGATTTCTATTTTCTGCCCGGCGAACCCGTCCCCATAACTATCAGTTCATCTTCAATAAATGTTCCCGCAGAATTTACAATGAGGGTTTACCGGATAAAAGATCCTGAACTGTATTTGACTAAACAGAACCATGTACACAAGTTTTCGGTGATAGGCAAAGATAGCTCAAACCTGATGGAGCTCATGGAAGAAACATATACGGTAAAAAATGTACTCCTGCCCAAACGGATAAAAAACACCGATAAGCTATGGATAAACCGCGAAATAACATTCACACCCAAAAGAAGCGGCGCGTACATAGTACGTGTAATGCATAAGGATAAAATTGCGACTACAGGATTTTTTGTTACAACAATTTCAATGTTAACACGCTACACTGAAGGCTCCGTATTAAACTTCACATGTGAACGTAAAACCGGCGCGCCTGTTGATAGCGTTAAACACAGCCTGTATTTCAACAATAAAAAAGCAGGCGAGCAGTTTTCACCCTACAGCGCTCAGAATTATTATTTCACTGAAAGTGATAAGGAACTCTTCTACCGTAACGGCTATGTAATACCGCTTATCATCTCACAAAAAAATGATGAAGTTGCAGTATCAGACCCCAATTATTATTTCTACGGAAGGCCGCAGCCGTTCAGCGCGCTTATTGTTACAAGTCAGCCGGTTTACAGGCCTCCGTCTAAAGTTGATTTCAAGATATCACTTCGCGAAATGACGGGCTCCGGTTACACCGTTTTTGCCTCAAGAAATGCAGTGCTCAGGATAACCGACCCAAAGGGCTCCGCCGTGTACAGGAAATACATAACTACCGATAAATTCGGCGGCTTTGCTGATAGTATTAATATCGATAAGGAAGCACCGCTTGGGAATTACACCATAACGGTTGATATCACTGAAGGCGGCGACTCATTGAGTGAAGATAAAATGATATATCAGAGCTTTACACAGACCTTTGGTGTTGAAGAATACAAAAAACCTGAATACAAAGTAGAAGTAAAAACCGATAAGAAGCAGTACTCAGGCGGCGAAAAAATAGAAATTGATATTCAGTCAGATTATTATTTCGGCTCACCCGTGCCTGATGCCGAAGTAACTTACAATATCTTTAAAAAACCGCTCTACAGGCCCTGGTGGTATTACAGCCAATACAGCTGGTTCTACAAAGATTACTACATCACTGTTGGAACTGAAAACAAGTATGATAACTCTCAGAATATATATTCTGAAAAAGGGAAACTTGATGAGAACGGTCACTTAAAAGTATCATATAAAATTGATGAGGATTTTAACGAAGGCACAAAAAAGGATCCTTATGAAACGGACTACATTTATATTGTAAACGTACAGGTTGTAGATAAATCACGGGCTGCTGTCACCGCATTGATGGATGTTAATGTAACGCGCTCTGATTATTTCATAAACGCTCACGCTGATCGATCAGTAACGAGTCCCGGAGAAATGATAGGGCTGACCGTAAACGCGCGTGATTTTTCAGATAAACCCGTAGAAGCAAACTATACTGTTTCAGTTTACCGCGTTGTGTATGAAAAGAAAGTAAAAGTAAAGTCTTACCTCACAACACTTTCCGGTAAAACATCATATATGGGCGATGATGTGCTCTACATTCCAACTGAACCTGAAGGCTACTACGAAATTGAAGTAACTTCATTTGATTCAAAGAACACAAAACTCACAGCCATGACGGAATGTTTTGTGTCAGCGGGCAAAATGAGCTGGTGGGAGCGCGATGAAGGCACTATAAGCGTTCTCCCTGAAAAAGATACATACTTCCCCGGTGATACGGCGGTAATATTTGTTGAAACTCCGCATGATACGGATATCACTTTACTTGTGGATGCCTGCAATAAAAGCGTTGTGTATTACAGCGTTCAGCAGGTCTCCGGCGGAGCGGCTTATTTGAAGATTCCCATCAGCGATATATCCGCTCCTAATGTTTATATTCACGTATCTTATATATACAAGGGTGTTTTATACACAAACACTAAGCCCGTTGCGGTCATTCCCCGCAATAAATTCCTTGATGTAACCTTAACTTCCGATAAAACTATTTTTAAACCGCAGGAAGAGGGTGAAATTACCGTTACGGTTAAGAATTCGCTTGGAATGCCCGTCAAAAATTCCGAAGTAACGCTTGGCGTCATTGATGAAAGCGTTTACGCAATTGCCCCTGATAACATCAAAGATGTTCGCAGCGTTTTCTACGCGCCTGTGGCGGAGCTGACCTCGCTGAATTACAGCAGGATGTATATCCATGGAAACCAAAATCACTCATATTTTCCGTTGTTGTTTGAAATGTACAATGCACGCTCAGGCGATAAAAAAATGTCTTATGTTAGCACAGAGATCTACAGCGAAACAGGTGCGAAGTTCTACAATGCGGGAATACTGATTGGCGGCAAATACCTTGCGGGATATACAAACAGTGAAGGCAAACTTAACTTCTCACTGCCTGAAGGCGAGTATGATGTTTCGGTGATCTACCAGAACAGAGTTCTGGAAGGGGTTTATAAAATTAAGTTCAGTCAGTCTGGACCCAACCTGCTGCAGCTGAAAATAACCACTGAAAAAGTCCTTTTTGCTGAGCTGAACAAGAATTTGCTCATTACTTCTGTAGAAAAGAGCGGAAAAGGTAGCATTTACGGAATTGTGGTAGATGATAAGGGTGACCGTTTAATTGGAGCACGAATCGAAATAAAAAACACAACTTTCAGAACCGGAACAGACGAAAAAGGAGAGTTTGTTTTCTTTAATCTGCCCCCCGGCAAGTATGATCTAAAGTGTACATATGTAGGATATGATGCAACAGTAATTACAGGTATTTTGGTCGAAAACAAAAATCCGGAGCTGGTTGAAATCCAAATGGGCATGAGCGGTGTTGTAATGGATACTGTTTATCTTGTTTCAAAAAGAAAAACAATAGATAACGGCTCAGGAAAAATTATTGGTACAGAATTCATCGATAACACAGGCATAAGAGGAATTGAAAACATTGCAACAAATACCACAGGAATAGTTTTGGATGAAAAGGGTCAGGAGATCAACATCCGAGGCGGCAGAACTAATGAAACACAGATAATTATTGATGGGGTTGTAACCAACAATCCGCTTGATAAGGAAAATAAATTCGTTGAAGCCGTCACAAGGTCTGAATTCAAAGATGCGGCTTTGTGGATTCCTGCGGTCCATACCGATGAGAACGGTATCGCGAAAGTTAAGGTCAAATTCCCCGATAACCTTACTACATGGCGTGTGACCGCAAGAGTACTTACCGATAAAACTGATGCGGGTCAGAACACCTATTCTATGACCTCGCGTAAGGATCTTATAATAAGAGTAGAAACTCCACGCTTCTTTCAGCAAAACGATGAAGTAACAGTCTCAACAATTGTTCACAACTACCTTGATGAAGAAAAGACCGCAAAGGTCACAATGAAGCTTGATAACCTTACACTGATTGACAATGAATCAGGTGAACAGCTTATCACGCTTGGCAAAAACGAGGAAAAAAGGGTTGATTGGCTTGTGAAAGTTAACAATCCCCTTGGTATTGGCAATGTATTGGCTTCGGCATTGACCAATGAAGAATCCGACGCGATGCAGCAGCTTGTTCCCCTGCAGCCGTTCGGCTTAAGGGTGCAAACTAATTCAGCGTTTGATATGTCCAAAACTTCGGGCAGTATAACCAAAACATTTTTTATCCCCGAAGGAACCGATCTCAAAAGCGCGCATCTGCAGTTGGGGCTCTCGCCCTCGGTTGCTTCCTCAATTCTCGGAAGTATGGACTATCTTATCGGCTATCCCTACGGGTGCATAGAGCAGACCATGAGCCGTTTTATGCCAACTGTAATTACTGCCAGTACATTAAAAGAGCTCGGCGCGCCCGATGACCCGTATTTTACCCAACAGGTGCCAAAAATGCTGCAGAAAGGATTGAGCAAAATATACTCCCTCCAGAAAGATGATGGCGGATGGGGATGGTGGCCAAACTCCGGCTCAGATCCATACATGAGCGCGTACGTGCTTTACAGTCTTAAACTTGCAGCAAATGATAGTATTAAAATCAAAAGTAAAGTTCTGAATAAAGGAGTACAATACATTTCCGGCGCACTGGGAAACAAAAAGCTTGAACCAACTACCAGGGCTTACATAACTTTTGTGCTTTCCGGTTTTCCGCAGTCACCACAAAATACAAAGTTGCTTAACAAACAGTTCGAGCTTCTCGCGAAAAAAGATCTCTCAAGCCTTGCAATGGCAATGCTCTCGATGGCGGCAGGCAATATGATAAAGACGGGCACGCAGCAAAAGTATATTAACTCCGTAATGCGGGAAGTAAATTATGTTGATGACGATAAAGCTTTCTGGAAGTCAAAAATTAAACGGTATGACTGGCAAAATGATGAGATAATAACTACTGCTATGGTATTAAAGGCGCTGCTTGCTGATCCTTCAAGCAGAAAAGAGAACAAAGATATGATAGAAAAGACCGTTAACTGGATGCTGGCAATTAAGCGCGGGAACTCATGGGGCAATACTTTGCAGAATGCGTTTATTGTATATTCACTCACCGGCTACCTTAAAGCATACAGCGAGCTTGAGCCTGATTATGATATTAAGATATCTGTGAACGGAAAAGAAGCGGCAAATAAACATATCACTAAGGATGATATCTTTAAAAAGGAAAACAGGTTCATTATCAGCGGTGAGCTTTTGCGCACGGGTGATAACGAAATTAAGATAGAAAAATCGGGCGCGGGGAAAAGTTATTTTAACACTTCACTGGTCTACTACGAAAAAGAAAGCAAAAAGGAGATCAGCTCTACTTATAACGGCTTTGATATTGAACGGGAGTATTATGAGCTTAAGAAAGTATTTGACCCGAAGAAAAAAATATATACTTATCAGAAAAGTGAATTCAAAGGTACCGTAACTTCAGGCAGTGAGCTTCTTGTGAAGGTGAAGGTCTATCCCAAAGATGCCCAAAATGAATACTTTATGCTTGATGAACCTATACCCGCCGGGTGTGAGTTCATAAAGGAAGACTGGGCATATCCAATAGAAAATGAAAACAGCTACAACGGAAGAACAAAAGGACTTTGGAACTGGTGGTACTCTGATATAGATATAAGGGATAACAGGATAGT
>JBHEKV010000204.1:0-7010 GCA_041859235.1 Ignavibacteria bacterium | reverse complement strand
GCGGCTGTTTAAATATGCTTACGAAATTGAACAGCTTCAGCGGGCTATTGATATAACAGGTAATGCGCTGATCGAATCAATGAAGGCATGCAAACCCGGAATGTATGAGTACCAGCTCCAGGCAGTGCTTGAATATAATTTCAGGATAGAAGGCAGTGTACGCAATGGATTCCCTTCAATCGTTGGCTCAGGGCCTAACTCCACCACGCTGCATTATGAAACCAATCGAAGAATTATGGAAGATGGCGATATGGTTGTAATGGATGTTGGCGCGGAGTATGGATTCTATTCAGCGGATGTTACACGCACATTTCCGGTAAATGGAAAATTCACCCCCGCCCAGAAGCGAATATATTCAATAGTACTTGCAGCGCAGAAGGAAGCTATAAATTTCATTAAGCCGGGAGTCGGATTCAACCAGGTGGATAGTGTTGCAAGAAGTATTGTAAAAAAAGGACTTGAAACACTGGGTCTGCAGAAAGAAGCCGACGATGAATATAAATTCTTCATGCACGGCACAAGCCATTGGCTGGGGCTGGATGTCCACGATGCAGGAAGCTATAAATCACCCGGCAAGAACGACAGGATACTGGAACCGGGAATGGTTCTTACAGTCGAGCCCGGAATATATATCAAAGAAGGAACCGAAGGCGTAAGTAAAGAGTATTACAATATCGGCGTTCGGATCGAAGATGATATTCTTGTTACAAGCGATGGATATGTTGTGCTATCCGATAAGGCGCCAAGGGAAATAAATGAGATTGAAAAAGTGATGGGCGAATAGAGAAAAGTGTTTAGTGACTGTTCGTCAATACAATATTCATGAATAAAGGTTATAGATTCCCCCTTACGCGGGAATAATGTACTCTACTCCATTGTAAGCTCGGGCCTGTATTCAAAATGCATGGTATCATAGTGGTACCACTTGCCGCCCCAGATGAATCCGTGCTTTTCGAATATTTCAACGATCTCCATCGGTATCTGATTTTTCCATACCATATTACCATCCCATTGCCAGTAATTGCTGTACTTTGTGTTGATATCGATCGCAGTGCCGAAGGCATGAGTGCTGATGCGGTTCGTACCCGCAATTTTGCGCCAGTTGAATGTACCGGCTGTTTTGCTAATGTATTTGTGGAATTCCGCCCCGAGTGTGGCTTCAATTTCATCTGATACTTCGCGCATTTTATCCGCTGCGCCGTTAATGTTATTGAACTGTATTGTACATCCGCAAATTGATGGCAGCCATTTAACACTCACAAGATTATTCTGCACCTCGCCGGATGATGAGCCGTACATTTTGGTGAAGAAGGGTTCATACCTCACCCTGCCGGGTTCAAAATCTTCCGCAGGCGGTGAATCCCAATCAGCCCCTTTGGTATATTTTTGTGACATCATATCTTCAAGGTCAGGGTTATTTAGTTTTTCATCATGCGTTTTATCTGAAACGCCGTCATCCCACTGCATAATTGTACCATCGTGCCAGTAAAGATTATTTTCGTCAGCAGATTTGAGGAAATCGGGGTAAGCTTTAAGCAGTTTCTTCAGACCATCGGGTATATTCTTAAGGGTATCAGAACTCTTTACCTTTTTATTTTGCTCATAATTTGTTTTATTTACCTCATTATTTTTGAGATTTTGCTTCAATTCAGTATCATTGCATGCAAAGAAGCTGAAAAATGAGATAATATAGATAAGTAGATTCATGTTGTTGACCTCACCCCCCAGCCCCTCTCCTAAAAGGAGAGGGGGGAGAATATTTAATAATTTTGGTTAATGGATAGATTTAGTTGTTGACCTCACCCCCAGCCCCTCTCTTGTGAGGAGAGGGGGGAGAATATTCGATATTTTAGGTTAATGGAAAGTTTGCTTTTATAATCTCAACCCCCTGCCCCTCTCCTAAAAGGAGAGGGGGGAGAATATTCGATATTTTAGGTTAATGGATAGATTTAGTTAATGACCTCACTCCTATTAAAGCGAGAAAATTTCATAATCAATTAATTTGTAAATATACTTTAATGCGGCAAATTCTATAATGCAAAAAGGAAAACTGTATTTAATACCCAATACTCTTGGCAGCGATGACTTAAGCAGGGTTATACCGCCGTATATCAAAGAGGTAATTAATACAATAGAGCACTATATAGTAGAGAACATTCAGACTGCGGCTAAGTTCCTTAAACTCGCGGGCATAAATAAACCGCTGCGCGAGCTTACGTTTTATGTGCTGAATGCCAAGAGCAAGGACTCTGATATTACAAGTTACCTTGATGAAGCCGAAAAAGGCAATGATACCGGGCTGATCTCCGAAGCGGGGCTGCCATGCATTGCTGACCCCGGAAGTGTGATAGTAAAAATGGCGCATCAAAAAGGGATTCAGGTTGTGCCCTTAAGCGGACCATCTTCAATCCTGCTTGCGCTTATGGCATCCGGGGTAAGCGGGCAGAACTTCGCGTTCATTGGTTACCTACCTATTGATAAGACTATGAGGGCGAAGAAAATTAAAGGACTTGGAAGCAAAATTAAGCAGGAGGGTCAGACACAGATATTTATTGAGGCTCCCCACCGCAACGATAAGCTGCTTGCAGACATTTTAAGTAACTCGCCGGGTGATATTGTGCTTTCTGTTTCAAAGAACCTGACAAAGGAAACAGAGCAGATAATAACAGGAACAATTGAGGAGTTAAGGAGTAAGAAAATTACACTTGGCAAAGAGCCTGTTATATTTGTAATGGGGAAATAATTTATTTTATCATTTCTTTCAGATTTAAACAATTAATTGTATATTTGATAAATATTGAAGGATTTATATATGAAAACGAAAAAAATTGGTGATTTAACAATAGACCAGTTAAAAATGATAATAGATGAGGTAATTAAAGAAAATATGGGTGATATGCTTGAAAACCTTGAAGCAGTTTCAAGCCCTAAATTCGTCAGATCAATTGAAAGATCACGAAAGGAATATAAACAGAAGAAGTTCAAAGATTTTAAAGAAGTCTTTGATGTATAAGATCAGGTTAACAAATTCTGCTATTAAAGACCTTAAGAAAATCAGTAAAAAAGATGTTGCACATATAGGTAAAAAACTCCAGGAATATTCCAAAGACCCATTTCCATATTCAATTAAACTAAGCGGCAAATCAATTTCTACATACAGATTCAGAATTGGCGACTACCGGGCCATTTTTGACTTTGATAATGATTTTATTGTCATTCATAGAATTGCTCATAGAAAAGAAATCTACAAAAAATAATATGAAGAATGTATTTTTCGTTTTAACACTTTCGCTCCTGATCATTTCCTGCGGCAAAAAAGATTCTTCTGATACCAGCTTAAAGAATGAGAACAGCACAAAGGATAGCAAACAGGAAAACGTAAGTAACACTCAAAAAAAGGAAGAAACAGGTTCAACCGGCAAGACCGAAAACACCAAACCCGGCAAACCTGAGCTGAAATGGGAGTTCAAGCGTGTTGGCACCGGTGAGTATGATACACCAATTAACGATGTTAGTATAATAGTGAACGGCAAAAAACATTTTATTGCCAAGGAGTATTACAGCTTCAGCGAGATGCCTGTATCAGATTATAAATCTTATGAGATCCCCTCAGACGCAATTATTTCAGCCCGCGGATGGTGGGCAGGCACTGGGATTGATTATTGGGCAATTCAGAAAGCCACAGAAATTATTGTGATGAAAAGAGAAATTGGGGAAACAACTGATGAGCACGGCGAACCAGGTGATTTTACAGGCAAGCCTGAGAAAGTAATTTCAATTAAACTTGATCAATAAATAATAAATTTTATTGAAAAAGTAAGAAACACACCCCTTCCGCTTCGCTCCCTCCCCTCTCAAGAGGGGAATTAAGAATATTGGGGGCGTCTGTTAAGTGTTTACCCAGCAGATGGGAGGTGCAATAGTAACACATGAATTTTTCAGTGAGAACTTAATATTATTTTCATTATGGATGAATCAGTTAAAAAAACAAGCCTGGTATCAAAAGCGCTGATATGGTTCCTGGTACTTTCAACTGCTGTGGTTATTTATATGACCGTTAAGCTGCTTATCGCAAGCGCGAACTTCAGGGATATGTAGATTTTCTTAACCCGTGACCGCAGAATCCTCGTTCGGAGAACATAAAGTCAAGGACTCTGCGAAAACGGAAAACAAAAAAGGACGGCATGCCGTCCTTTTTCATCAACAATAAAAATAGATAAAATTATCTGCCGTTAACTGTATCGGAAAGTCCTTTACCTGCTTTGAACCTTGCAACTTTTCTTGCTGCAATGTTAATTGTTGCGCCTGTCTGCGGGTTTCTTCCCTGTCTTGCAGCTCTTTTGGAAACTGAAAATGTTCCGAATCCAACGAGTGAAACTTTTCCGCCCTTTTTCAGGGTCTTGGTTACACAGCCGATGAATGAATCTAAAGCTGCTTTTGCAGCAACCTTTGTGGTATCTGCATCTTCAGCCATTTTTGCAATGATCTCTTCTCTTGTCATGTTGTTTTACTATTAATTGTTGTTATGTATTAGTGTTTGGAATTACACAAAGATAACTATTTCTTAACAAAATAAAAAATAGTTAATTACGTCTTAATAGGCAGAGCCTGCCTTCCTGCACTCCCCTTCTCTTTTCAATAAAGGGGAAGGGGGCGGTGTATTTTCTCATTCAATAGAATGATAAATCACACTTTACTTATTCATACCTTTTTTGGTAAAGATAAATTAGTTAAAATTGCAGCCTAACAATCCATAAATGAAATTACTTCTTTCTTATTTAAGAGCCTACAGGGGATTTATAATCCTTGCACTTGTTTTAGCAGCAATTAACCAGATGTTCTCAATGATGGATCCCCTCATTGTACGCTACATAATTGATGATTATGCCACAAAATTTGATAAATATACCTCAGAACAGTTCTTTAAGGGTGTTGGACTGCTCCTGGGGCTGGGTATCGGCGCGGCCTTTGTATCAAGGGTGGCCAAAAACTTCCAGGACTACTATATTAACCTGATAACCCAGAAACTGGGAGCCCGCATGTACGCCGATGGTATAAAACACTCCCTTGAGCTTCCCTACCAGGTTTTTGAAGATAAACGCAGCGGTGAAACTTTAGGCGTACTCCAAAAGGTTCGGACGGACGTTGAAAAGCTGATAGCGCTGGCAATAAATATTGTTTACACTACTCTTATCGGACTGATATTCGTAACCATCTATTCATTTTCAATTCATTGGGTTATATTTCCGGTTTACGCCGTAACTGCCCCGCTCATAGCGTTTATAAGCTCAAAGCTAAGCAAGAAGATAAAGGTTATACAGAAGAAGATCGTTGGCGAAACCACTGCACTTGCAGGTACAACCACTGAATCGCTCAGAAATATCGAGCTTGTAAAGAGCCTGGGTTTAGCCGGACAGGAAATCAACAGGCTTAACTCAACGACAGAAAAAATTCTCGGGCTGGAGCTGAAGAAAGTAAGGTTTGTAAGAAGCCTGAGCTTTATACAGGGTACAATTGTAAATTTCCTCAGGACATCAATTCTTTTCCTTATGATGTACCTGATATTCTCGCGTGTCATAACGGCGGGTGAATTCTTTTCGCTCTATATATATTCATTCTTTATTTTCGGACCGCTGCAGGAGCTTGGCAACATTATAAATGTTTACAGGGAAACTGAAGTATCGCTGAATAATTTTAAGGATATTATAGAAACGCCGCTTGAGAAAAAACCTGAGAAGCCGGTATCAATAGGCAAGATAGAAACATTCGCATTTGAAGGCGTTACTTTCAAACATCTCAGCGCAGCCAACCACGCACTCGAAAACATCACATTCAAAACCACACTTGGGCAAACAGTAGCATTTGTGGGCCCCTCAGGCGCAGGAAAAACCACTCTGGTGAAACTGCTTGTCGGTTTATACTCCCCGCAAACAGGAACAATATATTATAACGGCGTACCCGGCAGCGAAATTGATTTTGACCTGCTGAGAAACCAGATAGGATTTGTAACACAGGATACACAGCTTTTTGCAGGTACAATAAAAGAAAACCTTTTGTTTGTTAATCCGAATGCTACTGATGCAGAGATAATGGATGCGCTGAATAAAGCCGCATGCCAGAATCTGCTTGCGCGAGCGGATAAAGGTATCGATACCGTTATTGGCGAAGGCGGCGTGAAAGTTTCCGGCGGCGAGAAGCAGCGGCTATCCATAGCGCGCGCGCTGCTAAGGAAACCCAAGTTGCTTGTGTTTGATGAAGCAACATCGGCGCTGGATTCACTTACAGAAGAAGAAATCGGTCAGACCATCCGCGACGTATCTGCAAGAACCGATCACATCACAATACTGATTGCTCACAGGTTATCAACTATCATGCATGCGGATAAGATTTTTGTTCTTGAGCGCGGACATATTGTTGAAGAAGGCAGGCATGAAGAGCTGCTTGAGATCAAAGGATTGTATTACGCAATGTGGCGCCAGCAGATAGGTGAACGACACAGGCATAACGGCAAAGGTTTGGCAGAAGATGTACGCCCGAGAGAATTAGCACGATAAAAATGTCAAATGACAAAGCTCAAATGTCAAAGATAAAATGTGAAATGTCAAACGTGAAACGTGAAACGTCAAATGTGAAACGTTCAGCCCCGCAGGGGCGTAATATGTCAGCGATGTGCGCAGCCCATCGTGAAAAATGAAGCGATTTCATAAGCCACGAAGTGGCGCAATATCTTTTATGTTGAGTCAATGGCATATCTTTGAAATTTCCATTGAAATCCTGAATCTATTTCAATCCAGACCTGCCAGGTTTTAATACAACAAATACTCAGGATTCACGATGCTTAAACCTGGCAGGTTTGCATTCACTGCGAGTTTTTATTGCATTCCCAAACTGGAGTTTGGGAATGTGGAGGTAGAAGCGCAGACCCCTACTGCAGAGCGATTCTTCTATCACTATTAAAACGCATCATTGAATTTCAACGATTCATTTTCCACGGCTGTGAAATCTGTATT
>JBHEKV010000010.1:0-8755 GCA_041859235.1 Ignavibacteria bacterium | reverse complement strand
GCATGGACGCCGTTTTATCAGGATCCCAATATGGATTCGCCGCAGAAAGTAAAAGATGCAATTTTCAATTGCGCTAAGGAGTATGAAACTGGCTCCCGCACTCTTTACAGTGATTACAATGCTTTTTTACTGGGTGAAATTGTTGAACGTATAAGCGGCCAGAAACTTGATCAATTCTGTAAAGAAAAGATCTTCAACAAGCTCAACATGACAGATACATACTTTCTTGTGCCAATGAGCGAGGATTACAGAATTGCTCCTACAGAAAACGATACATATTGGCGAAATCAATTGCTGGTTGGATACGTGCATGATGAACTGGCAGCCATCCTGGAAGGTGTTTCAGGAAATGCAGGGCTGTTTTCAACAGGACCTGATCTTTTCAAATTTATGCAAATGATGCTGAATAACGGCAGATTCACAGATGAACGCAGAATGTCTCCGCTTCCATTGCAGGATACAATGTTTACCGCTGCAACAGTTGAGCTATTCACTTCAAAAGCTACCGGACTGGGATACGCAAACACAAGGGCTTTGGGATGGGAAACTAAACCTGAACCTACTAAATATCCGCCTGCATGCGGCAATAAGTTCTCTTCGAACTGTTTCGGGCATACAGGATACACAGGTACATCAGTATGGTGCGATAGGGAAAAAGATCTCATAGTGATTTTTCTTACAAACAGGGTCTACCCTACGCGTTCAAGCGAAGAAGTGAGGAGTATCAGGCCTAAACTGCATGACGAAATTTGCAGGATACTTGGATTTTAAGATGTTTCAGTACCAGAAAATAAATTTTCAATTTTAATTAATATTAAAGGTATATAATAAATATATGAAGGCTTTCAGAAACGAACCGTTTACAGATTTTTCCAATCCCAAAAATGCGAACAAATTCCGCGAAGCACTTGCCAAAGTTAAGAATGAGTTAAATAATGAGTATCCACTTGTTATCGGAGGAGAAAAGATATTCACCGAAGATAAGATAACTTCCATTAATCCATCAAACACAATTGAAGTAATAGGCAGAGCCTCAAAGGCTTCGCCTGAGCTTGCAAACCGGGCTATTGAAACAGCTTACGCGAAATTTGATGAATGGAAAAGAGTGCCGGCTAAGAAGCGTGCGGCGTATCTTTTTAAAGCGGCAAAAATAATGCGCAAAAGGAAATTTGAATTTGCCGCATGGATGGTTTACGAAGTAGGAAAGAACTGGGCAGAAGCAGATGGTGATGTTGCCGAGGCAATTGATTTTATGGAATTCTACGCAAGAGAGATGCTCCGCTACGATAAAAGCATAAAGCTTGTAAAAATAAAGGGCGAAGATAACAGGCAGCATTACATTCCGCTTGGCGTTGGCGTAGTTATTCCGCCATGGAATTTCCCTCTGGCTATACTTGTTGGTATGACCACAGCCGCTTTCGTTACAGGCAATACAGTCGTATTAAAGCCATCAAGTGATTCACCCGTAATTGCATGGAAATTCATTGAACTGCTTGAAGAAATAAAATTACCGGCAGGAGTTGTAAACTTCCTGCCCGGTTCAGGCGGCTTAATTGGTGATATGATAGTTGAGCATCCGTTAACAAGATTCATTTCATTTACAGGCTCCCGCGAAGTGGGCCTGCATATTAACCAGCTCGCTGCAAAACCGCAGCCGGGACAGAAATGGATCAAACGTGTTACCGCAGAAATGGGAGGTAAGGATTCAATAGTAGTTGATGGTGAACTTAAATCTATTGATGAAGCTGCAGCAGGAGTGATTTCCTCAGCATTCGGTTTCCAGGGGCAGAAATGCTCTGCATGCTCAAGAGTAATTGTACATGAAAAGATATACGATAAATTCATTGACCTGCTTGTTGATAAAGCAGCGGGTATAAAAGTCGGACCCGCAGATGAAAATCCGGGAATGGCTGCTGTTATCAACAAGAAATCAGAGGACAGTATACTTGCCTACATTCAAAAAGGAGTTTCAGAAGGCGGAAGGATCGTATTCGGCGGCTCTAAAGCGAACGAGAATGGTTATTTCATTCAGCCGACAATTATTGCTGATGTAAAACCTGAAGATACCATAGCCCAGGAGGAGATTTTCGGACCGGTGCTTGCGGTAATAAAAGCTAAGGATTTTGATGAAGGAATTCAGATTGCAAATAATACAGAATACGGTTTAACCGGGGCAGCGTATTCAAAAGATAAAAAGAAGATCAAAAAGGCTGCAGAGGAAATATTTGTAGGTAACCTGTACCTGAACAGGAAATGCACCGGTGCGCTTGTTGGTGTTCACCCGTTTGGCGGGTACAACATGAGCGGAACATGCTCTAAGGCAGGCGGATTTGATTACCTGCTTCTGTTTATGCAGACAAAGATAGTAGCAGAGAAGATATATAAATAGGTGAATTGAGCCAGAGCGATGTTATCATTGCAGGCGCAGGTATAGTTGGACTTGCTGCGGCCTTGAAGATACTTGAATTAAAGCCGGGCACAAGAGTATTAATTCTTGAAAAAGAGTCCGGTGAGGCCAGGCATCAAACGGGGAATAACAGCGGAGTGATACATTCCGGAATTTATTATAAACCCGGAAGTTTAAAGGCCCTAAACTGTATCAGCGGTTACAATATGCTGCTTGATTTCTGCAAAAGGAACGAAGTTAAGTATGATATTTGCGGTAAGGTCATAGTTGCCATCAGGGAAAATGAGCTGCCACGGCTGGATAACATTTATCAGCGCGGAATTGCAAACGGGCTTGCAAAAATAAGATTCATTGATAAAGATGAACTTAAGGAACTTGAACCGCATGCAAACGGGATCAAAGCTATACACGTTCCATATACGGGTATAATTGATTACAAAGAAGTATCACATAAGTATGCGGAGCTCATCTGTGAAGCAGGCGGAGAAATTAAGTTCAACGAAAAAGTTGTAAAGATATTAGATTCAGGAAGTAGCTTAGAAATAACAACACAAAACAGCTCTTTTAACACTAAGGTATTTGTTAATTGCTGCGGACTTCAATCAGATGAAGTTGCAGGTTTAACCGAAAAGAAGATTGATACAAGGATAATTCCTTTCAGGGGTGAATATTATAAAATTAAACCCGAAAGTAGATACCTTGTAAAGAACCTGATATACCCGGTTCCGGATCCTGCATTCCCGTTTTTAGGAGTGCATTTTACAAGAATGACAAACGGCGAAGTGGAAGCTGGCCCGAATGCGGTGCTTTCATTTAAGAAGGAAGGCTATAAAAAAACAAGTTTCAGCGTTAGGGATAGTTTCAGAACTTTCACCTGGAAAGGTTTTTACAGTATTGCATCAAAGTATTACAAAACAGGATTTGGAGAGTTTAAAAGGTCATTCAGCAAAAAGGCATTTGTCAAAGCGCTTCAGAAACTAATGCCCGAAATTACAGCGGAAGATCTTATCCCCGGCGGAGCCGGTGTTAGGGCGCAGGCAATAAGCGTTGACGGAAAATTGATCGATGATTTTCTGATACACGATTCAGGGCGCATAGTAAACGTACTGAATGCCCCATCCCCTGCAGCAACATCAAGTCTGGCTATAGGGCAGACAATAGCGGAGAGAATTAAAAACAAATTATAAGCAACATGAAATTAATTAAATATTTATCGGCATTTCTGGTTTTGGGACTGGTTCTGAACTGCAGCAGGATAACAGAAAAGGTCGAAGAAAAAGTTAACGAAAAGGTAAATGAAAAAATTGATGAGAACCTAAAAAAGATCGATTCATCGCTTGACAGGAAATCAATCGATTCATTAATGAAACAGCTTGATACGCTGAAATCCAAAGCAGATTCATTATTACTTGAAGAGGACAACAAAAGATCAAAAAAGACCAAATAGATTTTGATCAGAGAATAAATTGAGAATAAAAAAAATAATATTTGCCCTCATAATTACTGCTGTCATATTTATGACAGGATGCGGAGTGTTAGGAAAAAAGAAATTTGAAGATACAGATACTTACAAGGAAATGATGAGGGTTCAGGAGGAGACAGACAAAAAACTGGATTCGATCAGGCGTGAGAACTACAAACAGCTCAATGATTCAGTTAACAACGGGTTCAAGAGAAAACTTGACTCGCTGAAACGCAGTACCGATTCACTTGAAAAAGAACTTGAAAAGAGCATACAAAATCTGAAAAAAATCAAATAACAGAAAAAACAATTAACTATAAAAATATTTTAAGATGAAAATACACGAATACCAGGCAAAACAGATATTGTTAAAGTACGGCGTACCCGTTCAAAATGGCATACCAATAAAAGATATATCCGAATTTGACGGCGCGCTAAGTACACTGCAGTCACATGGAATTAACCAGTTTGTTGTCAAATCACAGATCCATGCCGGCGGCAGAGGAAAAGGAAAAGTTTACAATCCTGCAAACCGCGAAGAACTCATTCTTGATGGCGGTGTAAAATTCACCACAGATGCTGTTAAGGCCAGGGAATATGCAGAAAAAATCCTTGGCAACCTGCTGGTTACTCACCAAACCGGCGAAGAAGGCAAACTTGTGCAGACACTGTTCATAACAGAAGGACTGGACTATACTCATGAATTCTATATCGGAATATTGCTTGATAGAACCGTGGGCAAGAATGTCATTATGGCTTCAACTGAAGGCGGCGTTGAAATTGAAAAAGTTGCCGCTGAAACCCCCGAAAAGATAATTAAAGAATGGATTGACCCCAATATCGGCTTACAGCCTTTTCAGATAAGAAGGCTTGCATTCGGGCTTGGACTCGAAGGCGAAGTATTCAAGAATTTCGTTCCTTTCATAAAGACGCTATACAAAGCATACGAAGAAAGTGACGCTTCACTTATTGAGATCAACCCGATGGCCATTTTAAACGATAAGAAAATTGTCGCGCTTGATGCTAAAATGACGCTTGACGATAACGCGATGTTCAGGCATAAGGATTACCCGGAACTTCGTGATACTAACGAAGAAGACCCGCTTGAAGTTGAAGCATCAAAATATAACCTGAACTACGTTAAGCTTGATGGCAATGTAGGATGTATGGTGAACGGCGCGGGACTGGCAATGGCTACCATGGATATAATCAAGCTTGCTGGCGGCGACCCGGCAAACTTCTTGGATGTTGGCGGCGGGGCATCAAAGGAAACCGTTGAAAACGGTTTCAAAATAATTCTGACTGATCCCAATGTTAAGGCAATACTGGTTAACATATTTGGAGGTATAGTAAGATGTGACAGGGTTGCCGGCGGTATTATAGAAGCAGCGAAAAATATTCATATTACAGTTCCTGTTGTTGTAAGGCTTGCAGGAACAAACGCTGATATTGCGAAAAAGATGCTTGATGAATCCGGATTAAACATAATCAGCGCAGATGGCTTCAAAGATGCCGCTGAAAAGATCACACAGGTACTTAGCAACTAGCAATAAGAGATTAAATTCCAAAGACCTTTAGGTCGTTGGTAAAATACCAAAACCACCGGGGCTTAAGCCCCGGATTGTGAAATAATAGCGCCAGTTATTAATCTGTAGACTTTTCTTCCTGGTGCTGCAATGATAAAATATTGTCATCTATTTACGCAAAATACGAACCAGTTATAGGGCTTGAAGTTCACGCGCAGCTCAAAACAAAAAGTAAAGCTTTTTGTTCCTGCTCAACTGAATTCAATGCGCCGCCAAATACTAATGTATGTCCAGTATGCCTGGGTCACCCCGGCACTTTGCCTGTTCTGAACAGGAATCTGGTGGAATACATATTAAGGCTTGGCGCTGCGACCAACTGCAGTATAAGGGAAAGATCTATTTTCGCACGCAAGAATTACTTCTACCCCGATCTTCCAAAAGGATATCAGATATCTCAGTTCGATCAGCCCATTTGTGAGCATGGCAATGTTGCCATAGGCGATAAAACTATCGGTATAACGCGCATTCATATGGAAGAAGACGCCGGAAAATCAATCCATGATATGTCCACAGATGAATCACTGGTTGACCTTAACCGCTGCGGCGTGCCGCTTATCGAAATTGTAAGCGAGCCTGATATGCGTAATTCAAAGGAAGCATATGATTATCTGACGATGCTTAAGCAGCTGGTTATATATCTTGATATTTGTGACGGCAATATGGAAGAAGGAAGCCTTAGATGTGATGCAAATGTTTCGGTCAGATTAAAAGGCGCTGAGAAATTCGGAACGAAGTGTGAAGTTAAGAACCTGAATTCATTCCGCAATGTTGCTGACGCGCTTGATTACGAAATAAGGCGTCAGATCGAAGTGATTGAAAGCGGCGGTGAAGTGATCCACCAGACCATGACTTTTGACGCAAGAGCAAAAGCAACAATTCCAATGCGCTCAAAAGAAGAAGCACATGATTACCGCTATTTCCCTGAACCTGATCTTGTTACAGTATATGTAGATGAAAAATGGAAACAGAAAATTTCAGCGGAATTGCCAGAGCTGCCTCACATAAAAACGAAGCGATTTATAGCAGAATACAAGCTTCCTGAATATGATGCTGCAGTGTTAACACAAACAAAGGAATTGGCAGATTATTTCGAAAGCGTCTGCAGGGAGCTAAGCGGGCAAAGTTACAAGACTGCAAGCAACTGGGTAATGGGTGAAGTGATGCGGGTGCTGAATGAAAAGAAGATAAGTATTTCTGAGTACAATATCAGCAGTCAAAATCTGGCTTCACTGGTAAAACTGATTGCAGATGGCAGGATTTCTAACAATATTGCAAAAGAAGTATATGCAGAGATGCTGCTCACAGGCAGCCGTGATGATGTTAACCAGGACCCGGAAAAAATTGTTAAGGAAAAAAACCTGCTTCAGGTAACCGATACCGCTGAGATCGAAGATTTAATAAAAAAAATAATCTCTGATAATCCAAAAGAAGCTGAGCGATACCGCTCAGGTGAAACAAAACTGCTTGGATTGTTTGTAGGAAAAGTAATGAAGGAATCAAAAGGGAAAGCTAACCCCAAAACTGTAAATGAACTTATAACCAAGAATTTAGGCAATAATTGATACGGCAAATATACCGTAGGTGAACGGAGAACAACCTATGCCACACAAGAAACTGATAGTAGCAAACTGGAAAATGAACAAAGGACTTGTTCAGTCACAGCAATTTGCGGATGAACTTAAGCTGTTTTCGGATAAACATAAATTAACTGATACAGAAGTAGTACTCTGCCCCCCATTCACATCACTTGACGCAGTAAACAAAAAAATAAACGGCACGCAGCTTAAACTTGGCGCGCAGAATATGTATTTTGAAAGTATTGGCGCATTTACAGGGGAAATAAGCGCGGGAATGCTGAAATCATGCGGATGCGAATATGTAATTCTGGGCCACTCAGAGCGAAGACAATATTTTAACGAAACAAACGCGATCATAAACAAAAAGGTGCTTAAAGCGCTTGATGAAGGTTTAAAACCCATCGTATGCCTGGGTGAAAATCTGCAGGAGCACGAAGACAAGCTCACTGAATCGGTAATAGAAGAACAGCTTTCTGCCTGCTTAACTCACGTTAGCGAAGAAGGTATATTAAACGTTACAATTGCTTATGAACCTGTTTGGGCTATAGGGACGGGTAAAAACGCGACACCGCACCAGGCAGAAAGTGCGCATAATTTCCTCAGGAAAAAACTGAAAAAGATGTACAATGAAGACATCTCCAAAAATACAAGGATCATTTATGGCGGCAGTGTGACCCCTGAGAATGCAAAAGAACTTTTTGCTTCGCAGACTGTTAACGGCGGATTGATAGGCGGAGCATCACTTGAAGCTGAAAAATTCATTAAGATAATTAATTCATCAAACACTAATATCAACAAATAAAACATATAAGGCGATCATACAATGAAGGAAGTAGTAATAGTATCAGCAGCCCGTACCGCTGTTGGAGCATTTAACGGAAGCTTAAGCGGTTTTTCAGCACCACAAATAGGTTCTTTTGCAATAAAAGAGGCTGTTAAAAGAGCAGGTATTAAACCGGAAGAAATTGATGAAGTATTGATGGGTAATGTTTTGCAGGGCGGACTTGGTCAGGCGCCTGCAAGGCAGGCAGCTATTGCGGCGGGAATCCCAGACACTGTATCTGCTACAACAATAAACAAGGTATGCGGGTCGGGTTTAAAATCAGTGATGCTTGGCGAACAGGCTATCAAAGCCGGCGATGCTGAAATTGTAGTAGCCGGCGGTATGGAATCAATGACCAATGCTCCATATATACTGAAAAAAGCCCGCAACGGTTACCGGATGGGTAACGGTGAGATCTTTGATCTTATGATACATGATGGACTCTGGGATCCTTACGGGAATAAACATATGGGTATGCTTGGCGAGCTTTGCGCTGCAGAGTACAAAGTTACACGTCAAATGCAGGATGAATTTTCTAAAGGGTCTTATGAAAAGGCGCTTGATGCAATAAAGAACGGATACTTTAAAGATGCAATTGTTCCGGTGGAACTAAAGGATAGAAAAGGCAATGTGACATTATTTGATACAGATGAAGACCCGGGAAAAGTAAATTTCGAAAAAGCTTTTTCTCTTAAACCGGTATTCACCAAAGAAGGTACTATTACAGCTTTCAATGCGTCTAATATTAATGACGGTGCGGGCGCTGTTGTATTGATGTCTAAGGAGCATGCAGAAAAAAGCGGTACGAAACCCATGGCAAGAATAGTGGCACAAACTACATTTTCACATGCACCAGATTGGTTCACAACTGCACCGGGATTTGTAATTGATAAAGTATGC
>JBHEKV010000236.1:0-57715 GCA_041859235.1 Ignavibacteria bacterium | reverse complement strand
GACTCGAAATTCTCAATATATCAGAAGTTACACCATTTGTAGTTGAAGAAGATGTTAAAGCATCAGAAGAACTTCGATTTAAATACCGTTACCTTGACTTGCGAAGAAAAAAGATCGCTGATAACCTTGTGTTAAGAAGTGATGTCTACAATATTGTACATAAATATTTTGAACGAGAAAATTTTGTAGAAGTTGAAACTCCTATTTTGATGAAATCAACGCCGGAAGGCGCACGCGATTATTTGGTACCTTCACGCGTTCATAAAGGGAAGTTTTACGCCCTCCCGCAGTCACCGCAGACATATAAACAGATATTAATGGTAAGCGGTATGGACCGGTATGTGCAGATTTGCAAATGTTTCCGTGATGAAGATCTTAGAGCTGACCGTCAGCCGGAATTCACACAGATCGATCTTGAAATGAGCTTTGTTGAAGAAAAGGATGTGTTCAGGGTTGTTGAGGGAGTAATTTGTGATATCTGGAAGAATATAAAAGGTGTTGAGCTTCCGCAGCCTTTCACAATTATGAGTTATGATGAAGCAATGCAGACATACGGCAGCGATAAACCTGACCTTAGAGTTAAAGGTGAACTGAAAATTTCTGATATTACTGAAATAGTCAGGTCAACTGAATTCAAAGTTTTTACAGATGCCATTTCAACTGGCGGAATTGTTGCCGGAATAAAACTTCCGGGAGAGGATGTCACACGAAAAATTATTGATGGCTTAACCGATTATGTTAAGACACTAAAATTCGGCGGACTTGGATACATAAAATATAATAATGACGGCACAACAGCTTCGCCTATGCTTAAATTTTTGAGTGAAGAGATTCAGGCGGGAATCAAGGATTGCTTTAGTGCTGCCGGAGGTGATGTTGTTTTTATTCTTTCAGGTGAAAAGAAAAAAGTTTTACACGGTCTTGGGAATTTAAGATTAAAACTTGCTGAACAATTCAGCTTGATTGATGAAACCCGTGATGAGTTTTTATGGGTGAATGATTTCCCTTTGTTTGGCTATGATGAAGAATCAGGTACAATTGCAGCCGAGCATCACGCATTTACAATGCCGCATGACGCGGATATGAAAAAGCTTGAAGCAGGAAGCAAAGACCCGAAAGCCAATGTTGACTTGTTAACTTCTATCAGGGCTACTTGTTATGATATGGTTTGCAATGGCAGCGAATTCGGTTCAGGAAGCATCAGGATACACAGAAGCGATATTCAGGAAATGGTCTTTAACGTACTTGAACTGACCAAAGAAGAGCAGGAAGAAAAATTCGGGTTCTTGCTTGGTGCGTTTAAATACGGGGCTCCGCCCCATGGCGGTTTCGCGCTTGGGTTTGACAGAATCATTGCAACTCTTTGCGGCACCAAGGATATCCGCGAAACGATCGCTTTCCCCAAAACCACCAGCGCTGTTGGGTTGATGGATAATTCACCGAGCCCGGTTGATGCAAGACAGCTTAAAGATTTGGGAATCACAATAAACAATTAATATGAGCAATAAGATAGCTAACACAGAATTTGAAGTGATCCAGGGTGATATAACCCTGCTTGAAACCGATGCTATTGTAAATCCTGCAAACACCTTCCTTCTTCATAACGGAGGGCTGGCAGCAGCAATAGTTAAACGCGGCGGCAGAATAATCCAGGAAGAGTCCAAAAAGATAGGCAATGTACCCACCGGCGGAGCGGTCATAACAACCGGCGGCAATTTGAAAGCGAAACATGTAATACATGCTGTTGGTCCCAGATATAAGGACGGCAAATCAGGCGAAGCGGAAAAATTGGCGTCAGCGGTTAGCAGTGCATTAAAGGTCGCTGAAGCGAAGAAGTTGAAATCCATTGCGTTACCTGCTATTAGTTCAGGTATATTCGGCTTCCCTGTAAATGAAAGCGCAAAGATCATTGTAGATACAACAATCGAATTTTTCAATTCTAAGAAAAAAGCAAAAGAAGAAACCACGATTGAAAAAGTAGTGTTCTGTTTATTGGATGAAAACACTACCGCAATATTTAAAAAGGAATTGGATAGTAATTTTAAAAAGAAATAATTAAATAATCAAAACCATAATAAAATAATTCAAAAATGCCAAAAACATTAGAAAAAGATTTAAAACTTGAAAAATTCAAAGTGAAGGACCTTTCACTTGCAGAATGGGGAAGAAAAGAGATCCGCCTGGCTGAATCTGAAATGCCGGGTTTAATGGCTATAAGGGATGAATACAAAGATTCAAAACCCTTAAAAGGGGCAAGGATCGCAGGCTGCCTGCATATGACAATACAGACTGCCGTACTTATTGAAACACTTATTGAGTTAGGCGCTGAAGTAAAATGGTCATCATGCAATATTTTCTCTACTCAGGATCACGCGGCAGCAGCTATTGCTGCGGCAGGTATCCCGGTTTACGCATGGAAAGGTATGAACGAAGAAGAATTCAACTGGTGCATTGAGCAGACTTTATTCTTCGGTTCATTCGATAAACCACTGAATATGATACTTGATGATGGCGGTGACTTGACCAACATGGTACTTGATGATTACCCTGAATTGATTGCAGGAATTAAAGGTATCAGCGAAGAAACCACAACAGGCGTTCACAGACTGTATGAAAGAATGAAGAACGGAACGCTTTCATTGCCCTGCATCAATGTTAACGATTCAGTAACAAAATCGAAATTTGATAACAAATACGGCTGTAAAGAATCATTGGTTGATGCTATCAGGCGTGCAACTGATGTTATGATGGCGGGCAAGCTTGCTGTAGTTGCCGGTTATGGTGATGTTGGCAAAGGTTCAGCACAATCATTACGCGGCGCAGGCGCAAGAGTGATGGTAACTGAAATTGACCCAATCTGCGCTCTCCAGGCCGCTATGGATGGATTCCAGGTTGTTAAAATGGATGATGCAGCGAAAATCGCCGATATTCTTGTAACTGCAACAGGCAATCTTAACATAATTACTGACAGGCATTTCAAATCAATGAAAGATAAAGCCATTGTTTGCAACATCGGCCACTTTGATAATGAAATTGATATGGCATGGCTGAACAAAAACTACGGCAAAACCAAAGAGACCATTAAGCCGCAGGTTGATATTTATAATGTTGACGGTAAAGAAATTATCGTTCTTGCTGAAGGCAGGCTTGTAAATCTTGGCTGCGCAATGGGTCATCCTTCATTTGTGATGTCAAATTCATTCAGCAACCAGGTGCTGGCACAGATAGAGCTTTGGATAAATCATACAAATTACGAAAATAAAGTGTATGTGCTTCCCAAACATCTTGATGAAAAAGTAGCACGGCTTCACCTTGCAAAGGTTGGCGCTTCGCTTGAAACACTTTCTCCTGAGCAGGCCAAGTATATTGGTGTTGAAGTTGAGGGTCCGTTCAAAGCTGAGTGGTACAGGTATTAAAATATTCATTTTCTTCAAGAGTCTAATATGACCTTTGAAGTTTTAGCTTACTTTCTAAAAGGCGGTTTTGAAACCGCCTTTTTTATCAGCAAAAAATAAAAGCCCCGGTTTTGAAAACCCGGGACTAATTGGGGGTTGATTTTTTGAAGCAGTATCAGAGGAAAAAACTTGCGGTAACAACTCGTGGTAACAGCCTGAAGTGAACCTTTATGTTCTGTGTTTAGAATATCATACTAATTATGTTATGCACTGTTGATTTAAGTGACCAGTAATACTGCACGTTGTAGAATAAAATGTATGCTGCTACTAAAAAACCCTGTACTATTGATATTATAAAATTTATTGCTTTCATTTTAGTATTCCCTTTATTTTTTATTTAATTTTTATTTACTTTATTTAAATTGCTTTTTAAAGATCCTGGTTAGATTTGCTTATATAATTTCTTTCAATGAACCTTCTGTAATCTATCTCTTTATGTTCCTGTGAAAAATCTCCGTTTCCTTTAAATTCCCAGCTGAACTGTATTTTTGTTATCTTGAAGTTCTTTGCAGTTATCCTTGTGTTTTTGTTTTCTGTGTTTTTCATTTTTGTTTTCCCCTGTTAGTTTTTTCTGTTTTGTTTAGTTAATCACTTTCTACTACAAAGATATTTCTGAACCTTAGGGCAAACCTTACAACTTTCTTACAGCCATAACTTGTTGATTATTAATAATTTATTGAGGTATTCATAGGGCTTACCTTGAATTTAATAAGAGCAATAAAAGCACTGATTATTTAATAAATCACGATTAAATTGCAGAGATGAGCCAAATCATTGTAAAAACGAGGATAATACCAAAGAAGATCACTGAAAACATTGTTTCCAGGCAAAGACTTTACAGGAAATTTGAGGAAAATGCATCTAAAAACATAATTTTGGTAATGGGTCCGGCAGGTTACGGTAAGACCACATCCGTGCTGGATTACCTGAACAGCTCAGGGAAACCATACGCATGGCTTTATTTAAGCGCGGATATTGATAATCCTTCGGCGCTGCTAAGCTATCTGGTACACAGTTTAAAAGAGCTAAAAAGAAGTTTTGGCGAAAACACGCTTGAGCTTATCGGTTCACTTTCAACAAATGAAATGTTCGCAAAAGATGCCGTAACATCAATTAATACGGTAGTTGGTTCATTTATAAATGAATTTGTAACGGAATTCACAGAAGATGTATACATTGTGATAGATGACCTGCATAATATAGAAAGTACAGGATGGTCGAACGATGTGTTCAATTCACTTGCTGATAATTTCCCTGACAACCTGCATTTCATTATCACAACACGTAATGTGCCGGGGTTCAATATGGCAAAACTTACTGCTAAAAGAAGGCTTGCAAAAATACAAAATGATGAGCTCAATTTTACCGCGGATGAAACCGAATCACTGCTTAAGGATATCTATTCCATCACCTGTAAAAAAGATGATGTGAATAAACTGCTCGATAAAATTGAAGGATGGATCACAGGTTTACACCTGGTACTGCAGGCTTACGGAATTGATTATGCCAAAGCCACGGGCGGAAACAAACAAATAGATGAAGATATCTTCGGCTACTTCGCAGAGGATATTTTCGCACAGCTGGATGGCAGCACAAAAGAATTTCTGCTTTCAACATCGCTCCTGGATAATTTCACAACGGGTATCTGCGAAAGTGTGCTTGGTTTAGCCGGCAGCAAAAAGACCCTTGATGAACTGGTACGGAAAAACCTTTTTGTGGAATCATCGCAGCACGTCACAGAAACAGGTGAAACCGAAACTACTTTCAGCTATCATAATCTATTCAGGCAGTTCCTTCAAAAAAAGCTCAGGGAAACCAAGAGTGACCAGGTAATAAAAGCTATCGCTGAAAAGATATACGGGCATTATAGCGCCAAGGGGGATTACATTCAGGCAATTGATTTCAGTCTGGAAGCAGGCAGCTACTCAGAAGCAACAAAGCTTATTACCACTAACTTTGATGAACTGCTCCGCACCGCAAGGCATGAATCACTCCGCAGGTGGATAGATCAGTTCCCCGCAGAATTATTGAACGGGAATTACGACCTGCTTTTTATAAAGGGTAAACTTCTTAATTTTTTTAAAGGTGATACAGATGAGGCTGCGGGAATCTTCAACAAAATAATCAAACACTCACCTGCCAATACGGCTCTATACATAAATGCAAATGCTGAGCTGGCGGGGATACTTCGGCTTACCGGCAAACCGGATGAAGCATTGAATATTTTTAAAGAGCTGTATAAACTGGCTGCCGAACCGGAACTGAAGATCAAGATCATAATTTCACTTGCCAAAAGTTATTACAGGCTGGGTTCTAAGTATTATAATGAAATATTAAAGCTTTTGATAGAAGCCGAGGATATTTGCAGCAAAAACGTTATTGTGAGTCTTATCCCGGATATTTACAGCCTGTACGGCAGGATACACTTGAATAAAGGTGAATTTGTAAAATCACTGCACTACTTCGAAAGTAACTTAAGCAGGGAAACCAATATTTACCGCAGGTTCCAGACTCTAAGTGATATTGTGCTGCTGCATTCATGGTCAGGTGACTATAGCAAAGCTAAGGAATATTATGATGTAGCAGAGCAGATATATAAACGGTACAACCTCGTTCACCTTGAACGTGACCTTATCAGGCTGAATGCATTGTTGAGATTTGAAGCCGGGGATTATGATGAAGCAATAGAGGAATTCAGCACCCTGAATAAGATGGATAAA
Source organism: Ignavibacteria bacterium (assembly GCA_041859235.1). Classification (GTDB taxonomy): domain Bacteria; phylum Bacteroidota; class Ignavibacteria; order Tepidaquicellales; family OLB5; genus OLB5. The sequence goes on along the minus strand of JBHEKV010000236.1, from coordinate 51,540 downwards.
AAAAACAAACTTCTTTCCTTTATACTAACATATCATTTAATAGTGTCTGAAGCTTACATGCTGAAAGGCGAATATCCTAAAGCAAAAGAGCACCTTGAATTAGCGGAAAAACTAAGAGATCCCAAAGACGAGTATCTGAAACTGGAACTTGAATATCACAAGGCATTGATTGAAAAAAATACCGGTATTAGTACTAAAACCGAAAAAACACTGCTGCAAACACTAAAGCAATATGAAGAAACGCGTTCAGTTTATGATGTTTCACAGGTACAATTTCAGCTTGCTGATCTCTATTTCAAAAAAGGTGAAATCCAGACTTCTTCCGGCTTTTTAAAAACCAGCTTTGAGACAGCAAACAAAAATCATTATTACTCCTTTTTAATTCAGCATTTTATTAACTTCAGATATTTGTTTGATCTGGCTGTAAATGAAAAAATTGAAACAGATTTTGTTCCTCATTTAAAAGGGCTTGTAGCAGAGAGAAAAACACTCACCTGGTTATCACTCAAATCTCAAGCAAGGATCAGAAAGGAATTTGCTGTATTATATGACATCGCACTTACAACTCTGGGAGGTACTGAAATTTCCATCAGAGGCAAAGCTGTAAAAGAAGATTTGTGGGTGAGAAAGAAGAGCAAACTCCTGCTGATTTATCTGCTGGTTAACCAGGGATTACGGATACAAAAAGATAAAGTTCTTGGAATATTTTTCAGCGAACTATCCGCCGATAGCGCAGATAATATATTTCACCAGGCAATTACTAATATCAGGAATGTTTTGAAACCGGAATCTCCTTTAAATATTTCAGCTAAAAAAGCCGGTAAAAAAGAAAATACAAAGTCAGAAGTAACACCTGCCTTTATAGTTTATGAGGATAAGATCCTTCAAATGGCTGCAGGATTTGAATATAATGTTGATGTTATTGAATTCAATAAATTAGCTGCAAGGGTTAGCTCACCTGAAACTGATGACACTCAAAAAGAAATGTATGCAAGAAAAGCAATTGAACTATACAAAGGAGAGTTCATGCCGGGTTATTATGATGATTGGATAGAAGAAATGCGTTCAGTATTGGAGCACAAATTCACGGAGACTGCCGAAATTCTGCTTGGAATCCTAAAAAAGAAGAATAAATATGATGAATTGATAAATTATTCAGAAAGACTGCTGCTTACTGATAAACTGCATGAAGAAGCATTTTACTATATCATATATGCATATAATGCTATCGGAAATGAAACAATGGCCAAAAAGAAATTTTCACAATTGAATAAGAACTATGAAGAAGAATACGGCGAAAAACCTCCAAAAGAACTTCTCAGTAAGATCCAGGCAATATTAGCATAAATCGAACTCAACCCCTTCACGGTATTTTTCACAAACATTACATTTAAGCATAAATTTCACCACTTTTTTCTGTAAGAAAGCTGTAAGTTTTAAAATAAGCTTTCGGAATATCTTTGTACAGAAGTTAATTAAACAACAAACTGTCTAACAACTAACTGTAACAACAAATAGAAAGCAGAAAAATCATGAAAAACTTAACAAACTCAAAAAAAACATTCAAAGCAGGCAGAATTGTAACGACTTTACTTTCTGGAATAGTTTTTTCATTTGTAACTAACTTAAGTACACTATCACAGGATAACAAATCACTTGAAGGCGTAATGTTCACATTCATTTCAGCAGGTGATACGAAAGTATTGCAGCCTTATGCAGATGCACTGAGCTCTGACATGAACTCCGGGCTTTTTCATTCAGCAAAGGTAAAAAAGGGGTTCAGCATATACTTCGGATTAAAAGGTACCGGAACTTACGTTAATGGTGATAACCCTGTAGTTAAAGATGCCAATAAAACACTGGATATCCTCCCGATGGCAATTCCGCAAATGCAGATCGGCTCAATATTCGGTACGGAATTATCGGCAAGGTTCCTTCCGTCAATAAAACTGGGTGAGTATGGTTCCGTTGGCATGTGGGGCTTTGGAATTAAGCACGGAATAACAAGCCATTTCAAAAAATCACCGATTGATATAGCAGTAGGATTTTCAGTGAATAGTCTTTCAATTGGTGATTCAAAAGATAAAGACCTGGTTACTGCATCATCATTTGCGGCAAATCTGCAGGTAAGCAAAGAATTAAGTGTGTTCACATTTTATACAGGTGTGCAGTATGATAAAACGAGCATGGATATAAAGGTAAACTATAATAATACAATTTCAACAATGAACTATGAAAATGATAACAATTTGAAAGCAATTGTTGGTTTGAATATAAAACTGGGACCGGTTAACCTGAATGGTGATTACAGTTTCGGCAAATCAAATTCGGTTAGCGCCGGTTTTGGATTCGGCTTCTGAAATTCTTAAATTATCCGAACAAAAGGCACAGCATAACACTGTGCCTTTTAGTTTTTATCATTGTATTGCTTAAGGAAAATGATTAAAATAACATACAGGAGGCAAAAGATGAAATTCCTATATTACACAGTGTTATTGCTGTTTTCAGTAACATATACTTTCGGCCAGGTATGGATAAACCAGGTAAACCCATCACCCGGGGTATTATTTTCTGTTTACGCTTATGATGCCAATGTTGCATGGGCCAGCGGTGAGCTGGGAAAAGTCCTTTACACTTCAAATGGCGGTTCAAACTGGTTCAATATGACCAATGCTATATTTGGCACAAGTAATGTTTATAGTGTGCACGGTATTGACCCAACAACTGCAATCGTTGTTTGCAATAACAGCGGAGGAAAAGTATTTAAATCAACTAATCGTGGTTTAAGCTGGCAGACATTGTTTTCCAAAGCCAATGTCACATTTTCGGATATTCAATTCGTAAATTCCACTACAGGCTTCGTTTTCGGGAACCCTGTAGCTAATCAATTCTACATAATAAAAACCGTAAACGGAGGTAATTCGTTTGATACAGTATCTGTAACAAGGCCGCCCTCTCCAAACCCCAACAGCCAGATAATTCCTAACTGCACTCACCTTTTACAGCCGGGTGTAGGTGGTCCGGTAATTATATGGTTTGGCACCAGTACAGGTCATGTTTTTTACAGTACTAACACAGGTACATCATGGAACTTTTCAATTCCTGATACTAACATTTCAGTTCAGTCATTAACGTTTTCAAGTCCGCTTAACGGCTTGTGCGGCGGTGATGATCCATACATGTCAATCAACGGCGGTACAGGCTGGATATTCCAGGGTTCTTACCCAAACACAGGAAGGTATTATTCATTTGAAAATATTGCGGGACAGTATTTTTATTCCAGCGGACCCGGCATCTACAGATCAACAAATAATGCCTCGTCCTTTTCTTTGCAATTCACAAATGTTTCAAAGGAAGATTTCCGGGATCTGAGTTTCGTATTGACTCCGAATGACCAATCATTATCAGTAATCCACGGCTGGGGTGTTACCGGCGATGGGGTCATTGCTCATTACAGTGATCCAATCGGAATAATCCCCATCAGCACCAACATTCCGGAGAAATTCAGTTTGTCTCAGAATTATCCGAATCCATTTAACCCTGTTACAATAATAACTTTTGATATTGCAGAAAAAAGCGAAGTTAAACTTGAGGTAACGGATATTCTGGGGAAAATTGTAAAAGTTCTGCACCAGGGTATAGTTGATGCTGGTTCATATAAGACTGAATTTGACGGCTCTGACCTGCCGAGCGGTATATACTTTTACAGACTTTCAGCCGGGGAAAATATCCTGACAAAAAAAATGATGCTAATCAGATAAACTGTTATCACGAAAATAAGCCAAAATGATTTCTATTTTCATTGAATAAAGTAATCATTAATAGTAATTTTGCATTTATAATTAGTAATTAGCTAGCGTAGCTCAGCTGGTAGAGCAGCGCATTCGTAATGCGCAGGCCACCGGTTCGATCCCGGTCGCTAGCTCAGTACAAAATAAAAATCCCGCTTTTTGGCGGGATTTTATTTTCTGTCAACCTTCAATACAACCGGTCCATTTCCGTTTTCCTGTATTACATAAGCTCTTTGCTTTTGTGTCGGCTTCACCAGACTTTTCCGGTTAATTGCTCCAAATGCCGGCAATATACACTGCTTTTCGTCAAAGAAATAGCAGGAAAGATTCTCAAGAGCCGCCCCTTTACCGTTAATGTTGACCCTCGGATTTATATACCCGCTGAAAACATAATCGCAGCCTGTTAGTTTTATATCTTTATCAAGAGGTTTATGAGTAAAAAGAAACTTGTTCCACAGAAAATACTTTCGGTGTACACGTATCTCAAAGTTGTTATATAATTCTTCAGACAAAATATCCGTATTTTCTCTTACCAGATTAACATCAATATTATGGTGCAATTCCCTCCACGGGTTAAACAACCTCATGTCAAAATTCTCGTTTTTAGGAAAAAGATCACCTAAAATAAAAATTACGCTGATATCAATATCATTGATAATTCTATCAAGTAAAACCAGGTCCGTTTCGGCCAGCCCGTCAGGAAGTGAAACCGGTGAATTCCTGAAATGACCAACCCTGCACAAATTAATATCTGAAACAAGAAGCGTTCTGTGTTTTTCGAAGTAAACAGACTTAAAGGGAAGTAATGTCAATTCTTCATCAGAGATGAATATCTTAAATGAGTTATCCAGAATAAGCAATCTCCGTCTTTACAAAAAATTCTGCTTTATTTCCTATCCGCATGTTTTCCAGCGGTTCCTTTGGTAAAAATACGACATAGTTTCATATATGTAATGCCGGATATTCATAAATTAGTTTTCTTATCTAATTTATAAATAATTAACAAAATAAAAAAGTTCTAATGCAACACATAATTATTTCATTGATATGCAGTTAATATAAAAGTATTATTGTAACACTAAATACGTTTATTGGAAAACAATACAAGAAAATACATCTTCTGGATAGGACTGATCATAGTTCAGGCTGTCTGGATCTTTAATTCTGACGGTTTCTATTTTATTGATGATTCAAGCCACTTCAATTATAACAGACACTTCTTTGATTCATTTTCACAAAGCACAGGGGCGTGGCACAGGATGGGACGTGTCCTTTTGTTTGCAATTCCAGCCCAGTTTGGGCTAAAAGGGGTACAAATTGCTTCTGCTTTGATCTTTTTGTTAACGGTATACTACTCTTACAGGATCTTGAAAGAAAAAAAAGTACCGTATGCTGAATGGATTATACCGGTGCTTGGCTTCCAGCCCGTATTATTCAATATTTCTTACACTTCTCTTGCGGAGCTTCCCGCGGCATTCTTGATAGTAATTTCATTCTATTTTTACTTAAAAGAGAAGCCAAAACTGGTTTTGATAGCTTCATCGCTGATCTTTATTTTCAGGACAGAGTATTCATTTGTTTGCGCTGTTTATTTTATGATATACGCTTACAGGAAAAACTATAAAGTGCTTGCACTGGCATTTACCGGACCTGTTCTATGGTATTTGTACACAACGGTCATAACGCTGAACCCTACTCAGTTTTTTTATGATATGACTCTGCACTCGAGGCTGCTGAAGATAGATGTTGGAGTTGACTGGTATTACTATCTTATGCATTCACCAAAGATCTTCGGGTTCATTCAGGCGGTTTTCTTTCTCTCTGGTTTGATTATTCTGTTCTTCCGAAAAGAACTTAAGGAATACTGGATCCTTGTCTTGATCTTTTTTGGAGGAATTGCCATTCAGACATTACTTGCGCTCAAGGGCCTCAATTTGACCTGCAGCATTGGCCAATTGCGTTATGTGGCTGTTGTCGGCCCGGCATTCGGGATATTGGCTGCCGTTGGAGCCGGTTACTTATTTACAAAATTGAAACAGCCTGTTGGGAATATCCTGCTAAGTATTGTTCTCCTGCTGATAATGTTTGTAGTTGGCCCGTATTCAACTCCTTACCACAATAAGTTTGAAATTGAGAAAGTATCGGAGGATATCACAGCATTTGCCGGGGATAATTATCCTGAATATAAGATCATCACAAACATGCACCAGGTCGCCAATGCGCTTGATGAATCTCAAACAGGCGGAAAGAAGTTTACACTGCTTTCACAAACAAATCTTAACAATACTCCTAAAGCGCTGATAGTATGGTGCAGTTATCTCGAAGGCTCGCCGTTTGTTGATGATGATGTTACATTAAAGGAAATTGAATCAATTGCGGGGATTAAATTAGTCAGGGATTACAAAAATACAGTCAATAATTGCACAAGCGTTCCGGTCTATGAACACCGCAGAGACGGGGATGAATACAGTATCTCAAGAGACCTTATAGACTACCTGGTAGCTGACCAAACCACCTGGGAAAACATTGATATAAGGGTTTTTTTGAAACAATAGTTCGATTTTTTACCCTGTTGTATTATGTTGAATAATTCCTTTATTAAAGATATTTTAAACAAGAATTTACAATAAATATGTCACATCACAATATTTTAAGGTCTGCTGAGGTATTCATATCTGATCTGTTTGGCGAAAAACTTTCGCCTAACATGATTTATCATAATTTGGCACATACTATGGATGTGGTTGAAAATACCCGAAGGATCGGTAAAAAAAGCGGACTGAATGATTCTGAATTGGAAATAGTTTCTCTTGCTGCGTTGTTTCATGATTCTGGTTATACAATTTCCTATCAGGATCACGAAGAAGCCGGAATAGAAATTGCGAGAACTTTCCTGCAAGAACAAAATTATGACCCTGATAAGATATCTAAAGTACTTGGCTGTATTAATTCCACAAAAATACCGCAAAATCCTGAAAACCTGCTTGAACAGGTAATATGTGATGCGGACCTGATACATTTTGGCAAAGAGGATTTCTTTGATTACTCTGATATATTAAGAAATGAATGGGAAAGGCTTGGTATAAAGCAGGTTAGTGATGCTGAATGGTACAAGCAAAGCGTAGAGCTTCTTTCTTCACATAAGTTCTTTACCAAATACTCACGCAGGAAATTTGAACCCCAGCAGGCAATCAATCTTCTGAAGGCACAGAAGAGTTACAAGAAATTGCTGCAGCAAGCCGAAGAAGAAGCCGGTAAGAAAGCTAAACTGGAATTTGACAAACAAAAACTGGAGCTTGAAAAACAAAAGATCCTTTCAAGAAAAGATGATGAGAAACTGGCTGTAGAAAAGGAAAAAATCGCATTCAAGAAAGAATCAGCGAAAATTGCAGAACGCGGCATTGAAACCATGTTTCGCAACACGGTAAGAACGCATGTGGAATTTTCTGCAATGGCAGACAGCAAAGCCAACATTATGATAAGTATCAATACATTGATAATAGGCATTATAGTCACTACGCTTCTGAGAAAACTTGTAGAATACCCGTACCTGACCATTCCTACTTTCATATTGCTTGCTGTTTGCTTAACTTGTATTATTTTCGCGGTATTCGTAACAAGGCCCAGTATAACTTCAGGTACATTTACAAAACTTGATATTGAGCAGAAAAAAACGAACCTGTTGTTTTTCGGAAATTTCTTCAAAATGCCGCTGGTGGATTTTCAATGGGGTATGGACCGCTTAATGCACGATAAAGATTACCTGTATGGAAGTATGGTTAAAGATTTTTATTTTCTGGGACAGGTTCTGGGCAGAAAGTACAAATACCTAAGGATATGTTATAATATCTTTATGTACGGGCTAATTATAGCTGTTGCTGCATATACATTGGCTTTTATGTTAAATCCGGAATCTCACACTACTTCATTTGACCTTCTGAAGTAAAAATCAGTTCAGTTCTGGAAGTGTTCCGCCAGTTTCTCCCTTTCGACAGGCGTAGTTATCACTACAATTCTGCATCCCGGGTTCAGAATGTAATCACCTTTGGGACTGTATGTCCACTTGCTGTCATCAAGCACGGCAAGTATCAATGTATCGTGGAATTTCTGCATATCAAGTTCCGATATCTTCATGCCGGAGTATTTTTCTTTCATAAGGATCTCCTCTACCCTCAGGTTCTTATCCTTATCTGCAAGCATCTTATCAAGGAAGTTCACAACAGTTGGCCGCACCATTTCAGAGGCCATGCGCATTCCTGCTATGAAGTTTTCAGTGATTACGGTATCAGCGCCGGCCTTCTTCATTTTCTGCTGGTTTGCAGCCTCAAGGCAGCGGGCAACCACTCTGATGTTAGGATTTATGTACTTTGAAGTCAGACTTATGACAAGATTCTGGTTATCATCCCCGGTTGAAGCGAATATTCCCGCGGCATTTTTGATACCTGCCCTTTCGAGTACTTCTTCAATATCTGCATCTCCGACAATAGCTATCAATTCAGGGTACTTTTCAGTAACCATCTGAATAATTTCTTCATCATTATCTATAACTACACAGGTCCTGCCGGTGGTGTAGAGCTCATGCAGGATAACAGAGCCCACTCTGCCTGCACCGCATACTATGTAATGATCACTGATTTTCTTTATATTCTTTTCCATTCTTCTTTTTTTGAAAGTTTCTTTCAGCTGTCCTTCTACTATCAAAGCAGTAAATGTTGAAATTATATATGTTGCAGTTCCAATTCCTGTAAAGGCTATTAGAATAGTAAAGAGTCTTCCTAAGTCACTGTTTGTAAGATCAATTATCTCACCATAACCAATAGTCAGGATCGTAATTACTGTCATGTAAAGGCAATCAAGGACAGAATACTTTCCCCCGCCAATGATCCAATAACCTGAAGTGCCGGAGATCAGCACAATGAATAGAAGCAAAAATGGTATTCTGAATTTTCTTAACAGTTCATGCGTCATCTTAACAAATTTAACTAAATGTGATTTCAAATTCAGTGTTATTATAATTTTTATTTAGTTAATTTTGTTATTCTTATGTTAACATTATTTCTATGCAGACATGCTAAATCCAGCTGGGCAGAACCCGGTTTAAGCGATAAGGAACGTCCACTAAATGGAAGGGGCAAAATTGATGCCCCCATGATGGGGAAAGTCCTCAAAAGTAAGGATGAAATGGCGGATTTGGTCATTACGAGTCCCGCAAAAAGAGCATCAAAAACTGCTAAACTGATAGCAGATGAGATTGATTACAGCAGGAACAGGATAATAACAGACCAGAGGCTCTATATGGCAGATACCGTTGATTTTCTTGAAGTAATTGAAGAATACAGTGGCAAATTTAAATCAATAATGCTCTTCAGCTGCAATTACGGCATCACCGATTTCGCCAATTATATAGGTAATTCAGCGATTGATAACATACCCACATGCGGTATTGTAAAGATAATATTTGAATTCAGTAACCTGAAAAACAAAAAAAAAGAAAAGGGAAAAACGGAATACTTCATCTATCCGAAAATGTATAAACATGGAATATAAATTTTTTAATCGCGAACTCAGCTGGCTGTCATTCAATCACCGTGTGCTGCAGGAGGCAAAGGACCCGTCTACGCCATTATACGATAAGATCAAATTTCTGGCGATCTTTTCCTCAAACCTGGATGAATTCTTCCGCGTAAGAGTTGCCTCATTGAGATCACTGCTTGATCTCAAAAAGAAGACACAGAAAGAACTTAAGTTTGATGTTGAAAAACTGCTTGAAAAGCTGCACAAAACAGTTGTTAAAATGCAGGAAGAGTACGGTGAAACTTTCGCAAACATCATTAAACCCGGCCTTGAGCAGAATAATATCTTTTTGGTTGACCATACGCAGCTTAACTCAGTGCAAAAGGAATTTATTTCGGAGCTGTTCAATTCACAGGTAGTGCCGCACATAATGCCTATGATAATTGCGCGTAAAAAGATAACACCTTTTCTTCGCAACCAAAGATTGTACCTGGCTGTAAAACTATCTTCGAAGCAGGGCGGGCGCAGTGATAAGCAGTTTAAACACAAGAGATATCTTTCCGCAATTGTAGAAATTCCGACAAATCATATAGACCGCTTTATTCTGCTGCCAAAGATCGGGAACAATAATTATATTATGTTCCTGGATGATATTATCAGATATTTCTTACCCAACATTTTCTACGGTTATAATGTCCATGAATCGTATGCGGTAAAACTTACCCGCGATGCGGAGCTGTACATAGAAGATGAGTTTTCCGGAAACCTTCTGGACAAAATGAAAAAGAGCCTTGCAAAGCGCTCCAGCGGCGCCCCGTCAAGATTCCTGTATGACAGGGAAATGCCTGTTTCATTTCTTAATTTTCTCAAGGAAGCATTGCTTCTTTCTGATGAAGATCTCTACCCCGGGGGCAGATATCATAACTTCAGCGATTTTTTCACATTCCCGAATCCCGGGATAAGGGAGCTGAATTATCCTGATATGAAACCTCTTAAATCAAAAGAGCTTGAGCTGAAGAAAGATATCTTCGAAACTACCTCTGAAAAAGATCAGCTTCTTTACTTTCCTTATCAGTCATATGACTATGTCATCAATGCTTTTGAACAGGCCGCAAAAGATCCGGCCGTCAGATCGATCAAGATCACGCAGTACAGGGTGGCAAGAGATTCAAGGATAGTGAATGCGCTCATAAAGGCAGCACACAGGGGAAAAGATGTCACTGCCTTTGTTGAAATTAAAGCGAGATTTGATGAAGAAATCAATATAAAGAGCGCCGAAGAGATGCAGAAAGCGGGTGTTAAGGTGTTATACAGCCTTCCCGGATTAAAAGTGCATGCTAAGATCGCTTTGATCACAAGAGAAGAGAACAATGCTTTGAAGAATTACGCATATCTTTCTACTGGTAACTTTAACGAAAAAACCGCAAGGTTATATACTGATTACGGATTTTTTACTGCAAATCCCGAAATTGCCGGCGAAGTAAAAAGCGTTTTTGAGTGCCTTGAAGGAAAGGAAACTGGTTGCGAATTCAAGCATCTGCTTGTTGCCCATTACGGAATGCGGCAGGGATTCCAGGCACTGGTAGAAAACGAAATTGCCTTGGCGCAAAAGGGAGAGCCGGCTGCAATTACAATTAAGCTTAACAGTCTTGAAGATGAAAGAATGATAAAAAAGCTGTACGAGGCCAGCAATGCAGGAGTAAAAGTGAATATGATCGTAAGAGGCATTTGCTGTCTGATACCCGGACTCAAAGCGATGAGTGAGAATATTCGCGGAATAAGCATAATTGACAGATTCCTTGAGCATGACAGGGTTTACATTTTCAATAACGGAGGTGATGAGAAGATATATCTTTCCAGTGCTGACTGGATGAAAAGGAATTTAAGCAGGAGAATAGAAGTTGCCTTCCCGGTTTACGATACAGATCTTAAGAACATGATAAAACATATTGTGAACATTAAATTAAGTGACAATGTGAAAGCCAGAACGATCGATGAGAAGCAGACTAATACCTACAGAAAAACCGAAAGCAATACAGATCATCGCTCACAATATGAAATTTACGAATATATGAAAAGTTTTAAATAAAGATCATTGAGTTACTTCATATATCACGGTTTCAATTTCTTTGCCTTTTAGTCTGAAACTTCCAAGTACGACCGATTTAAAAGTAGTATCAAGTTCAAGCAGTTGAAGCGCATCTTCCGAGATCAAAAGCTGTTTATTCATCAATTTTGCCTGCCCCTGAATTCTGGAAGCGGTATTCATAACATCACCATGAAATACAATCTCTTTTCTTGAATCACCCACTTCACCGATCACAACTTCACCAAAATGAATGCCAGCCCTGAACCCCGGAATAAGGCCAAAATTTTTGATGTAATTCTCCTGAAGAGACTCTATCCTCTTTTTAACTTCGAAATAGCACCTAATGCAATTCATACTTTCTATTCCATTTACTCTCTTCCAGCTTATTACCACCTCATCTCCAACATACTGATATATCTCTCCCTTTGTACCAACAATAGGATCATTTATATCAAAAAAATAGGAATTCATAAATTCGTGATACTTCACGGGTCCAATTGTTTCAGCTATTGTGGTTGAAGATTCAAGATCAAGGAACATGAAGAATCTTTCTTCTATCTTGGGTTTATGGTATCTGCCGGTAATATAACTGAGCAGTATCCCTTTGCCAAGCAGGTCGTTTATCTGAATAAGGAAATTCATTAAGAAACTAAATGAAAATGCAAACAGAAATATGTACGGATAAGTATGTGTAATGAAATGTCTGAAATCTTCTGTTAATATTGTATCAATTATCCCTCTGTTGTTAAGCATAGCCTCGTGAAGAACCCAAACAAGCATTACTGAAATTGAAATGATCAGTATATATGATATTGATCTTAATACCAGCACCAATGAAAACCTGAGTTTCTTCAGTTTACCCCTGAATACAAATGACTCAAAATAAGCACTGAATGATGAAATTAGTACTCCTGCAATAAATCCTTTTACAGCTCTTTCAAGATCAAACCCGAAAGCAAGACACGTAAAAAGAGGCCCAACTAATGCGCCCAGTATTGTTACGTACAGAATATTTCTCAACTTTACTGCCGTATTTGCCTTAAGTAACATATATTTATTATATGCTTGTCTTAAATGATTAATCCCGTTAATTTATGAATTATTTATCAAACTATTAATCCAGTTCATTTGAAGAAAATAATATTGTGTGCCGTGTTTTTGATCCTGTTTTTGAACATTCATGCAAATGCAGATTCAACAGTAACAAAAAGGCAGTTAAAGCCTCAAAAAACTTCAATTATGCAGGATCTTGGCAGCGACCTAAAGTACTTTGCTTTGGATTGGGGCGCTTTTTTTGCTGCACCATTCAGCAGCAGTAAGAATATGATCTGGTCATCATCTGTTATAGCCGGTACTGTGCTTTCATCCACTGTTGATAAAGATATCAGGAAACAATTTTCGGTGCCGGGTTCATCGCAATACAGCGGAACTTTTCTTGATGGTCCTATTGCGTACGGGTACGTTCAGTACCCCAGTATACTTGGCGGGGCTATGTATACCATAGGGCTTCTGGCACGCGAAAGTGAACTGAGAAAGACCGGAAGGATGCTGATCCAGTCACTTGTTTACTCAGGCACTGTGACAATGGCTCTAAGATACGCAACCGGGAGACACAGACCATTCAGCTCCTCGGGAAATCAATACGAATTCTCATGGTTCAATTCAGCCGGTGATACTCAGTCTTTTCCTTCAGGGCATACTGTAGTAGCCTTCGCGACCTCAACTATTCTTGCTGAACAAATTGATACCTGGTGGGCACGGGTTGTATTGTACTCCTTTGCCGCATTAACAGGCTATGCGCGCCTGCATTATGATAAACACTGGTTCAGCGATGTTTTATTTGGTGCCGCGCTTGGTTTTGGCTCATCTATGTTCGTACTTCACAGAGAGCGTGAAAGAGAAAAACAGAGCAAACACAAATTGAAAAAAGGGGGCGGATTTTCATTTTCTCCGTCAATTAATGGCATTAATTTCTCTTATGGTTTTTAGCGGTCAAAACGTAAACCCGGTTCCAAAGTAAAATACTTTTTCACGCTCTTTTGATCTTGCTGCAGTAAATCTTAAAGTAATATCTCTGTTCAGGAGGAAGATAAACAATCCCGCTCCGTAACCTGTATGCCAAAGATTTGAACTTTCTCCTTTGACGAATACCCTCCCGGTTTCAGCAAATGTAAATATCCCAACGGTCTCAGGCAGAAGTATGTTCATATTAAATAACTTCAAGCGTAGTTCTGCTGAACCCAGCAAAGCACCGTCTCCGGCAAATCTTTCGCCAGCAAATCCCCGTAACAGCTTTGATCCACCCAGGAAGGCTGATTCAAAGAAAGGAAAATCACCAATTACTTTTTCGCCCCAAAGCCTCAGACCCAATGAAATATTCTGTTTGTAACCTAAATAACCCCTAATATCCCCCGAAACTTTTCCGAATTTATATTCTTTATCAAAAATACCAGGATAATAGTTTACCCTAAAATCTGCAAAATACCCGGTAAATGGAGCTGTTTGATGATCACGCTTATCAAAAGTCACTCCTCCCGAAACTCCCAGCAGGTTAACAGGATTTGAGGTTAACCCAACTGGAGTCAATTCATATATATCACTTGGTTTTACATCAAAGTTCTTGTATGTTAAACCTGCATTAAAACGGTATGCTCTATTTCTTGGGAATGAAATTGACGGGTCAAGAATAAACTCTTCGTGAATAACTTCATATAAATTACTTTCATAATCATTATTGTTAAAGTATGAATTGTTCCCCTGCCCGAAATAATTATTAACTTCCAGCCCTGATTTTCTGAAATGAAAATTCAGCTTAGCGTTTTTAATAATACCCATAAAATCAAAATCAAGATCTGCCACCAAACCCGTCAGACTCTTTTTGGCGGGAGCATAACCCGCAGTAAAATTCAATTTATACAAATACGGATCCATCCTGAATCCGTACTTGCGGTAGCTGTAAGTTCCCCCGAACAACGGACCAATATCAGGCGCATAAAGAAAAAGCGGAATAAAGCTGGTCATATTGAACTTATCAGGCGGCGTAACAGGGTCATACTTCAAGCTCTTTATTTTTTCTTCATATTTCTTTCTCTCTTCTTTGCCAAAATTCCCTCTCATATTCTCAAAGATCTTCGAATACGTTTCATATAAGGTTTCATATTTTTCGTTATCCCAAAATACATTTCCTGTAGTTTTTGATTTTTTCCCATCATCATAAAATAGTATCGTTTCATCAGCAGAATTATTTATCTCATCTTTTCCATTTCCACCGATTATCCTGATTTTTGGCGCATTTCCTGATTTTCCCCCAATGATAACTTCATCATCTCCATCCTGCAGGTACAGCCTGATTTCATCAGTGACTTCATTATTAAAACGCCTATATTTCACTATTTCCTCTTTACTTTTGCCCGCATCTTCTTTATTCTCAAAGACCATTATTTCAGTAAAATCCTTAGCATCTCTATTTGGGTCATATGTATTAGTCATCGGATTAAAGCCAATTCTAACAAGGTCATTTTTATCTGTAGTATAAATATCCACCACTGAATTCACAAGTTCATAATACTCTTCAGAGGCTTCTTTGAGCTTATCTCTCCTTGATCTCAATTTCGATATCAATTCATTTTTTGCTTTGGTATAGACTTCAGCTGGCAATTTTTTTACTGCATTTTCAATCACTTCATCTGTCAGTTTGCTGATAACTTCATCAGTAACTTCATCCCATGAATCATGTGAAAGAAAGGTAAGGAACCGCTGATCAAGGTACCTTCCGCTCCATGTCATATAACGCAAATCGGGATAGCTGTAGCCAAAATTGTTCAGCTGCGGAACATTCTGTTCAGCTATAAAAGGAAGCAGCCCGTCGAATTTCGCAAATGCCTGGTCCCTATCCATCGGGAACGGTATGTACACTTTGCTCTCACCTTCTTTGTATCGTATCCATTTCCACTGGTCTTTATGGCGGTCCCAATCACCCAAAAAGATATCAAGCAGCCTGGCTTTCAGGAAAGCTCGGCTATCTACCGATTCATCAAATTCCTTATTAAGTCTGTCAAGAAGTTTCACTGTACTGATTACTTTATCTGAACCTTCAAACTGAGCTTCATCAGGAACAACTTCCATTATTCCGGGCAATCCTCCAAATTCTTTTTGGTACTCTCCCAAAAAAGTATCATTCGGAAGCACAACCAATGTGTAATCCGAGTAATATACTCCTGCTGCATCAAGAATTGGATTCACTACAAAACCTGCATACGGATTTGATGAGCTGATCTGGTCCTGGATAACATCTTTGGCAATTGATTCCTGTAGTTCCGAAGGAAGGGTTTTTTTGGGGTCTTTATCAAGCGAGCGAAACTTATATTCCTTGCCGTCACCGCCTTTAAACTTCAGAGCCTTGGTCTGCAGCCCTCCCCCTTTTTCCATAGGGATCAAACCGCCGCCATACTTTGCAGGATTAATGACACCAACTTTTACCGGCGTTACCCAAATATCACGCCAGTGCGCCCCGAAGAAAAATTCATGCAAAGCGCCTGCTTCATAGTTCTTTCCCGGCACAATAGTCTTATATTCAGAAAACCAATCAGCTTCAGTTTGGGAGTAAGATCTGTCAAGCAAACATAGATTCAGAAATACTGCAAGGGCAGGAAGAATGAACTTATAAAAAACCATTTTGCCTCCGGATTTTTTGGATGAAGTAATTTTCTAATCTTTCAAGAATTGTTGAATTTTTGAAGACAAATCAGTTTCACTTATTTGCTTTATAGATAATAAAATAAGCCTGTTTTTCTTTTCCCTCATTGCTTATGAAAAGGGTTCCGTCATTCTTGAAAGCTATGCCTTCGGCCTGGATATGCACATTTTCAGGCAGATCAGCCTGGTCGAGTACTTCACCTGATTTGGAAATTTCAAGAATGGTGTTTCCCCTGGCGGCAATAATGTAAAAACTGCCGCTTATTGGATTTTTCGCAATGCCTGACGGATTGAATTTGCCTTCAACACTGTTATTCTTTATTTCCCTGCCTGAAATTATAAATCGGGGTATTTGATCAAGCTCAAGATTATCCAGAGAAAATGTATATACGGTTTTATCTTTGCCGTAATCCTTACCTCCGGATTCTTTACATGCAAGCAGCAGTGAATTGGTTTCGTTATCGTAGCATAATCCTTCAACATCATTCTTACCTGAAAGAAAAGTTTTGTAAGTATTATACTTCACAAATTCACCGTTCTTTCCTTCGTTAAATTCATAGATCTTTCCGTTTGATTCCACCAGGTAAAATTTCCCTTTGGCATAAGCAATATCTTCAAAGTCGCCTTTTACCACAAGGAGGCTCCCAAGATGAAAAGTTTTGATAATTTTTCCGCTTGATGGATCTATCTCGTAAACATCACCATCTTCATCACCATGAGCAAACATCCTGTTATCATCAGTGAACGTAATCCCGGAAATCTCCAACAATTCCGAAGTAAGATTGATCCTCTCCGGCGATTGAGATGAAATATCATAATCGCTCAGGCTGCCAATTCCGTCCGGAGTATTCTCCCTAATCTTTTGTTCATTTTCCGATGTAATTTTCTCTTTAGAGTCTTTTTCCTTATTCGTTTTTTTTGAAGAACAGCCGAACAACCAAAAAGTGGCAAAAATCACTGTAAAAACATATATTTTATATCTGTCAACTTTCATAGTATATGCAAAATATGTAAAAATTCAGTGGATTTCAATTATACTACAATTCCATACAGAATACCGTTAAGTACTAATACTCAGGAACTTTAGATTTGCGAATTAGTATAACTACTAAAGGCAAACATTCAGCCTGTAAATAGGAGGAAATTATGAACGACACAATAACACTCATTAACAATGATAAGTACGGAGCACCCGAATTGAAAAAACTTCAGCAAGGGTACACACTGAAAGGTTTTATTGTTGCTGTGACGATCCATATAGCGTTAATTGCCGTATATATGCTTGTAGCTTATATCAATCAATCAAAGGCAAAGGATATTCCTTTTAATCCCAAAACTCCTATCAACATAACGGATATTGATTTCACGCCTCCGTCTGTTGATGAGACAGAAATTCCGCCTGTTAAAGAAGATGAAATAGTTCAGAAAGTAAAAGACCTTTCATCGCTTGAACCTACCCCTGTTAAGAGATCAGATGCTGATGATGTTGTGCTCAAAACACAGGATGAACTGAATAATATCGGTATTACTACTTCCAGAACCGGTGATACTATTATCATAGCATCTAATAATGACATCAAAGTTGATGATATTAAGATTGAAAACAGAATAGACGATGTTGTGAAGGATCCGGTAAATACTACGTACAACAGCGCTGAAGTTGATGTTGCACCTGAATGTATTAATCTCTCACAGGTAAGGGCTGATATAACATATCCTGAAATTGCTGTTGAAGCCGGCATTGAAGGAAAAGTAACTGTAAAAGTACTTGTTGGTCCCGATGGTAATGTAATGAAGATCGGTTCAATGAGCGGCCCCGAAGTATTTCACAGTGAAGTAAAGGATAAAGCTAAACAGCTTCAATTCACACCCGGTCTGCAAAGCAACAAACCGGTTAAAGTGTGGATAAGTGTCCCGTTTAGCTTTAAGCTGAAATAAACTGTTCAGATTTTCACTTGATTAATCTTAAGTTTATGTAAAAAATAAACTTAAGATTTTTTTTTATCCCTAATTAACGTTAATTACATTTTACATTTTATTGACTATTTTGTTTTCCTTATATGGAATCTAAGGATAATTTGGACCATTTTGAAAATAACATAAACACTTTGGTGAAAGACAGATTCAGGGATCTTATTGAAGGCCTGAATGTAATAACCTATGAGTTTGACCTGCGGCTATACAGATTTACGTATGTAAGCCGGATGGCTGAAGCTATTTTGGGTTATTCAACCAATGAGTGGTTCAAAAAAGGTTTCTGGTACGAGCACCTTCAGGAAGACGACAGGAAATGGGCAGTTCACTTCAGCAGATATAACATCTCTCTTAACAAAGATCATGAGTTTGAGTACAGGATGGTAGCGTGCGACAGCACTGTAAAATGGTTCAAAGATATCGTATCATTAGTCCATGAAAACGGGGTACCGGTTTCCTTGTACGGTGTATTGATAGATATGACCGACAGGAAGATCACAGAAAAGGAACTGACAGAAAGCAAGGAGAGATATAAAACCCTTGTTGAACAGCAAACCGAAATGATAACACGCTGGAAACCCGACGGGACTTTCACTTATGTAAATGATGTTTACTGCAATTTTTTCGGGAAAACCAGGGAAGAACTTATAGGTAAACGCTATATTCCGCAGATGCCTGTAGAAGATCTTGAAAGATTTTCAAAGTTTTTTATGTCGCTTGATAAAAATAACCCTGTTGGACAGTTTACTCACCGGGTACTGAAGCCTGACGGAGAAACCAGGTGGCTCAGATGGACCGATACTGCGATACTGGATGATACCGGTGAAATAGTTGAGTACCAGACTGTTGGAAGGGATATTACGGCCCGAAAACGGGCAGAAACAGCACTGAAAGAAAGTGAACAGCAGTTGCAGCTGATATTTGAAAACGCTCCAATCGGAATGGCTTTGACTGACCTAAGCAAGAGCTTTATCAAGGTAAACAAAGCATACTGCGATATCATTGGTTATTCCCAAAAAGAGCTTCTTACCATGACATACGAAGAGATCACTCATCCGGATGACAGAGAACTTGAAAGCGAGATACTATCACACTCAAAAAACGGAACCGGAAGCAACTTCCACTATGAAAAAAGATATCTGCATAAAAGCGGTAAAGTTGTTTACGTAGATCTGAGATTAAACGTTCTTCGGGATTCATTGGGTAAACCTTTCCAGCAGATAGCCCAGGTAGTTGATATCACCGAAAGGATCGAATCTGAACAGAGGCTAAAACAAACTCAGGCAAGACTTACCGCAGTACTCAATAACCTCCCAAATGTTGCAATATATGAATACGGTGAAGAAATAAATTTCGTTTCAGAGAACATAATGGATATACTTGGTTACCCGGCCGAAGAATTCATGAAAAACGAATCATTGTTCAGCAATCTAATGCTCGATGATGATATAGTAGTATATGATGATAATGTTTCACGCTGGAAACGCGGCGGAGCAAAAGGCGTGATAAGCAATGAAATCAGAGTAAGGAATAAACAAAACGAGATTGTTTGGCTTGAAGACCATATGTATGAAGTAAACCCCGTGAATGCGAAACCTTATTATTCGGGTATTATGATAGATATTACTCAGCAGAAAAAGACCCAGCTTAAAATGCTGGAAACTGAGACAAAACTCTCGGCAATTTTGAAGAATCTGCCAAAGGTAGCTATTTATCAATCCGGTCTTGGTAACGATTTCATTTCAGATAATATTTCTGATATGATAGGTTATACACCTGCGGAAGTGCTTGAAAGCAAGTACTTTTTTGGCAGCATAATGCACCCTGATGATATTCCTGCTGTGAAAAGCTCGATCTCAGAATGGCATAAAGCCGGCGATGAAGGCATCCTGAATATGGAATTCAGAGTGAAGAAGAAAAATGGGGAGTATATCTGGATTGAAGACCACATGTTCAGAGTGAAAGTAAATGAAAAGGAAAGCTATCTTTCAGGCATTCTTATAGATATCACCGAAAGGAAACTAACTGAGCAGAAGATCAGCCGCTCCTTAAAGGAAAAAGAACTCCTTCTGAAAGAGATACATCACAGGGTAAAAAATAACCTGCAGGTCGTTTCAAGTTTGCTGAAACTGCAATCCGGATACGTAAAAGATGAAAGTTCACTCGATCTTTTAATAGATAGTCAGAACCGAGTACGATCAATGGCGCTGGTTCACCAGAAATTGTACCAATCAAAAGATTTTTCGGAAATTGACTTTCCTGAATATCTGAAACAGTTATCTGAACATCTGCTGAATGTTTATAAAGCAAAATCTGGTGAAGTAGAAGTTGCGATAGACTCTGCAAATGTAAATTTAGGAATAGACCTGGCAATTCCATGCGGACTCATACTGAACGAACTTATCTCGAATTCGCTGAAATATGCTTTTCCCGGAGGGAAAAAAGGCAAGATCAGTATAGATTTTGCGCCGGTTGATTCAGGTTATGAAATATCTATCAGCGATAATGGAGTCGGGTTCCCTAAAGAAGTTAACTATAAAGAAACAAAATCACTCGGATTGCAGCTTGTTAATACACTGGTAGGACAGATTGACGGAACGATTGCTATGGAAAATACCGCCGGCACAACTTTCACTATCCGGTTCGGCAAATGATGATCTTGCTTAAACTTACTTTTCGAATAACTCTTTAAAAACTCCCCTTATCCGGTCTCTGACTTTTCTGTATACTTCTCTCTTTTCTTCATCAGTTCCCTCGGCATTAAATGGATCTTCAAATCCTCTGTGAATTCTATGTTTGACATTTCCCGTAAAAACCGGGCAAATTTCACGGGCATTATCGCAAACAGTGATCACATAGTCAAAATCCATGCCTGTAAATTCCTCCACATTCTTGGGGTAATTGCCGCTAATATCAATCCCGATTTCTTTCATTACTTCTATTGCAAAAGGATTTACATTTTTTTCAGGCCTTGTACCGGCTGAATAAACTTCAAAACTGCTGTCTAAAGAGCTGATTATCCCTTCAGCCATTTGGCTGCGGCATGAATTGCCGGTACATAAAACCAGTATTTTCACTTTCATTTGAATTCAAAATTGCTGAAATTTAATATGATTGATAATTGTTATATTTTCAAACCAGGAATTAATGGCAAAAAGCTTTGTAATTATACTATTTATTATTCTTTCTATCCTGCTTGGATGCGGAAATCAGAGAAGTGACATTAAACAGGATGTTTCTGATTCCATAGAAACCCGTGTGGATGTTAAGGAAAACCTCTCAGAACTTGAGGAAACATTCACCCATTTTGATTACAGCTCTGTAATTAAGGCCAAGTCTCGAATTATACCTGATGGAATGTCCATTACAAAATTCCGATATTTTGTAGTTTTTTCTGATATGAATGATGAACTCACATACAAACTGATAGATAACGATGTACGTAATACTATCGAAGCCATGTCAAACAATTATGTAAACAAGCTGCCTGATGTTATAACACCAATATTCCTGTTTGAAAAGTATGAGAATTACAAAAAATTTGTTATGGATAATTATGACATACCGGAAGATGATATTTCACCCTATGGTTTTTACAAAATTTCTAAAAATGTAATTGTAATAAGATATGTCAGCTGGAAAGGAAGCATACTGCATGAAATTACCCACAGGTTCATTAGGGCTGACTTTCCGGATGCACCCTCGTGGTTTGATGAAGGTTTTGCTTCGCTGAATGAAAAATCTGTATTTAAGAACGGGAACCTAAAAGGTGAGTTCAGCTTGAGGATACTGCCTTTGAGAAGAGCACTCAAAGAGAATACATATACAGGCCTGAAACATTTGATGCAGACGGACGATGATGAAATGTATGGCAAAAGGACCTCTTACTATTACGCACAGTCTAGATACCTGTTAATGTATCTTCAGGAAAAGGGGTTACTCGGGAAATATTACAAAACATTCAGGGATAACTACAAAAAAGATAACTCAGGCATTGCCCAGCTGGAAGAAGTTACCGGAAATCAGCTGGCAGCTTTGGATGAAGAACTCGTTGAATATATAAAAAGTTTCAAAGAATAACTAACCTGCTATTTCATCTGCAGCTTCTTCGCCTGTAACAATTGCGCCCTCCATGAATCCCTGCCAGTCAGCCAGATGTTCACCCGCAAAATATGTACTCATAAATCTTTTTTTCAATACAGGCATAACTGTGAACCACTGCCCTGTTCCGTAAAGCGCATAACCGCCTTTTGTGTATTCATCCATTCCCCAATAATAATTAAACTGAGTAACTATTCTTTCCTTCACATCTCCAAATGCGGTTTTTAAAGATTGATTTATTACATTTGCTTTAAATTCGTCGTTTTGTCTGGCGATAACATCAGCTTTATCACCGATAGTATATGATATCAACGCACCTTTTGTTCCCGGCTGATTCTTAGTCGCATGATAGAAGTAATGCCCGTATACATCAGTAACCATATCAAAATCTTCGTCTTTCCAGAACCTTTCATTAAACAGAACCGCATGTTTGCTTATTCTTGCATATTGCAGCTCATTAAGTGCGTTGATCTTATCTTCCGGAAGCCCCGGCTTCCAGTTGATCTTTAAGAGCGAATAAGTCGGAGCAGTGCAAATCAGGTTATCTCCTGAAAAAACCGTACCATTATCACACAAAACGTCAACCTTGCCGTCTGCCTGGTTTATTTCCGTCACTTTGTGTTTTAGTTTGATGTTATCTTCACCAATTCTTTCGGCTAAAGCTTTTGCGAAAAGACCGTTTCCGCCTTTTATCTTGTAATCCATCTCGTTCTTTTCGCTTGATTCAGCATATTCTGCAATTGCTGCATATGCCGATACATGCCGTATGGACTCGCCAAAATCTGTGCTGTCAAGCAGGTCTCTTATCTGCAGATCCCGTTCTGTAATTCCGTTATTGGTTAAATATCTCCACCAATCCATTTTATCAAGACGTTTTTTATCTTCTTCCCTGAAATTTGCATAATCTTTGATTATTTTCTCAAATCTATTTTTCCACTCAGCAGAATAATCCCACTTTCCTTTCGGAAAATATTCACCTGCAAAAGTAAGATGTGACTCAAACTGGTTATTCTGCAGCTCCAGACCGAACTCTTTGCACATCGCTATCATTCTTTCATGTGATGCCCCCACCCATTCAGCGCCAAGCTCTATTACCAGGTTTTCATCTTTATCTATAGGATGAGAAAAAACCCTTCCGCCCACTCTGCCTCTGCTTTCAAGAATAGTGACTTCACATCCTTTTTGCTTCAGCCTGTAGGCAGCAGATAGTCCCGCGAACCCTGCGCCGATTATCACGACCTTTGGCTTAACTATCCTGTTGATGCTGAACGCATTGGGCAATACTGCTGTTCCCGCTGCCAAAACTGCAGTTGTTTTCAGGAAATCTCTTCTTGTAGTCATATTTTTTTTAGATTGCTTTACCAACAAAGTATATAACCAGAACAAGGTAAGTTATTGCAAAAGCAAAAAAACTGTACCTGTCAAGTTTTTGGGATAGAACTTCCCTGCCTGTCTTCATATAATGAAGTGATATTGTAGAAACCAAAATGCACAGAAATATAAAAATAAACGAAACATCATGCAGAATATCTACAAGTGTCAGACTTTCATTTTGGGGCAAGGTTGAAGTAATAACATATTGGCTGGCTATTGCAGCAAAAATAGCGCCAACCGAAAGCCCAAACCTCGGATCCAGATCGAGCGGATTAACAAAAAATGTAAGCAAAGATATAAGAACAGAAATAAACAACCCTACAAACAATTTAAAGAAAAGTCCCTTACCTTCCCTTTCAAGAGTGAACTGAAGAGTTGCCCGCGAAAAAGAGGAATATTCGTTCAGCGGAATATCCGGGTCTCCGTAGTTTGTTTCATATGTATGATCATCTATTTTTATTCCAAAATCTTTGATCTTCCAGCCGTCAAGATGAACATCTTTATCTATCTTGCTTGCCGCAGTATCAGCAACAAATACCATTTTCGTATTATCTTTGTCAAAATCTTCAATTTTGATCTCAATCAGCTGTTTATCAAACGGGAAATTATTCACTTCCCATTGCTCCTTGATCTTTGTGCTTATCCTGACTGAATGAAAATAAATATCGCCGCGTTTTTCATTCATTTCATACGATTTATTTATCTCTGTTGAATTTATGATCTCAAGATTCTCCAGCAAATTCATACTGTCTTTTTTTGTGTTATACCAAAGATAAAAATCAACGTTCAGCTTATTACCGGGAAAGTCCATATCATACAAAGAAAACAAATATGCACCAATCTTAACAGTATCAGGAACTACAGTACCTTCTTCCATCGGAGGTATTTCGCCGCCCTGGCTTATGTTCTTTTCTTTGTTCAAAGATCTTTCTTTCAATAAAACTGAATCTTTTTTCTGTTCATTTTCCGTCTTATTCTGCCAAATGGCACCTGCCGCTAATACAAAAAAAACAGCCAGCGGTATGAGACTGATATAAATCCTCTTTCGTGTGTACAATTTCTTCATTCTGCCGGATAATAATTTAGAAAAATATTAATCTTTGAGCCTGCCTGCAAGTAAAAAAACTTCCTCTGCAAGCCTGTTAAGTCTTTTTATGACTGCATCATTTTTCAGTCTGCCTTTACTGTCAAAGAGTGTGCTTCCATATCCCAGAGCAAGGCTGTTTGGCGCGGCAATACCCCGCAGGTTATGCACAATACTTATCATGCCGCTTAATGTCGCATACCCCGCATTCTCAGCTCCGCCTAGTGAGATACAGCCAACAGGTTTTAGGCTCAGGTACGGAGGCTTTTCAGCCGATAAAACTTCCAGGTAATCAATTACATTCTTAAACGCAGAACTGACTGAACCATGGTATTCCGGGGAAGCAAAAATAAATCCGTCGGCAGACTTAATTTTCTTCACAAGTTCTGTAAACCTGCGGTTTCTTACTGATTTCATTTTTTTATAACTGAATACAGGAAGCTTTAATGACCTGATATCTGAAACATAAACTTCCGCACCCAGTTCTTTTAGTCTTACAGCGGAGTATTTTAATATTCCCAAAGTGGAAGATCTCAGCTCCATACTTCCGCCAAGGCATACTATTTTGATTTTTTTCATCAGAATTTTCAATAATAATGAATGAAAAATTAAGAAATTAGTCATTCGAATATTTTTTTTAAGCGACCCTCACCATAATTTCCTCTTTAAAATATGGATTTTATTAGGTATTTTCGTAATTATGACAAATGAACAGTTAAAAAAGGCTATTGTTGCCTTGCAGAATATTTCAATAAATTTCAAAATAGACTATTTCCTGTTTTCAGGGAAGTGCGAGGTTAGAGGATTTATAATTCATAATCCTGAAGATCTTAGTAAAGTTAAGAGCATACTTGATTCAGATATATTAAAGAATTTTAGGATTAAAAAAAGCAAAGAGTGGTACTTGGGTGATCCTGCAGAAGTAACGTACCTTCAGCTTAAGAAGAAGATCGTGATAAGTATTGAAGAATTTGAGTCATTCCACGTAAACAATTACGCTTAATTTAGGAGTTCGAAGTTATGCAGTTCCCTAACCTTAAGATTCCTGCTTCATCAAAATCTTTGCCAATTATCTGTAACCCGATCGGAAGTCCTGATTTGTCTATCCCCGCCGGTACGCTTAATGCGGGATTCCCGGATAAATTGGAGGATGTGGTATATACATCATTGAGATACATTGCAAGAGGATCATTGGTCTTTTCGCCAAGTTTAAACGCAGTAGTGGGCGTAGTTGGCGCAAGAATAAAATCGACATCCTTAAATACCCTCTGAAAATCCTCTTTGATCAATCTTCTCACTTTCTGTGCCTTTTTATAATAAGCATCATAGTAACCGTGTGAAAGCACGTACGTGCCCAGCATTATTCTGCGTTTTACTTCAGTACCAAAACCTTCAGTTCTTGAATTCACATACATATCTTCCAGCACTGCAGAGTCTTTCGCCCTGAGACCGTACCTGGCGCCGTCAAATCTTGCGAGGTTGCTGGATGCTTCGGCTGTAGTAAGAATATAATAAGCCTGAATTGAGTATCTGAGATTCGGAAGTTCAACAGGAATTATCAGTGCGCCTTTTGATCTCAGCATTTCAATGGTTTGGCTGAGTGTATCTTTAATTTCTATCTGCAGCCCGGCCTCGTCCAGGTCAGTTATAACTCCTATCTTCACACCCGAAAGCCCGGAATCATCAAGTTCAGCAGAATAATTATCAACCGCATGATCAACTGAAGTTGAATCGTTTTTATCTTTTCCGGCCATAACTTCCAGTACCAGTGCCGCATCTCTGATACTTTTTGCAAATGGTCCTATTGAATCAAAAGAGGAAGCAAATGCGGTCAATCCATACCTCGAAATCCTGCCGTATGTGGGCTTCAGTCCGGCAATTCCGCAAAAAGCAGCAGGCTGGCGGATTGAGCCTCCTGTATCAGTACCTAAGGATACCATACACATATCAGCCGCAACTGCGGCAGCACTGCCGCCAGAAGAACCGCCAGGTACCCTGGAATTATCCAGCGGGTTTAATACACACCCGTATGCTGAGTTTTCGTTGGAAGATCCCATCGCGAATTCATCGCAGTTTGTCTTACCTATAACAATTGCATCTTCATCCAGCAGCCGCTGTACAGCGGTTGCAGTGTATAGTGCTTCAAATTTTTCCAGTATTTTAGATGAACATGTAAGGGTATATCCTTTCAAAGAAAGTACATCTTTCACAGCAATCACCATTCCCGCAAGCTTTCCTGCGGTTCCGGCTTTTAACTTCTGATCAATTTCATCTGCACGTTTTAAAGCTTCATCATTAAAAACCAAAAGGAAAGCATTCAGATGCTTCCCTTTAATGATATTATCAAGATAATGTCTAACAATATCCCTGCAGGAAACCCTGCCGGCATTAAGTCCGGCTCTAAGAGCAGCGTAATCATTATACATATCTCTCAAAAAATTATCTTCAGCTTACTGGTTAGTGGGTCGTAATACAAATACACTCATTAGCTCGGCTTCTTTTCATCGCCGGCGGCGTTGTTAATCTCAGATTCGATATCTCTGGACGCCTTTTTAAATTCCCTCATGCCTTTTCCGAGACCAGACATCAGGTCAGGTATCTTTTTAGCTCCAAAGAGCACAAGTATTACGATACATATCAAAATTATTTCCTGCGGACCTAATCCAAACATTTTTTTGCTCCATTATTCCGCTTATTGCGGAACATTTATTAATGAAAAACTTTTAGTAGTATTTTTACTGCACAATAAATTGTCACAACTGCTACAAACATTATTACTGCAACATCAAGTGATGTATACATTTTTTATAACGTTTAGTTTACGGAATTTATCACACTCTCGAATAATTTTCTTCCGTCGCTTGAACCTACAGCGTCTTCACTGGCTCTTTCGGGATGGGGCATCATTCCAAGAACATTGCCCTTTTCGTTCATAATCCCGGCAATATCATCTATTGCGCCGTTAGGATTATTTTCATACCTGAAAACCACCTGTCCGTTATCATTTAGTGATTTCAGTGTATCTATGTCACATATATAATTGCCGTCACCATGGGCTACAGGGACAATCATTTTATCCGCCATTACATTCCCGCCGCCATTATATGCGTTTGTAAAAATGGTGTTTTTGTTAACTACATTCAATGTAACATTTTTGCATACAAATTTCAAACTGGCATTTCTAAGCAAGGCTCCTGGTAGTAACCCTGTCTCGCATAATATCTGGAATCCGTTACAGATACCAATAACTACTCCCCCGTTTGATGCATGCCTTACAACATCTTTCATGATCGGAGAAAATCTCGCAATTGCGCCGCATCGCAGGTAGTCTCCGTATGAAAATCCGCCGGGCACAATAATAACATTCCTGTCGCCAATTGAACCGTTCTTATGCCACAAGAACTCTGTATCCTGGTTCAGTATATGTTTTAAAGTATAATATGCGTCATGGTCGCAATTAGAACCCGGGAATACAACTACTCCGAACTTTGCCTTACTCATTTAATACCCGCTTAATTATTTTCCGTTTACACTAACAACTTCAAATTCATAATCTTCCATAACCTGGTTTGCAAGAAGTTTTCTGCAAACTTCATCAGTAACAAGACGCGCTTCTTCATCTGATTTAGAATCAATTTTCAGTTCAATATACTTCCCGATCCTTGTATCAATTATGTTATTGAATCCAAGGCTTTGAATAGAGTGCTCAACTGCTTTCCCCTGCGGATCCAGAATTGATTTGCGAAGCGTTACTTTAATTTTTGCTGAATACAATTTTTTCTTTCCTTAATGTATAGTATGGATCTTCAAATAAACTTTCCTTACAGTAAATATCAGCATCAAACTCAATATCAGAACCGAAATAATGGGCATTACGTTAATGTTTGCCTCAACCAGCATCCTTCTGTTTACGTACCCATAGCTGAGTTTTGATCTTACTTTCGCGAAAACTACACTGCCGTTATCAGCTGATTCCCAGTTTTCAACATAAACAAAATCACCGCCCTTAACATCAGCGTTACTGCTGTGGTAATCATTCGGGTTATCAAGCAGCGGCACATACCCGTAAGGAGTGTATCTTAATACAGCCTTATCGTATGCGAAATTATTATATATATCCAGAGAGCTGTTCACCATCTGGTAAACAAATGCGAACAATACAGTAAAAAAGAGGGCTTTTAAAACCAAAAGCGTTACTCTTTTCATTTTATTTCTGGCTTAACTGCTGCTCCACTTTAGTTTTGTGATCTCTGTATAGTTTCCTGTCAAAAATCTTAAGAGCTTTATCAACTGATTCAAGCGCTTTTGAATATTCTTTCAGATTATAATATAGCTTTGACTGTATATAGTAGGAACTTGCCTCATTTACCGAACCTGCAACATACTGCAGTGCAGTCTGTATAAAACTCAGACCCTTATTGAAGTCCTCCGGCCCGGTTCCCTTATCAGCAAATCCAATGGCGATCTGATTCATATATTGACCATAACTTGAACCAACATACTCATCATTGGGGAACCTGCTCAGTGTTTCCTTGAACCATTTTTCAGATGACGGCATATCACTCAGGTCATAATAATATGTTTCTGATAAAGCTACATAAGCATCTTTCAGCTGGTCACTGTTTGGATTATCTTTTATGAACGCTTCGAGCAGTTTAGCTTTTTCCTCTTTTTCAGTAAAAAGTACAAGCCTGAACTTCGCATCGTCAGTTTTTCCGCCTGCATTAGAGCCGTCCAATTCAACTATCCTGTTCAGCAGCTCTTTGGCTTTATCGGGTTCGCTGTACATGGAATACTTATCAGCAAGTTTTAAAGATGCTTCAATGTTCGAGGGATTCTTTTCAACTTCTGCCTTCAGGTAAGAAAATGTATTGATGCCCTTATTATAATCCTGCATCATCTCCATAAAATCCTTTGCCGGAACGTAGCCATATACTCTGTCTATCTCGTTACCATCGCCATCAAGAAATAATATAGAGGGAAATCCCTGGATCTTATATTTCTTTGCAAAATCAACGCCTTCACCTTTTTCGGCATCTATCTTGTAATTTATCTGATTAGCATTTGCAAAATCAGATACTTCTTTCTTTGCATAAACCTTATTGTCCAGTTCTATGCACCACTTACACCAGTCTGTCATAACATCAACCATTACGAGTTTATTCTGAGCTTTCGCCATTGCAAGAACTTCAGCCACAGAACCCTTTTGAAAATCGATCTGTGAAAATATATTGCTGCTGATAAAAAAGAGGGCAATTAAAAATGCTGCTTTTTTCATTGGTTTTGTTCTCCGGTATTTTCCCTTGATATTATAAGGCGAAAATAAGAATTTAAGTTCAAATGTAATATGGTTATATTTATATATATTTAAATGAACAAATACGTTAAAACGTTTCTAGGTACAATTATTATATTTATTCCCGCAATTCTTATACTGGGTCTACTTTTTAATAATCTTTCCAGGAAATCACATTATCCCACATCCGGTGAAATTGCCGTTTCCGGCTTAAAATCGCAGGTAAAAGTATACTTTGATGAATTCGGAGTTCCGGCTATCCTGGCACAGAATCAGGAAGATGCCTATTTTACAGAAGGTTATCTTCATGCCCGTGATAGATTGTGGCAAATGGATCTAACCCGGAGAGTGGCGCAGGGAAGGCTTTCGGAAATATTTGGTTCTCAGGTAATAGAATTTGATAAACTCTTCAGAACTATCGGTATACATAGATTCGCATACAGGTGGTTTGAAAATATCAGCCCTGAGTCAAAACTAATACTCACTTCTTATACCGCCGGGGTAAACAAATTTATTGAATCCAACTATGATAATTTGCCCGTAGAATTTGACGCCTTAAATTACAGGCCTGAACCATGGAAACCGGAACACTCCCTAATGCTTGCAAGGATGATGGGATGGGACCTGAACATTGCCTGGTACACTGATTATATCATGGGTGAAATTCTAAATAAAACCGGGATCGAAAAAACCGCTCTTATGTTTCCTGATACGAATATAACCATTTACAAAAAACCCGAACCGGAAGAAATTGATTCAACAGCCACAAACGAAGAAACAGAAACGCCGAAGAAACGAAAGAAGAAAACAGAAACCGGGCTGCTTGAAAACGACAATGCAGAATATCTGAGACAGGTTTCATTTTTGGGAAAAGATTTTTTTGAAGCGAACAGAGACTACCGCAAGTTTTTTAACATAGATGTTTCGCATACCGGAAGCAATTCATGGGTTATTTCCGGAAGCCGTTCAATTTCCGGAAAACCATTACTTGCCAATGACCCGCATCTTGCGCTCCAGGCTCCATCCAGATGGTATGAACTGTATCTTAAGGGTGGCGCGCTTGATGTACGCGGCATGTCATTCCCCGGTATTCCCGGGATTGTTATCGGTAATAACAGATTCATAAGCTGGGGTTTAACCAATTTGATGAATGATGATAACGACTTCGTTATCCTTAAGCGTGACTCCGCTGACAGCAGAAAATACAAGTATAACAATCAGTCTGCTGCAATAGATTCTATTGTGGAAAAGATCTACATTAAAGATTCTGTGGAAACTGAATTCATAGTTAGAACAACAGCAATTGGACCGGTTGTTTCTGACCTTAAATTCAGGGGTTTTGCTGATATGCAGGAAAATACTGAAAACCCATATAACGATAAACTGATGACTTTTCTCTGGACAGGTTTTGAGTACAGCGATGAAGTGAAGTGTTTCTACGGGATAAATACTGCAAAGAATTGGGATGAATTCAGAAATTCCCTGAAAGATTATTGCGCACCTGCTCAGAATTTCATCTACTCCGATATATACGGCAATATTGGATACAAAGCAGGCGGCAGGATTCCCGTGAGAAAAACTAATAATGATTACAGCTACATTTTTCCCGGGGAAGATGAATTGAACTGGACCGGTTTCATAGAATTTGAAAAAATGCCTGAAGTATATAATCCGCCTGAAGGTTATCTTATTACAGCTAATACAAATCCCTATGATTGGCTAAGTGACAAAAAAGATAAGTATTACATCTCTTATTTATGGGAACCGTCATCAAGATACAAGAGCATTTCAGGTTTCATAAAGAGCAAAACTGTTTTCGATATTGAGGATCTTAAGATTCTGCAAAATAGTTACGAATCACCTTATGCCCTGGAAATACTTAAGGATATTTATACAGATACTCACGATAACTTTAGTTTTGGCGATGATGACGCCCTTTGGGCAGTTGAAAAACTGAAAAACTGGAATGGGGACCTGAATAAAAATGAGGCAGCATCTCTGATCTATAATACATACCTTGTATTCCTGGTAAAGAATACTTTTGAAGATGAATTGGGGCAGAATGTTTTCAATGATTTTATCTCAATCCAGAATATTCCCTACCGTTCGCTTGAAATACTTATGAAGCAACCGGATAATGTATGGTTCGATAACATAATAACCGATAACACTGAAACCCGAAGAGATATAGTAAGAAAAAGCATATTACAAACAGTGGAGTTTTTGAAAGCCAGGTTTCCCGGGAAAGACAGGAACACATGGAACTGGGGTTCAGTACACACTACAAAATTCAGGCATCCTCTTGGGTTTGTTGAAGCTCTGGATAAGACATTCAATATTGGACCTTACGATGTTGGCGGTGACCAAACAAGCATTAACAATACTGAATACAGGTTCAGCGATGTAATTGAGAAGGGAAATTTTGATGTTGTAGTAGGCGCGTCTATGCGGATGTTAATTGATATGTCTGATATAGATCATCCATTGACGGTAAATTCTACAGGACAATCGGGGCAGCCAGTGAGCGTACATTACCGTGACCAGGCAAGAATGTGGAGTTACGGTGATTATAAAAAAAATGTGAGCAGTGAGCCCGAAATGACAGATAGAAAATTTGACTTACTGATCTTAAATCCCTGAAGAAGTTTTGAAAAGCAATAATATATACAATACACGCCCAAAAAAATCGCTGGGGCAGAACTATTTGATTGATGAAAATATCTGCAGGAACATTGTAGATACTTTTGAAATTGAACAGGGTGAACATATTATAGAAATCGGCCCTGGACGGGGCGCTTTAACAAAATATATTTTGCAGAAAACTTCAAATCTTACTGTCATAGAACTTGACAGAAATAATTGCACTTTTCTGAAGGATTTATTTCCCGGGCTGAATATTGTAAACGCTGATTTTCTTAAACTGGACTTGGACAAATTGCGCGGTAATCCGGTTGAAAAGCTTCGTGTAATAGGCAATATTCCGTATAATATCACTTCCCCGATTATTTTTAAGCTAATGGATTTCAGGACTATTGTAAAAGACGCTCAGCTGATGATACAGGAAGAAGTTGCCCGCCGTATCACGGCTGACCCTAATAACAAGGAGTATGGTATTCCCAGCGTATTACTTAATGTCTTCGGATCATCCAAATTGCTGTTCAAAGTATCCCGCAATTGTTTTTATCCCAAACCAAAAGTTGATTCCAGGATCATCTATTTCGATTTTTCTGTATCTCTGGAAGAGGACGTGAAAGATAAGGTCTTCTTCAGAAAATTGGTAAAAGCGGCATTTGGGACAAGAAGAAAAACTCTTAAGAATGCCCTGAAGAACATTGATGCTGACCTTTCGAAAGCAGGGATCGATCTTGGAAGAAGAGCGGAGAACTTGACCATTCATGAATTTATTGAACTTAGCAACAGGCTTTGTTAAAGCAATTACAGGAAAAAATCCGGCAATCTCCTGAATTCCGGGAGATAACAGCTTCAGGTGAAAAAGAATTTTTTTTTACCGGTATTCGCGGTTCGCTTACGTCATTTGTAATTTCCTTTTTATTCGAATCGAACAGGAAAATAGTCTTTTGTTCAAGTGATTCAGCAAGGCTTTTCAGGCTGAAAGATGACCTGAACCTGCTGATCGGCGAAGATAAAACATCTTTGTATCTTGGTGAATTTGATGAAGAATTTGAATCTGATGTGACTCCCCTTTCAGGTACTCTGAAAAAAATTACAGGAAGTGAAAGTTTCGTACTTGTCACGTCTCCGGCTGCTCTTGACAAAAACATTATTACTGAAGAATCTTTCAGGAAAAATACTATTTCGCTTAAGAAGGACACTGAATTCAGTTTCGAGGAACTCGTTTTGAAGCTCAGGGAATTCAATTTCACAAAAAAGAAAATTGTTGAAGAAGAAAATGATTACGCTGTTCGCGGAGGCATAATTGATATTTACACTGATAATCTGAACCAGCCGGTTAGGATCGAGTTTTTTGGTGATCTTGTTGAATCAATAAGGGAATTTGACCCTGTTACACAGCGTTCAATAGCGCAGCTGGATTCTGTTGAGATACTGCCCTCGGCCGAAACTTTAAACCAGGATGGAAGCTCAACAGAAAAACTGATAGATTATTTCAAAAATGACACTCTTTTCCTGCTGGATGAACCGGATCTTATAAAGGAAGATATGCCGAACATCTTTTTCAAGAGTATTAATTTCAGGCGGAATTATTTTTCCGGTTTTCCACTACTGAAAAGCGTCTCTTTTAACAATGAAGAGAAAGAAAAGATAAATGAGCTTTTTTTTGACGCCAAGACCCAGCCATCATTCAATTCAAGTTCAAAACTATTCGCTGAAAACCTCAGAGAACTGACATCTGCCGGCAATGAAGTGTACATAAGCTGCACCGATGATTACCAGCTTAACCGAATGCGGGAACTGGTTGAAGACCTGATGAACACAGAAAACCTGCCCGGCATTAAATTCCTCAATGGTTCATTTCATGAAGGTTTTATTCTTCCTTCAGCAAATCTGGCAGTTTATACAGAACATCAGGTTTTTGGAAGGTATTTCAGGCCCGCAAAGAGGAAAAGGAAATTTGGCGGCATCACTTTTAAGGAATTGAGCACCGTAAACTACGGCGATTTTATGGTTCACCAGAATTTTGGTATAGGGAAATATGCAGGGCTTAAAAAAATAATTACCGGCGGAGTTGAGCAGGAAGCTGTTAAACTGCTTTACAAGGATAACGATACTGTATTCGTTAATCTGAATTCACTTAATCTTATTAAAAAATTCTCTGCCCAGGAAGGTGTCACACCAAAACTTAACAAACTTGGCGGCAGTGAGTGGGAGCGCATCAAGCAGAAAACCAAGAAAAAGATACAGGAGATTGCACGAGATCTTATTCTGTTATACTCAAAACGTAAATCAGAAAAGGGTTACCGGTTTTCGGGTGATACTGTTTGGCAGAAAGAACTTGAAGCCAGCTTTATTTATGAGGATACTGTTGACCAGGCAAGCGCAACTGAGGCAGTAAAACGTGATATGGAGTCAGAAAACCCTATGGATAGACTTGTTTGCGGTGATGTTGGTTTCGGTAAAACAGAGGTTGCGGTTCGCGCTGCTTTTAAAGCGGTAATTGATAACAAACAGGTTGCTGTACTTGTACCAACAACCATATTGGCAGAGCAGCATTATAATACTTTTAAAGACAGGCTAACAGCATGGGCAACAGAAGTTGAACACCTTTCAAGATTTAAATCTAAAAAAGAGCAGAAAGAAATTCTTGAGAAACTTGAAGATGGTAAGATCAATATAATTATCGGCACACACCGGCTGCTTTCAAAAGATGTGCATTTCAAAGATCTGGGTCTTCTTATAATTGACGAGGAGCAGCGTTTTGGCGTAAAGGCGAAAGAAAAACTTAAATTCCTCAGGGAAAATGTTGATGTCCTTACATTAACTGCCACACCGATACCGAGAACTTTAAACTTTTCGCTACTTGGTGCAAGGGATCTATCCATAATCAATACTCCGCCAAAGAACCGTCAGCCGATACATACCGAGATTGTGAATTTTGATAAAAAAGTACTGGGTAACGCTATTTCAAGAGAACTTCAGCGCGGAGGGCAGGTTTATTTTGTTAATGATAAAATTGCGAAGCTTGATGAGCTTGCAGAGATCATAGAAGAGGTTGTGCCCTATGCAAAAGTGGCAATCGCACACGGACAAATGTCCCCTGCCCAGCTTGAAAATGTGATGATGAGATTCCTTGAAAAGAAATCGAATGTACTGCTTTGCACAAAGATCATTGAATCGGGTCTTGATATACCCAGTGTAAATACGATTATAATTAACCGCGCCGATAACTTCGGGCTGGCTGAGCTTTACCAGCTTAGGGGCAGGGTCGGCAGGTCGAATATCAAATCTTACGCGTATCTTGTAACTCCACCGCAGAGTTCACTCACAAAGCAGGCTGTACGCAGACTGCATGCGATAGAAGAATTCTCGGAACTTGGCAGCGGAATGAACCTTGCATTGAAAGACCTTGAAATACGCGGAGCAGGCAACCTGCTTGGTAAAGAGCAAAGCGGTTTTATCGGCGAAATTGGGTTTGATATGTACATGCAGCTTCTTGATGAAGCTGTAGCTGAACTTAAAGAAACTATTCCTGCTGAGTCGCTTCCGGCTGAAACAATGCAGCAGCTTACACAAAAAAGCAGTAAACCTAAATTTAAAGATGTATTAGTTGAATCTGATATCAGTATGTTCCTTCCGGAATCATATATTGATGATGAAAACACAAGGCTTGAGATATATCAAAGATTATCCAAAGTTGCTTCCCAGGATGAACTTAATGAAATAAAGCTTGAGCTTGAAGACCGGTTCGGCAAACTGACCGAAGAAGTTATTTCACTGCTTCATCATATTGAAATAAAGCTTGTACTTTCTGCTATAGGATTTGAAAAAATTGTAATTTCAGGTGAGCAGCTTGAGTTATTCTTTGACCTGAACAATGAAGCAATTTTCACGAGCGGTTATTTTGAAAAAGTACTCAGTGTCATAAATGAAAATTTCAAAAACACGTCACGTGTTAAGCAATCAAAAAGCTCACTTTCGGTGCTTTTCCGTATTCCGCATCAGCATACACCAGCGGAAAAACTAGCGGAAATTCATAAATTTGTTGAAAAACTAACGGATTTATAAAATCCAACTTGTTTACTCTAATCCAATAAATAATAATTATCATTATATTTACTGTATTATAAGTATAAAGAACTACAATTTAATATTCTGTAAAAAAATACTTTATGAAAAAATCAATACTGCTTCTTTCGTTTTTAGTATTTACAGTTCATTTATTCTCACAGGTTTCTACTGTTTGGGAAAAACGCTATAACGGTACAGGTAACGATTACGATGAAGCGACATCAATATATGCGGATGGAGCGGGCAATATTTATGTTGCCGGCGCCAGTACAGGTTCAGGTTCAGGGAAAGATTTCACGGTAGTCAAATACAATAGTGAAGGATTGACTCAATGGGTTGGCAGATATAACGGGCCCAGCAACGCTGATGATGATGCATATCTTGTAAAAGTTGATAATTCAGGTAACGTTTATGTGAGCGGTGCAAGTACAGGAACAGGCAGCGGTTTTGATTACTGCGTGGTTAAATATAATTCAGCGGGTGTGCAGCAATGGGCATCAAGGTATAACGGTCCGGGTAACGCGACTGACGAAGTATACTCTCTGCAATTTGATAATTCAGGAAACGTGTATATCACAGGCTACAGCAATGGCGGTTCTTCGGGTGATGACGTATGTACTATTAAATATAATTCTTCAGGTACTGAACAGTGGATTAAGAGATATAACGGTTCAGCCAACAATGATGACTACGGAAACTCGATAGCAATTGATAATGCAGGTAATTCATATGTAACAGGTGCTGTCACAAGGACAGGTTCTGACCTTGATTACATTACTATAAAATATGACGCAAACGGCAGTCAGATCTGGGCAGTGTTTTACAATGGTCCCGGAAACGGAGAAGATTTCCCATCTTCAAATGCGATTGACGCGAATGGAAATATTTTTGTGACAGGCTACAGTTACGGCAGCAATTCGGGTCCGGATTACTGCACAATAAAATACAACAATTCCGGCGCTCAGCAATGGGTACAAAGATATGACGGTCCGGACGGCTGGGATGAATCATGGAATATCATTCTAGATCCGGCAGGGAATGTTTACATAACCGGCAACAGCGCGGGAATAGGAACAGGTGACGATTATTGTACTATCAAATATAATAATTCAGGCACACAGCAGTGGATAGCGCGTTATGCGGGACCCGATTCAAGCAATGATTACTGCAACTGGGTTGCACCTGATGCAAACGGCAATGTTTATGTCACAGGTATTGTTGGCGATGGTGTTGGTAATCCGCAGAACATAGTAACTGTCGGATATAATTCCTCAGGTGTTCAGCAGTGGGTAATGACCTATAACGGCATAGGGAATGAGTTTGATAGCGGCAACGCGCTTACAGTTGATAATCATGGAAATGTTTATGTAACTGGCGGCAGTGATAACCTTGGAAATACTGATTTTGTAACGATAAAATATTCATCAACTATTGGTATTCAGCCTGTATCAACCGAAATACCGAATAAATTTTCGCTTGAGCAGAATTATCCGAATCCGTTTAATCCTTCAACCAGGATACGTTTCAGTATTCCCGCGTCTGCTTCCGCCTCACAATCTGTTAAAATAGAGGTATATAATGTATCAGGGAAACTGGTGGAAACATTACTTAATGTAAATTTGAGCGCAGGGTTATATGAAATTGATTTTGACGCTTCCGGACTTTCAACCGGAACATATTTTTACCGTTTAACAACCAACAGTTTCACAGAAACCAAAAAAATGGTTTTGATAAAGTAGAAATATTCGGCTATGCTTTCATGCTTCGCTGCGGATTTTCTGCATCACAGAATCGGGTTTAAGAATTCAGTTCTTAAGTTCATTTCTGGAACTAAAAATTCAGTTCCTGCAGTTAATACTGTATCTAACCTATTTTTCCAAAAAAAATATTACAATGAAAAGAATACTTACTGTAATTTTACTGTTTGTTTCAATTTCTTTATCATTTTCGCAGCAAAACGGCGTTTTAAACGGCATTATTATTGATAAATTCACACAGACTTTCTTAAAAGATATCAATATTCAGATCTTGGGTACTGATCTAAAGACCCGTTCGAAAGAAGATGGCAGTTTCCGGCTCACGGGTATTCCTGTTGGTACATACGAAGTTGAATTCAGTTCTGCTTCATATCAAAAATACATTCAAACGGATGTTGTAATTTCAACCGGCATTGAAAGAGAGCTCATTATTGAACTTCAGGGAATATCCACGGAAGAAGTGGTGATCGAAGATTCAAGATTTCAGAAGCCGGGAGATGTAACCACATCTTATAAATCGCTTACTTTTGAAGAAATACGGCGTTTCCCGGGTGGACTTGAAGATATCGGCAGAGTTATCCAGTCACTTCCCGGAATTTCACTTACCTCAGATGGCAGAAATGACCTGCTGGTTCGGGGAGGTTCTCCTGCAGAAAATCTGTTTGTAGTTGATGGATTCGAGGTAAACAACATAAATCATTTTGGCTCCCAGGGCGCAACCGGCGGCCCGGTAAGTATTCTAAATCTTGATTTTGTACGGAATGTTAACTTCCTTACCGGCGGATTCAGCGCTAAATACGGAGATAAACTTTCATCAGTAGTCGAAATTGAACAGCGGGCCGGCAGTTATGATAAATTCTTCGGCAAGATAAACTTAAGCGGTACCGGTTTCGGTGCGAATTTTGAAGGGCCAATTTCAAAAAAGAACCGCTCAAGCTGGTTAATTTCCGCAAGGAGAAGTTACCTTGATCTTATTTTTAACGCTGCCGGGTTTTCCTTTGTGCCTGAATATACAGACTTCCAGGCTAAAGCCGATTTTAAAATCAATAATAAGAATTTCATTGAATTCAATTCATTCGGCGCGCTTGATAAAGTGCGATTCAACAATGATACCGAAGAAAACAAACAAAACAACCTAAACATATTAAAGAACAACCAAAACAGCTATTCGGCAGGTGTCTTATGGAAAACCCTTTTAGATAAGAATTCATTTCTGATAACTTCAGTAGCGAGGAATTTTTCAAATTACAATTTTTCACAAAGAGACAGCAACTTCACCGAGGTGTTCAGGAATGATTCAAAAGAAAGCGATGTTCAGCTGAAGCTTGATTACAACAGCCGTTTAGGCAGTTCCACATTCATTTCACTTGGCGGAGCCGGAAAAAGACTGAAACTGAATTATGATATCGATAAAAAAGCAGATACACTTTACTATATCGATCCTAATACCGGCAATAACTTTATCGTTCCTGCGGTAACTATCCTGGAAAATATCAGCACCTATAAAGCTTTTGCTTATGCTGAAATAGTCCAAAACTTCATGAAAAGATTAAAGCTGACTGCGGGTTTAAGATATGATTACTTTGACCTGATAAATAAAAAGAGTTACTTCTCCCCAAGAACAAGTCTTGCAATTACAATAACTCCGGTCTTTTCAGTCAACCTTGCCTATGGTATCTTTCACCAGTCACCTTCTAATATATGGATTGTTGGTTCTGAAAAGAACAAAGATCTAAGAGATATCAGGGCTGACCATTACATTGCAGGTATTGAGTACCTGCTGGATGAAAGCACCCGCCTGACCATTGAAGGATATTACAAGGATTACAAATACTATCCTGTGAGTGTAAGCAGACCCTACCTGATACTTGCTAACAACAGCGGCTTTGAAACTCAGAATTCATTCGGACTGGAAGAACTAAAAAGCGAAGGTACAGGAAATGCAAAAGGGTTTGAGATCTTCCTTCAGAAAGCATTAACAAAAAATTTCTACGGAACACTAAGCTTTTCATACAGCGATGTTAAGTATAAAGCATACGACGGCATCGAGCGCAGATCAGACTGGGATAACCGTTTTGTTGCGAACATAAACGGCGGTTATAAACTTGGTACTTCCTGGGAATTCAGCGCGAAATTCCGTATTGCAGGAGGAAGACCGTATACTCCGATCAACCCCGCTGATGGTACAATAAATTATGACCTGTATAACACAGAAACTCTTCCTGTTTACCACAGGCTTGATGTAAGAGCCGAGAAAAAATTTATATTCAAGGCATGGACTCTAACTACATATATTGACATCCAAAATATCTACAACAAGCAGAATGTTTATCAGTATGAATGGAATCCTTTTACCCGGGAAATTGAGACCAATAAAAATCTGGGCATACTTCCAACTATCGGAATAAACGCTGAGTTTTAGAAATGGTTAACTAATTTGCTAAAATGCCGGTCCAAAACCGGCATTTTTTTATGAAATTAGTTCAAAAAGCGCATTTTCACTGCATATAATTATCATATAATTGATTGCAATATATCATAGGATAATACCCTCTTAAGGAAGTATTTTATGTTGAATTATTATGATTTCTAAGTTAATAATACAATGAAAAATACTCTGATAGTTTTATTTATTTTAACGTTCATTTTTCCTTATACGTCAAATTCCCAAAATATTTCAACAGAAAAACAAAAAGCATATGAGTACCTTGATACTAAAGGAGAAGTATATTTTTCTTTTGAGGTTTTCGATAAAGCAAGGATCAACGAGTTATCAAAGATAATTTCGGTTGATGATGTAAAAGGGGAAACAGTATTCGCGTATGCAAACAAAGCTGAATTCGAAGAGTTTCTGAAACTCTGTATCCCGTTTACTGTTCTTCCTCATCCCGGCGATGCGAATTTCGATCTGAACATGAAGGACTCCCCTGCTGAACTTATGGAATGGGACTCGTACCCAACTTACGAGGCATACGTAGCAATGATGAACCAGTTTGCTGCAAGCTACCCAAACCTGTGCAGAATAGTCAACATCGGCACTACGGTACAGGGCAGACAAATGCTGTTTGCAGTCTTATCTGATAATGTAAACACACCCGAGGCTGAACCCAAAGTAATGTACACGTCTTCAATGCATGGTGATGAAACCACAGGTTATGTGCTTATGCTGAGGCTGATCAATACTCTTCTTGCAGGATATGGATCTGTCACACAATATACCAACCTGATAAATAATACAGAGATCTGGATAAATCCGCTGGGCAATCCTGATGGTACATACAGGACTGGAAACAGCACAGTTAATGGCGCGATACGTGGTAATGCAAACAATATAGATCTCAACAGAAACTATCCAGGTACTGATTACTACGGAAATCCGGATCTTCAGCCTGAGATAATAAATTTTATGAATGCATCCGGCGCTTACTACTGGAGGCTTTCAGCCAATTTTCACGGCGGCACTGAAGTTGTTAACTACCCGTGGGATTGCTGGGCTAGACTTGCTACCGATGACGCCTGGTGGGTTAGAGTTTCAAGGAGATTTGCCGACACCGTTCACGCACACGCACCTGCAAACTACATGAATGAATATGTTAACGGCATAACCAACGGTTATGCCTGGTATTATGTACACGGCTCAAGGCAGGATTACCAGATATATTACCGGCACGGCAGGGAAAGCACTATTGAAATTTCGGATACAAAACTGCTTCCTCCTGCACAGCTTCCTGCGCATTGGGAGTATCTTTACAGGTCACTTATTGCATATCTTGAACAAGTTCAGTTTGGAATTAACGGTAAGATAACCGATTCATTGACAAACGCACCATTGAAAGCTAAAGTTACAATCACGGGTTTTGATATGGATAGCTCCGAAGTCTATTCCGATAGCCTGTTTGGAATGTATTACAGGATGATAATTGCGGGGACTTATAATTTAACTTTTTCTGCCCCGGGTTATTACAGCAAAACCGTTCATAATGTAACTGCATTGAACGACCAGGCGACGGTATTGAATGTACAGCTTAGACCTATCACTACAGGAATAACTGGTAGTACGGGAACACCCAAAGAATTCAGGTTGCACCAAAATTACCCGAATCCGTTCAACCCTGTTACTAAAATTATGTTTGAAATACCTCTACAGACGTCCCGCCGGGACGTATCCCTGGCTGTTTACGATATCCTTGGCAATGAAATTGCAGTGTTGGTAAACAGCAAACTAACACCAGGCACATATGAATACACCTGGGATGCATCAAACTGCCCAAGCGGAGTATATTTTTACAGATTAACAGCAGACGATTTTTCGGCAGTAAATAAAATGGTCTTATTGAAGTGATAGCCGATATCAACTTTTTGTCTTCACCTAAATTTTCCAAAAAATGGAATAAAATCAATGAACAAGTTAATTTACATATTAATTGTATTTATAATGTCGGATGTATCATATTCTCAATGGATTCGTGTAACAAACGGATTAAGCAATGATGATACATATTCAATCGCTTTTAGCGGAAACAAAATGTTTATAGGTACTTATCATAACGGAGTATATTATTCATCAAATAATGGCTCTAATTGGGTACAAACCGCATTGAACAATAAAGATGTCAGGTCTCTTGCAATTTCGGGTAATAACATAATTGCCGGTACCAGGGGAAACGGTATATACTATTCGTCGAATAACGGAGCTGCATGGATTCAGACAAATCTTGAAATGGAAGACGTATGGGCGATGACTGTGATAGGAAGCAATGTGTTTGCCGGAACTGATAATAACGGAGTTTATATTTCCGGCAACAACGGTATAAGCTGGGTGCAAACATCAATGAATGACAAAGATATTAATTATCTTTTCGCTTACGGTACAGTTCTTTTTGCTGCAGTTGGCGTAAATGGCTGGGGAGTATTCGCTTCGCCAAATAACGGTGCATCATGGACAGAGTTGGGCAGCATTGAGATCGGGACCTATTCCGTAGCAGTTAGTGGCAGCTATATTTATGCCGGTCCTTATTATTCAGGGGTATATGTAACATCAGATGGCGGAGCTACATGGATACAATCATCTTTTGATATAGGTACCGCTGCAGCATTAGCGGTATCCGGCAATAACGTTATTGCTGGTACCGAAGGTTATGGTATTAAAGTATCAAATGATAACGGAACTACCTGGACACAAAGAAGCGAAGGGTTAGGCAGCGGGTACATAATGTCATTATGCATTATTAATAATTACATATATGCCGGAACCGGAAACGGTTTATACAAAAGATCTTTAAGTGAGATCATCGGGATAAATCAGCTCTCCAGTGAAGTTCCTGAAAGGTTTTCTCTTTACCAAAATTACCCGAATCCGTTCAACCCTGTTACTAAAATTATGTTTGAAATACCTGTACAGACGTCCCGCCGGGACGTATCCCTGGCTGTTTACGATATCCTTGGCAATGAAATTGCAGTGTTAGTAAACAGCAAACTAACACCAGGCACATATGAATACACCTGGGATGCATCAAACTGCCCTAGCGGTGTATATTTTTACAGATTAACAGCAGACGATTTTTCGGCAGTAAATAAAATGATACTCATCAAATAATTTAACTAAATAATTAATGCCATGAAACGCTTAACCTGGTTTTTAATTGTTTCTGTTTTATTTCTTTGTTCATGCGGAAATGATAAATTCACGACAGAACAGAAAAATTATGTTCTGCCGGAGCAATATGAAGATATCGGCAAACCCGGATTAATTTATATTCCTCACATTGCAGCTGATTTTGTAACGGTATTTGATCCTTCAGGTATGAAACCTAAAGGGAAAATACCTGCAGGCGCAGGTCCATGCGCGGTTATTATTCTGAAAGACGGCAGCAAAGGGTATGTAGCTAATTTTAATTCAAATGATGTAACTGTTTTTAACGCCAAAACAAACAAAAAAATTACTGCGATTAAAACCAGTGAACACCCCAGCTCAATTTTAGAGCTGACCGGTAAGAACAAAGTTCTTGTTTCGCATCAGTCCTCAAACGGAATCAGTGTTATCAATACGGCTGATGAAAGTATTACAGAACTTAAAGAAATCAGCACGGGAATAATGTATTTTGTTAAAAGCCGGGATAGGATCTATATGCCGCAGATATTCACTCCGTTTATCCAGGTAATTGATCCGAACACAATCCAAATTGTTAAGCAGATAGAAACCGGCGGCAGACCAATGTCACTTGCGGTTACCAATGATGAAAAATTTGCTTATCTCGCAAATTATGATTCAACAGAAATTGCAAAAATTGATCTGTCA
Organism: Ignavibacteria bacterium; assembly: GCA_041859235.1. Taxonomy (GTDB): domain Bacteria; phylum Bacteroidota; class Ignavibacteria; order Tepidaquicellales; family OLB5; genus OLB5. The sequence goes on along the minus strand of JBHEKV010000236.1, from coordinate 6,862 downwards.
GAAGACCGGGTGATCGTGAAAATCAAAGATATCCCGTCACCGCGAGGCATAAGGCTTTCACCTGATAACACAATTTTGGCAATTACAAACGTCAGGAATAACTCTCTTACTATCATAGATCCCGCAGATGATAAGGTTACAAAAACAATTTTCGGGCTATCAATGCCTGTTGATATTGCATTTACAGGTGACGGGATCTATATGCTTGTTTGCAACCAGGGTAACGGTACTGTTACCGTTATAGATACAAAAACATTAACGATAAAGGAAAATGTGAAGGTTGCTTCCAACCCTATTGCGCTGTTTGGTGATTACAGGTAAGTTAAACTATACCCGCGCTATTTATATCAAAAGGTGATATTTCTGATATCACCTTTTTTATTGATTGCTGATGCTGAGCGCGCATACCGGTTGTGTGAAAGCGCTTACGAAATGTAAACAGCCTGGGTTTAGCAGCAGAATTTTGAAAACTCGTTTTTTTTTAACCAACCATAACGGTAATTGCCGGAAAAAGACAATCAGAATATGCTGATCCCTTTAAATACCTGCAGATATAGGAAGATCAGTATTGTAACAAATATAACAAATGTAACATAACTAAGCACAGTTACCGAAAGTCCCTGTAGGAAAACTTTGAGATTTGATAAACCAGTAAATTTGATAATTGCGAATATGTAGAAAGCCGCACTTATTACAAACCTGGTATTCCATATCCTTATATCTATGAATGAGATCAGCATAAGCACAATAGAGAAAATTAATGACGTTCCAACCCAGTATAAAGAAATTGCAAGTGATTCCGCATAATTTACACCCGTTTTTTTTCTGAAAAAAAGGTAGAAGTAAAACGCAAATATGACAGGCATAAAGTAATTAAAGTAGTTAATATATTGACTAACTAAATGCTGGATCTCACTTACAACAACAGGAGAATTTTCATTTGTCCCTGTAGATTTTACATTTAAGAAAGCGAAATAATTCTCGCTCATGCGGTGAAAAACTATCACAAATATTGTTTGTATTGAGATAAAATATGAAAAAGGTTTTACAAACGATTTCCGTTTACCGCTAATATAGTCTTTGGCGCTTTTGCCGGGATTTTTGAGAAATCTCAAAAGTGTTTTTAATACTGAATTTTCCCAATGCCAAAGACCATGTATTACATCATGTACGATCGATTTAACCTCAAGCCGCCTAACCCGTTCCTGACCGCAATTAGAGCAATATTTCCCTGTGAGTTCGCTTCCGCAATTTGTACATGTTTCCATCATACAAATATAATAAATTTTTACCTCACCCCCAGCACGCATAACTGCTGGTACATTACTCCTTAAAAGAGTTGTGATAGACGTGTGAGAAATATATGATTTTGACAATGGTAGAATAATTTTTATTCTTCGCTCCCCTCTCCTTCTGGGAGAGGGGTATGGGGTGAGGGCTATCATTGAATTACTTTACAATTGGTCCCCCGCTGTTGGTCTTGTGACCAACAGCTAATTTGATATTTCGCTGAATCAATTTACAAATTATGGATATTTCATCCCCGTTTGTTGGTGTTACTTGACTGGTTTCTCAGTTCAGCAACAACATATTCTATTTTTCATTGAATTACTTTATTTTAAAAGGGATATTGCAGGATGTTATCCTGGCTGAACAAGATCCCCAATCACCGCAAAGGTCTTATTTACATTTCCTTCACGGCATTCCTGTGGAGTACAAGCGGATTTTTCATCAAATACCTTACCATAAACGCATTCCAGATATCCTTCTTCCGTTCTTTAATTGCGGCGCTTACGGTTTTTTTCATAACCATGGCGCGCAAAAAAAAGCTGAAGTTTGAATTCGATAAGGTCTCAAACTTCGCCGCAATTTTCTATGCCGGCATACTGATACTTTTTGTGCTTGCCACAAAAATGACAACTGCTGCAAATGCAATATTCCTGCAGTTCACAGCCCCTATGTACCTTGTTGTGCTTGAGCCCCTTTTCCTCAAAACAAAATTCGATTCCAAAAACGTTGTAACTATCATAATCTGTATTTTCGGGATGATGCTCTTCTTCTTCGGGAAACTGGAGCTTGGCAACATTTACGGCAACCTGCTGGCAATTGCTTCCGGTGTGTGTTTTGCGATGTTCAGCCTTCTTCTTAAATACAAAAAGGTTAAACACAAAAACGATAATACCCTGAACAATGTAATTATGGGCAACGTTCTGGTTGCTGTTATTGCGTTCATTGTTGTATTCCCTGATTTCACTCTTGACCTTACACAATCGCTTATACTGCTTTACATGGGCGCAATACAAATAGGCGTTAGCTATATTATATTTAACGAAGGCATAAAATATGTTTCGGCAACGGAATCTATGATCATCGCAACACTTGAGGCGATATTCAATCCCATTTGGGTATTTATTGGCATCGGCGAGATGCCGTCAATCTATTCAATTTTCGGTGGACTCATAATCTTCGGTGCAATAATCTGGCGCAACTTCAGCAAGAAAGAAAAAACTTTGATAATAGAGTGAAGAAACCTCACCCCCTTCCCCTCTCCTGAAAGGAGAGGGGGGAGATGTGTGGTAACTCAAACAAAATTAGAAATACAACAATAATCTAAACACTTTGCTCCCCTCTCCCGCTGGGAGAGGGGCTGGGGGGTGAGGTCCAAAAATAATTTTCAGTAGAATAATAATCTAAACACTTCGCTCCCCTCTCCCTCTGGGAGAGGGGTTAGGGGGTGAGGGCAAAATGAACATACAAAAATACGAATGCACACAATGCGGCTCACATGATTTCACTGAGCTTGGCGAAAGCAAAATTAAATGTAATTACTGCTCAACTACATACCACGTAAGTGAACCGGAATCGGCTAAACCGAAAGTAATTATCGGCAAAGGGGCTAATGTTGTTTTCGGCAAAAGCTCAAATGTCACAATTAAAGGTGGAGTGGAGATCAAGGAAGGCGCAAATGTGCAGTTCTTAGGCAAACTCGATATCCTCGAAATTGGCGATGAGGAAAAGATCAAGAATTCTGAGTTTTATAAGATGAAAAACTCATAAAAAGTATTCTAAACTGCCCTAATATCCTTATTATATTGTAACTATCAGCTATTTTCCTTAAATTTGTGCTTTAAATAAGCAAAATTCAGGTATTTTCCGCTAATTTTATCAGATAAAATAGATTCATCAAATGACTCGAATTTATCGCATCGCTTAGAACCGGAGTTCCCCGCTTTCGCGGGGATTGATCAAAATAAAATGGACTACAAAAACATATTAGTCACAAAGTTAGATAATCCCAAGGGATTAAAAGTCGGGCAGATACAGCTCAACCGCCCCGATGTATTAAACGCGCTGAATATCGAGCTTATGGGTGAGCTTGTAAGCACACTTGAGGCGTTTGATAAGGATGCCGAAGTTGGCTGTATAGTTATCACCGGCAGCGCAAAAGCATTTGCCGCGGGAGCCGATATAAAGGAAATGGCAACACAATCAGCCATTGATATGCATATCCGCGACCAGTTTTCTGTGTGGGATAAGATCCGCAAGATAAAAAAACCGATCATTGCCGCAACCTCGGGATTCGTACTCGGCGGCGGGTGTGAGCTTACTATGGCATGTGATATGATTGTCGCAGCGGAATGCACAAAATTTGGCCAGCCGGAAATAAAGCTCGGCATTATACCGGGTGCCGGCGGCACCCAGCGCTTAACACGCGCAATTGGCAAAGCCCGCGCAATGGAAATGATACTCACAGGCAGAATGTACACAGCCCGCGAAATGTTTGAAGCAGGGCTTGTCACCCGCCTTGCAGATGATGAGGTATTCCTTGAAGAAGCCCAGGCGCTTGCTATGGAAATCGCTTCAATGCCGCAAATGGCGTTGCAGATGGCTAAGGATTCCATATTGAAATCGTTTGATACTACTATTGAAGGCGGCTTAGAGTACGAGCGCAAAGCATTTTACCTGCTTTTTGCAAGTGATGACATGAAAGAAGGCATGAAAGCCTTTGTAGAAAAACGTAAGCCTGAATGGAAGAACAAATAATCTCGTAACCTCACCCCCCATCCCCCTCTCCTATGAGGAGAGGGGGGAATAGACCGATAAATCTTCGGATTTTCTCCCCTCTCCTTTTCCCAAAGGGACTCCTTTGGAGCAGGAGAGGGGTTGGGGGTGAGGTGATTACGCGAAACAAAATTTTCAACAAATTTATCAAACTTCACTCCTCCTGTTTCAGAATAAATGGGGGTGAGGGTATTAGCGAATTAAAAAAATACAATAAATAACTATAATAAATTTGATAAAATACTTTTCGCTGCTTGTAGTTTTACTATTGACCTTTGCGGGAGTGAACGCTCAGGATAAACCCGGAGAAAGCCAGAAGAAGAACGCATTTTTTCTGGATTCATCCAATTTCAACGCCGAGCAGATAATTGAAATGAATAAGCCCGGTTTGATATCAATCTGGTATCATACCGATAATTATTATTCATATTATTCATTTACCACCATTGATACCACGCTCCTCAACGGCAGCGGATTCATTTTCAGTGAAGATGGCCTGATCGGTACAAATTACCATGTGGTTGATGGCATAGATAGTCTGCTGGTTAAAACCAGCGATGGCACGTTCTATGATGCGGAGCTTCTTATCATTGATGAAAAAAATGATATGGCAATCATCAGGATAAAGAACGCGAACGGCACAAAGTTTCCCACAATAAAATTCGGCAACTCTGATGCAATGAAAGTAGGCCAGGAAGTATTCGCAATAGGCTCACCGCTTGGTTATGAGTACACAATATCACAGGGCATAATTGCCGGTATAAGAGAAAATGAGAAAGTATCATTCACAGATCCTGTAACATATTCACCCATCGAAAAGAATTTTGAAAAAGTTCTGCAGATAACCGCGGCAATATCACCCGGCAATTCCGGCGGCGCGCTGTTTAACCGCAAAGGTGAAGTTGTTGGTATCACAACATACACATACACAGGTTACGGCAATCTTAACTTCGCTATCGCAATCAACAGTTTTGTGTATTTTATGAATTCCGTTGATATTGCTAACATAGATAATAACCCTGAGGCAAAAAGGAAACGGGAAGAGAGCCTGTATTACTCTAACTTGAGGCTTGCAGGCAACTATAAGCAGGAAGCTACTTACAACTGGCTTTACGTTAAGCAGAAAGATACCATGAAAACTCTTGATACTTTTATCGTAAAGCAGGATTCCATTGCAAAGATCAACTTCAAGAAAGCTGAAACATTCTATTATAAATGTCTTGATATCGCACCTGATTCCTTTAACGTTTACCGGGATATGATGGATCTTTACGTTTACTGCGAAAATTTCCCGAAGGCTGAAGGTTTGTATGATACTATCAAAGCGCGTTTCCAGAGCGATAGCCTGCTGAATCTGCTCTCATCAAGCCTTGCGAGCGCTTATACAACTTCTAAAGAATACAAAAAAGCGCTGGAGTTTTATGAGAAGATGTCAAAGAAAGATACCGCCGATCATTACTTAAGATACCAGATAGGCGGGATCTATGAAAGCATGGGTAAATATGATAAAGCCATAAAAGAATATAAAAAAATAATCAAACAGGACCCGCTTTATACACAGGCATATGTTGCGCTGGGCGCTTTGTATTATAACAAAAAACAGGATTACCGTTTGGCCAAGACTTATATAGAAAAAGCTTATGACCTGGAAATGGTGACGTACGGCTCAACCTATTACATTGATATACCTTACCTGCTGGGTATGATTGCCTGCAAACAGAGAAAGAAAACCGACGCTATGCTGTATTACATGGACTTAAAAAGCATATATACATATACACCCGAAGAAAATAAAAAGAAAGCTGATCTCCTGAAAGCGATCAGGGATTTGTAGCAAGATCCTTTTTGCAAAAAAGGAAAACAATAATTTTTCAAATTATATTTACTCTGAAATGATACACAAATTTGATGTTGTAATTGTTGGCGCAGGCGGAGCAGGTCTCCGTGCTGCCGTTGAAATTCCAAAAGGAAGCTCATGCGCAGTAATATCCAAAGTATTCCCCACCCGTTCACACACAGGCACGGCGCAGGGCGGTGTTTGCGCGGCGCTTTCAAACGAGGAAGAAGATTCATGGTTGAATCATGCGTTCGATACAGTAAAGGGTTCTGATTATCTGGGTGACCAGGACGCCATAGAAATAATGTGTCAGGATGCGCCAAGGGCTATCATTGAGCTTGAACATATGGGAATGCCTTTTTCCAGAACAAAGGAGGGTAAGATAGCACAGCGCAGGTTTGGGGGCCACACAAAACCCGAAAATCCTGACGACCCGAATTCAAAACGTGTTCCTGTTATGCGCTCCTGTTACTCGGCTGATAGAACCGGACATGTCATGCTTCAGACATTATATGAAAATTGCATAAAAAATAATGTTAAATTCTATTCAGAGTATTTTCTTACCGATCTTATTATAGAAGACGGTATCTGCAAAGGATTAACAGCCATTGATATGGCAACATCAGAAATTCATACATTCCAGGCCAAGGCAATTATGTTCGCAACCGGCGGATACGGCAGAGCGTTCAGGATAACATCAAATGCGCATGTTGGTACAGGTGACGGCTGCGCCCTTGTTTACAAAGCAGGGCTGCCCCTTGAAGATATGGAGTTCTACCAGTTTCATCCCACCGGTCTTTGGAGGCTGGGAATTTTAGTATCTGAAGCCGCAAGAGGTGAAGGCGGAATTTTGAGAAATAATGCCGGTGAGCGCTTCATGGAAGTTTATGCACCCACAGTTAAGGATCTTGCGCCAAGGGATATGGTTTCACGTGCTATTATATCTGAAATAAGAGCCGGACG